>JADGOR010000022.1 GCA_017882855.1 Cellulomonas sp. | reverse complement strand
CGGCGCTCAGGCGTACGTCCGAGTGGTCCTGGCCACCGGCGAGCTCCTGTTCTGCGCTCACCACGCCCGCCAGCACGCGCCCGCCCTCTCCAGCCTCGCACTCGATGTCCAGGACGAGACGCAGCGCCTGACCGAGCAGCACGGAGCGAACCCGACTCTCTGAACCGTCTCGGAGCTGTCGTCTCGGAGCTGCCGTCTCGGAGCTGCCGGCCACGACCACGCGGATGAACGTCGTCATGCCCAGCGACTCCTAGCGTCAGCCTCCCGGCCCGAGACCGTACCGCCGAAGCCATCGGACGGCTACGCCGGATCGGTACCTCCGATCAACGTGGGATCTCGACGTGCTGGTAGTCGGGGCTGCTCCAGCGACCACCCCAGCTGAACCCGGCCGCAGTGAACGCCGCCAGGGCCGGTCCTCCGCTGACGAGCAGGCCTGGGCGGTCGGCGCGATGGAGGTAGGGCGCGCCCGCCGGGGGCAGGGCGGTGCCGCGCAACACATCGGGGTTCTCGACCGGGTTGACGTCGATGGCGCGCCCATAGGCGTGGTTGGACCAGCTGCGGGACCCGTTCCCGATCAGGCGACAGTTGAAGCCCGAGGTGTTGTCCGCTGCCATCGAGGCGCTGTCGTCGCTCGCGTACTCGGCGACGTTCCGGATCCGCCGGATCGGGAACCTGAGCTCGAAGAGACGGGCGAAGGCGCGCTGGGCGCGTTCGGCGATCGCGGCATTGAGCACGAGCTCGCCCGTCTCGACCCGGCCCTCGAAGGTCCAGTACGACACCGCCACCACGCGTAGGCTCTCCGGCCCGATCGGACAGCCCCGGTGCCAGGACGAGCCGAGATCCGCGGCGGTCGCGGTGCGGACCTCCCAGACGAAGGTCGGGACGATCGGCGTCGGGCTCGGCGCAGCAGTCGCGGCGGAGGTCGTCGACGGGGTACTGCCGATCGTCGTCGGCGGCGTGAAGGGGGCCGTCCTGGTGGGCACCGAGCCAGTGGTGCCGGTGGACGACGCCGATGCGGCGGCTCCGCTCGGGACAGTGGGACCGCCGTCACACCCGCTCAGCGCGACCAGCGCGACCAGCGCGACCGCAGCGGCCGCGACATACCCACGCGACACGGTCGGACCCGCGGCGCGCAATCCGGTCATGTCAGTCCAGGTAGTCGCGCAAGACCTGCGAGCGGCTCGGGTGACGCAGCTTTGACATCGTCTTGGACTCGATCTGGCGGATCCGCTCGCGGGTGACGCCGTAGACCTTCCCGATCTCGTCGAGCGTCTTCGGCTGGCCGTCGGTGAGGCCGAACCGCATCGAGACGACTCCGGCCTCCCGCTCGGAGAGCGTGTCGAGCACCGCGTGGAGCTGCTCCTGGAGCAGCGTGAAGCTCACCGCGTCGGCCGGGACGACGGCCTCGGAGTCCTCGATCAGGTCGCCGAACTCGCTGTCGCCGTCCTCGCCCAAGGGAGTGTGCAGCGAGATCGGCTCGCGGCCGTACTTCTGGACCTCGACGACCTTCTCCGGGGTCATGTCGAGCTCCTTGGCGAGCTCCTCCGGGGTGGGCTCACGTCCCAGGTCCTGGAGCATCTGGCGCTGCACCCGCGCAAGCTTGTTGATGACCTCGACCATGTGCACCGGAATCCGGATGGTGCGTGCCTGGTCGGCCATCGCGCGGGTGATCGCTTGCCGGATCCACCACGTCGCATAGGTCGAGAACTTGTACCCCTTGGTGTAGTCGAACTTCTCGACCGCGCGGATGAGGCCTAGGTTGCCTTCCTGGATCAGGTCGAGGAAGAGCATGCCTCGGCCCGTGTACCGCTTGGCGAGCGAGACGACGAGGCGAAGGTTCGCCTCGAGCAAGTGGTTCTTGGCGTTCCGCCCGTCGTTCGCGATCCACTCGAGCTCACGGCGCATCTTCGGCTCGATCGCGAGACCCGCATTGAACTTCTCCTCCGCGAACAAGCCGGCCTCGATGCGCTTCGCGAGCTCGACCTCCTGCTCGGCGTTCAGCAGCGCGACCTTGCCGATCTGCTTGAGGTAGTCCTTGACCGGGTCAGCGGTCGCACCGGCCGTAATGACGGTCTGCGCGGGGGCGTCGTCGTCGTCCGCGTCCGAGTAGACATAGCCGGCGTCGTCCTCGGCGGTGGCCTCGTCCTCGACCTCGATCACTCCGGCGAGCACCGGGACGACCGCCCCGAGGTCTGCGGGGACCTCGAGCTCTTCGATGGCGACGTCCTCCTCCTCGACCGCGTCATGCCCGGCCTCGACGGCATCACGTGCCTTGGCAGCCTTCGCGGCCGCCGCCCGGCTGACCGTTTTCGCGGGCGCCTTGGCTCCGGGCGCCTTGGCTCCGGGCGCCTTGGCTCCGGGCGCCTTGGCTCCGGGCGCCTTGGCTCCGGACGCCTTGGCCGCAGTCTCGTCGGCGGGTCCCGCCGCCGCCTTCGCCCGCGCCTTGCGCAGCGCAGCCGCGTCGGCGAGCGCGCCAGCACGACGCTGGGCGCCGGTGGTCTCGGTTCGCGCTGCAACCTCGGTGGGCTCCGCGGTGACAGGCTCTACCACGGCGGTCGATCCCGCAGCGTCGACGACCTTGCGGACCGCCCGCTTCGCGGCCGGGGCCGTCGCAGGTTCTGCGGTCACGGTGGTCGAGGCTGCGCGTCGGCTGGTAGCCGCTGCAACGCGAGTCGAGCGAGCCGTATCAGCCTTCACAGTGATCCCCAGACCTTCGAGCGCGCGCTGCACGGTGGACCTCCGCTGAACGACCACACCGGCCTCCTCGCATGCCGCCTGGACCTGAGTCACACTCACGGTCCCGTCGAGCCGTCCGACGCGGACGAGATCCCGTAGGGCGGCATGGTCGAACTCGCGCGGAAGCGAAGCAGGGGAAGGGTGGGGTGACACGAACGACCTTTCGGCAGCGTCAGGTACTGATTCAACGCAGAGGCAGACCGATATTGTACCCACCGGTCCCGAATCTCTCCGCCCGAGCGGTGCGCACGCGATCGGGTGAACTCCCAGGTGGGCCCGTGTCGGAAGCCTAGCGCCCCCGCCGAACCCAGCCCGGCGGCATCCCCACATCAACAGCCTGCTGGAGCAGGGCAGCCAATCGGTAGCCGGGTTCGCACCGCTCGGCGCGCCCCAGGAGGATGGCCGCGCGAGCCCCGTCCCCCTCCCACCACGCGAGCAGAGCGAGCAGCGTGAGCGCGGGCGCGCTACTCCGCCGCGGCGCGTGGGCGACGACGCCCTCCAGCACCCGGCGGGCCGTCTCTACCTCATCGCGCCGCGGTGGCACACCCGTCTGAGGGTCCATGAGAAGCGCGAGAGCGGCCCCGACCTCGTCGTCGGCGCCGTCGGACAGCGAACGTTCAGGAAGGTCCGCGGTGTCCGGGATCAGGCTGAGCAGAACGGCATCCCGGGTCCGGACGTCCTCGAGGGCCGCCGCGAGCCGCCCGTGGTCGACCGCGCGGGAGACGTCACCGGCGCGGCTCCGCGACCACCCGTCCCGCCACGCCTCGAGCGAGGCGATCCGCCACTCGCGCTCGGACATCGCAGCTCGTCCTCGGCGCGGGCCACCTTCTCCCGGTTGCCTCTTGGCAGCCCACCGCCGCGCGGCACGTGAAGCCGAGCGCCTCGCCTCGGCTCCCGCAGGCGCGATCCAGCCCACTCCGTCGCGCGAGTCCGCGATCGCCACTCCCGCGAGGACCATGTGGGCGCCGATGGCCGTCGACTGCAGCTCGGCGAGCGGGCGCCCACCGGGCGGGCAGCACCGTTCGTCGGCGCACCCGAGGGCCGAGTAGCCCGTCGGCGTCACTACCCAGGCGCCGCGCTCCGGCAGATGGGCCTCGGCAGCGGCGCGCAGGTGCTCGACGGCCTTGACGACGCGGTTCGCGGTCGAGCCGGCCGTGCCAACTCCGTCGGCCGAGTAGACGACGAGTGCATAGGCGTGCGCGCGATCAGCATCGAGGTGCCCGACGAGCGTTCGAGCCAGCCCGGGTCCGCCGTCCTCATCGCCGAGGTCGTCGAGGTCGACCCGAGCCACCAGACCGACATGTGCGCGCCGCCCGCGCAGCGAGACGGCGACGAGACTCTCGGTCGGCTGGAAGCCGAGCTGGTACGGGAGGAAAGCGAGCAGCTCACGCGGCTCGAGCAAGCGGATCGCGGTGGTCGACATGTCGCCATTTGAACCGAGGGCGGCCCGTCGCCGCCGAGTCTCGGAGCCCCATCGTGGGAAGGAGCGTGCGTCAGCCCTCCTGTGGAGGCCTGGGCGTGGCACTACCGTTGGGCCGTGCGAAATGCCTCGTGTGTCCCGGCGCGGGCCGGTCGACTGGCTCGCATCGCGCTCATCTCATGCGTCGCCGCCGTCGCCGGATGCAGCGACTCGACGGCCGACAACGCCGCCGCCGGTACCGCATCGCCGGGCACCGTGCAGGCGCCCCAGACGCCGTCCCCGATCGCGGGCGGTAGCACCGCGAGCCCCGGAGAGACGCTGTTGCCGACCACCCCTCCCCCGTACTCGGCCGCGGGTGCGCTGGTGCCCGGCTTCCCCGTCGACCTGATCCCGGTGCCGGACGGCGCGGAGATCCTGGTCTCCTCCGCGGTCCCGCTCGGCGACAACGGGATGCACGAGGTAAGCCTCAACCTCCGGAGCCCCGCCACCGCTGCGGCGCTGATGGGCATCTACCGCGCCAGCCTGCTCGCCGCCGGGTTCCTGGAGGTTGTACCCGACTGGGTCCAGGCGGGGCTCGCTGACGAGAGCACCTTCACCCGGTCGTCCGGGGACGAGATCCTGGTCGTCGGGATCCTCGACCAGAACGGGGCCCGGACCGTCACCATCGGCGGCCGCGTCCGGGTGCCGCCCCCCGCTCCCCTAGGCTGACGCCGTGACGAACCGCGACCTGACCGACGTGGAGTCCGTCCGCGCTCGCGTCGATGCCGTGCTCGCCCAGCGGACCGAAGTCGTGCGTGCTCACCTTGCCGCGATCAGTGTCGACGCGCTCGCGCTGGCCGAGCCCCTCGAGCAGATGTTGACCGGTGGGAAGCGGTTGCGAGCCGCCCTGTGCTACTGGTCGTGGCGCATGCACGGGGGCGCTGCGGACGGTCCCGCCGCGGAGACCGTGATCCGGGTGGCGGCGGCGCTCGAGCTCTTCCAGGCCGCCGCACTGTTCCACGACGACGTGATCGACGACTCGGACCGACGGCGAGGTGTGCCCACCGCCCACCGGAGCCTGGCCGACCTGCACCGAGCGAGCGAGTGGCGCGGGAGCAGCGATCGCTTCGGTGCCGCGGCCGCGATCCTGCTGGGCGACCTCTGCCTGGTCGCCAGCGAGGAAGAGTTCTCCATCGCCCGTGCGGGCCTCGACGACGCCGCGTTCGAACGGGCGCGCGAGACGTTCAGCGAGATGCGCACCGAGGTCACGATCGGTCAGTTCCTCGACGTCCGAGCCCAGGCGCTCCCCTTCGGCGACGACCCGGCGGCCGACCTGGAGCGAGCCCGCACCGTGATCCGGGCCAAGGCGGCCCGCTACAGCGTCGAGCACCCGGTGGTGATCGGCGCGGCCCTCGCCCGCGCCTCCGCCGAGCAGCTCGACCGCTGCCGCGCCTTCGGACTGCCGCTCGGCGAGGCGTTCCAGCTCAGGGACGACCTGCTCGGGGTGTTCGGCAAGCCCGCCACGACCGGGAAGCCCGCGGGCGACGACCTTCGCGAGGGCAAGCGAACCGTGCTGATCGCCCTCACGATGCAGCGTGCCGACCCCGCCGACCGGGCCGTGGTCGCGGCGCGGCTGGGTGATCCCGCCCTGACCGCCGACGACGTCGCGCACCTGCGCCGGATCCTGCTCGGCTCGGGAGCGGTGGCCGGCGTCGAGTCGCTCATCGCGACGCTGCGCGCTGAGGCGATGGCCGTGCTCGCGACCGTCGAGGGCACCTCGCCGGGTACGGAGATGATGGGCCGGCTGGCGCACGCCCTGGTCGACCGCGCCGCCTGAGCGACCGAACCAACTGGCCACCCGCGCCGCCTGAGCGATCGAGCCACCACCCGCGGCGCCGAGAAATCAGAGCGCGAGTGCTTGGGCCCGCCGGCGGACCTCGGTCTTGTGCCCGCTGCGCAGCGCCGCGATCGGCGAGCCGCCCGGGAACGAGTCGTCCGGGGTGAAGAGCCACGCGATCGCCGACTCGTCGTCGAAACCGGAGTCCGCGAGCACGTTGACCGTCCCCTGCAACCAGGGAAGAACCTCTGGTGCCCCGCCGGCCGCCGCCGCCACGAAGGCCTCGGGCACGCTGACCACGCGCGGGTCACCACGGCGGACCGCGAGGACCCGCCGTTCCTCGATCATCCGGCGCACCTCAGTCGGATCGGTCCCGAGGCGCTCGGCCAGGTCGGGGACGGTCAGCCAGGCATCGACCACAGATTCAAGATCACTCACGCGTCAAGCCTACGGTGCGCCGGGGCCACCGGGCAGCGCCACGACGGGGCGCCGTGAATCGAGTTCCTCACCCGATCGAGTCAACATCCGCCCGACGCGCGCTGGCACCTTTCCTCCGGCGAGCACGCACACTAGGGTCCTCTCGAGTCACACGAGTAACATCTGTCACATTGGCACCAGCCGCACGTCATCGAATGCAGGGATGGACCATGGACGAGAAGCGCACACCGGCAGCCACGACGTCGTCCCCCGGCGCCGGCACGAGCGTCGATTCACGCCGTCGGCTCCGAACCGCGGGGAACACCGGAGTGGGCCTCGCGCTCGCCGTCGCCAGCGTGGCGACCAGCGCCGGCGCCGCGCACGCCGATCAGAGCTACACGGTGCGACCTGGTGACACCGTCAGCCACATCGCGCTGCGAACCGGGACCTCGGTCGATGCGATCGTGCGCGCCAACAAGCTGAACCAGCGAGCCTTCATCCAGATCGGGCAGCAGCTCGCCATCCCCACCGCCGCCACGGCCGCTGCGGCGCCCGCAGCCGCAGCCCCCACCGCTGCGGTCGCCCTTGCCGCGCACACGGTCCGCTCGGGAGACACCCTCTCCGCGATCGCCGCCAAGTACGGAACGACGATCAGCGCGATCGCGAAGGCCAACAAGCTCGCCAACCCGGGCCTGCTCCGGATCGGGCAGCAGCTCTCGATCCCGGGCGCCACGGCGCAGAGCGCTCCGGCCGCCGCGACCCCCGCCGCTCCTGCCACGGTCAGGTACGCCGTCCGCTCCGGCGACACCGCCACCGGGATCGCCGCCAAGTTCGGGACGACCATCGGCGCCATCGCGACGGCGAACAAGCTCGCCAACCCGAGCTACCTGCGGATCGGCCAGCAGCTCACCATCCCGGGGGTGGTCGCGGCCCCCGCCCTCCAGCTGGTCGGCAACACCTTCGCCGGCCGCACCTACCCCCAGGCGACGGTCGACTCGGCGAACAAGAACAAGGCCGCGCTGCTGAAGGTCGGCGTCCCGAGCAAGGCCGACATGAAAGACCTGGTCGGCGCCACCGCGCGGGCGATGGGCGTGGACCCGAAGCTCGCACTGGCCGTCGCGTTCCAGGAGTCCGGGTTCGACCACAGCCTGGTCTCCCCCGCCAACGCGATCGGCGTCATGCAGGTCATCCCGACGTCCGGCCAGTGGGCCTCCGACCTGGTCGGCCGACAGCTCAACCTGCTCGACCCGCGGGACAACGTCATCGCCGGCGTCGCGATCCTGCACCGGCTTGTCGAGGTCTCCCCCGACCTCCCGACCGTCATCTCGGCCTACTACCAAGGCTTGACCTCGGTCCGGACCAACGGCATGTTCGCCGATACGCGGGTCTACGTCGCGAACGTGCAGACACTCATGGCGCGGTTCGCCTGACCGGTTTCGCTCCCACCCGACCGTAGACTCGGCCCGTGGGACTGACGATGACCGACCCGCTCCTCGGCACCCTCGTCGACGGGCGCTACGAGGTGATCTCGCGCATCGCGCGGGGTGGCATGGCGACGGTGTACCTGGCCGTCGACCGCCGCCTCGACCGCCAGGTCGCCCTCAAGGTCATGCACCCGCACCTGGCCGACGGCGCCGACGGCAACGACTTCATCGCCCGGTTCCGCCGTGAAGCGCAATCCGCCGCACGGCTCACCCACCCCGGTCTGGTGAGCGTCTACGACCAAGGCGTCGACGGCGAGACCAGCTACCTCACGATGGAGTACGTACCCGGCACCAACCTTCGCCAGCGCCTCGCCCTCGACGGTCCGTTCAGCATCGGCCGTACGTTCCAGATCCTCGAGGACGTGCTGGAGGCACTCAGCGTCGCGCACCTCACGGGACTCGTGCACCGTGACATCAAGCCCGAGAACGTCCTGCTCGCCACCGATGGGCGCACCAAGGTGGCCGACTTCGGCCTCGCGCGCGCGATCACCGAGGTCACCGTGACGACGACCGGCACCATCCTCGGAACGGTCGCCTACCTGGGCCCCGAACTCGTGTCCCAGGGCCTCTGCGACGCCCGCACCGACGTCTACGCCGTCGGGATCCTGTGCTACGAGATGCTGACCGGACGGCAACCGTTCACCGGCGAGACGCCGATCCAGGTCGCGTTCCAGCACGTCAACAACGACATCCCGGCGCCGTCCCTGTTGATCAATTGGCTGCCGATCGAGGTCGACGAGCTGGTCGCGGCCCTCGCCGCACGTGAACCGGACGAGCGCCCCCGGGACGCGGGCGCCGCGCTCGAGCTGGTCCGGCGGGTCCGGTCCCGGCTCGATCCGGTGCTGCTCGCCCAGAGCGCGGACCTGGCACCGGAGGTCCCACCCACGGCGCCGAACGCCCGGGAGCCGCTCGCGCTGGTCGCGTCCGGCGACGGTGGCTCAGCGGGCCGGGGCGAGGGGCCGGCCGACGACGACGAAGGGGCCGACGAGGACTCGCGCCGGACCGCGGTCATCCACCACGACGGCCGCGGCAGCACCGTGTCCCTGCCGATCGGGGTCGGACGTGCGGCCCTGCTGGCGACCAGGCAAGCGAAGGTCGACCAGGCCAAGGACCGCCGCCGGGTGCGGAAGGGGCTCATCATCGGCCTGGTGCTGGCCCTGCTCGCGGGTGGCACGTGGTGGTACCTCGCGGCCGGCCCCGGCGCGTACACGTCGGTGCCCGCCGGGCTCGCCGATCAGACCGAGGCGGGCGCGACCGCCGTGCTGGACGGTGTCGGGCTCGGGCACGTCGTCGAGAAGGTCAACAGCCGGGACGTCGCGACCGGGCTCGTTCTCAAGAGCAGCCCGAACGAGGGTTCCCGGATCGCCAAGAAGGGCGTCGTGACGCTCACCGTGTCCCTCGGGCCGAAGATGGCCCAGGTGCCCACGGTGGTCGGCTTCTCCCTGGAGAAGGCGACCGGTCTGATCGCGGCCGCGGGGCTGCCGCTCGGCACGACGCTGCGCCAGTTCGACGACATCACGCCCAAGGACCAGGTGCTGGCGGTGTCCAAGGACGCCGGGATGTCGGTGCCCGACTTCACCGAGATCGTGCTGACCGTCTCGGACGGGCCCGCGCCGGTGGCGGTGCCGCAAGAGGTCGGCGCCACTCAGGACGTCGCGGCGCGCGACCTCAAGGCGGTCGGGCTCAAGTCGTCGGTCACCGAGGCGTTCGACCCCGTCGTTCCGGCCGGGAGCGTCGTGAGCCAGACGCCTGAGCAGAACACTCAGGTGCACCGCGGCGACACTGTCGCGCTCGTCGTGTCCAAGGGGCCTGAGATGGTCCAGGTGCCGAATGTGGTCTCCAAGAAGTCGCCCATGGCGGTGGCCGATGCAAAGACCCTTCTGGAGGCCGCGGGCTTTGTGGTTGACGTTCGGTACGCCCCCATCCACCCGTTCAATTTGGTCTATGCACAGACGCCGGCGGCGGGTTCGATGCAACCCAAGGGCAGCACAGTCTCCATCAGCGCCGCCTGACGCCCGGCCCGCTCACCGACGGACTGGTCACACCAGGAGCCCGCGGGTCTGTCTACGACCGCTTGAGCATCTCAGCGACCTGGAACGCCAGCTCGAGCGACTGCTGGTGGTTGAGCCGCGGGTCCACCCGGGTCTCGTAGCGCCGCGCCAGCCCGGCGTCGTCGATCTCCTCGCTGCCGCCCATCACCTCGGTGACGTCGTCGCCGGTGAGCTCGATGTGGATGCCGCCCGGGTGGGTGCCGAGGTCACGGTGCACCTCGAAGAAGCCGCGCACCTCGTCCAGCACGTCGTCGAACCGCCGCGTCTTGTAGCCGCTCGGAGACGAGAACGTGTTGCCGTGCATCGGGTCGCACACCCAGGTGACCGGCCCGCCCTCGGCCACCACCTCCTGCACCAGCGCCGGCAGCGCGTCGCGGACCGTCCCCGCGCCCATCCGGGTGATCAAGGTCAGCCGCCCCTCGATCCCGGTCGGGTTGAGCCGCTCCATCAGGGCGAGCGTCTCGTCGGCCGTCGCCGCCGGGCCGAGCTTGATGCCGATCGGGTTCTGCACGCGGGACAGGAAGTCGACGTGCGCGCCGTCGAGCTGACGCGTCCGCTCGCCGATCCAGACGAAGTGCGCCGAGCAGTCGTACGGCAACCCGGTGCGTGAGTCGATCCGGGTCAGCGGCCGCTCGTAGTCGAGCAGCAACGCCTCGTGGCTGGAGAAGAACTCCACCGTCCGCAGCGAGTCGAAGTCGCCGCCGGCGGCGCCCATGAACCGGATCGCCCGGTCGATCTCACCCGCCATCGTCTCGTAGCGCGAGTACGCGGGGTTGGCCAGGAAACCACGGTTCCACTCGTGCACCAGGCGCAGGTCGGCGAAACCACCCGTGGTGAAGGCCCGGATCAGGTTCAGCGTCGACGCCGACGTGTGGTACGCCTTCAGCAGCCGATGCGGGTCCGGGGTGCGGGCCTCGAGGGTGAACTCGTGCCCGTTGATGATGTCCCCGCGGTACGCGGGCAAGGTCACGCCGTCGCGCGTCTCGTCGTCGGTGCTGCGCGGCTTCGCGTACTGACCCGCCATCCGGCCCAGCTTGACCACCGGCAGGCTCGCGCCGTAGGTGAGCACGACCGCCATCTGCAGCACGGTCTTGATCTTGTTGCGGATCTGGTTGGCGGTGGCGTCCGCGAACGTCTCCGCGCAGTCACCGCCCTGCAGCACGAAGGCCTCGCCGCGGCCGGCGGCGGCCAGCCGCCCGCGCAGCACGTCCGCCTCGCCGGCGAACACCAAGGGGGGCTGGATCGCCAGCTCATCGCTCACCGCGGCCAGCGCAGCCCGGTCTGACCACGCCGGTTGCTGGACCGCGGGCAAGGTCCGCCAGTGGTCGAGGCCCTCGACCACGCCGGGCTCCGACTCGACGCTCATCCGTGCGCCGCCGGGACCAGCGGCTGACCGATGGACGCCAACAGCTCACCGAACCACGGGACCGTGACGTCGAAGTGCTTGCCACCGACGATCCGCGGGAACGCGATCGCGGTCAGCACGTCGCCGTTCTCCTCGTCGTTCCCGATGACGCCCGCCTCGCCGCGCAGCGCGCAGTCCACCGCGAGGTCCGTCATCGACTTGATCAGCTCGAGGTCCCTCGCGTTGGCGGCCGCCGAGCGGGAGAAGTACCCGCTCTTCTGGACCATCACCTTCTCCGCGCCGATCAGGCCCGCGAACTGCTTGGCGAACCACTGGCCCGGGTTGATGACGTCCAGCTTGACGTGGCCGAACGGGTCCCGCGGAACCTCCTGGCCGGAGGCCTCGAGCTGCGCCACGATCTCCGCGATGCCGGCCCCCTCGGACAAGAAGACGTTGACGTTACCGAGCTCGTCCATCACGCCGCGCAACCGGACCGCTTCACCCTCGAGGTCGATCGCGAGCTCGGGCAGGAAGACGGCGTGGATGTCCCAGCGCTCGCGCGACAGGCCGATGCCCGGGTTCCATTCCTGCGTGTCCAGCCAGGCGCGGTAGTCGGCCGCGGCAGCAGCCGTCAGCCACCCGCAGTGCCGGCCCATCACCTCGTGCACGATCAGCATCCGCGGGTTCGACCGGTGCTCACCGATGATGTTCTGGGCGAACCGGGCGGCCTGCTCGGCCGCGGTCCAAGCGCCCAACGACTGCCGGATCGGCACGATGTCGTTGTCGACCGTCTTCGGCAGGCCGACCACCGTGAGGTGGTAGCCGTTCGACTCGAGGTACCCCGCGAGGTCGGCCGCGGTGATGTTCGTGTCGTCGCCGCCGATGGTGTGCAGCACGTCGACGCCGTCGGCCACCAGACGGTCAGCGGCGACCTTGAGCGGGTCCGCGCCCTCGGGCACCAGACCGCGCTCGACCAGGTCGGCCATGTTGGTCAGCTTGACCCGGCTGTTGCCGATCGGGCTGCCGCCGAAGCGGTGCAGGACGTGCGCGTTGGCGCGGATCTCGTCGTCGACGACGATCTTGTTCCCGGTCAGCAGGCCGTGGTAGCCGTGCTGGTAGGCGATGATCTCCACCTCGGGTGCGAGCTGCGTGTACCGCTCGATCAGCCCGCCGACGGCCGACGACAGGCACGGGGCGAAACCACCGGCGGTGAGGAGAGCGACGCGACGAACCGGCATGGACTGAGCCCTTCAGGTGGACGATCACGATCGGGCAGCAGAAGGCCCGCGATGATCGGGACTGGTCAGTTGTCTGCACGCCGACAGCCGGTGGCTGTGGCGGCGCCCATCATCCTACTGGCGCGGCGCCATCTGATTCCGGGACGGTCGGCCCACCGGCCGCCGGCTTCGGCAGCCCGCCCGGCGCGGTCACACCGCGAGACCTGAGCTCCGCCTCCGCCTGCGGGCCGGTACCGGACGCGATCCGCGCCTTCATCGTCGCCGCGTAGATGTCGGCGTACTCCTGACCGGAGAGCCGCATCAGGGCGAGCATGATCTCGTCCGTCACGGTCCGCAGGACGAAGCGGTCGTGCTCCATCCCCGCGTACCGGCTGAAGTCGAGCGGTTCCCCGATGATCACGCCCACCCGGTGCAGGCGCGGGAGCCGCTGGCCGATCGGCTGCGCCTTGTCGGTCCCGACCATGACGACCGGGATGACCGGGGCGCCGGACTCCACCGCGAGCCGCGCGACGCCGGTCTTGCCGCGGTAGAGCCGACCGTCGAGGCTCCGGGTGCCCTCGGGGTAGATCCCGAACAGGTCGCCCTCCTCGAGCACCCGGACACCGGTCTGCAGGGCCGCCTCGCCCGCACGACCACCGCCGCGGTCCACCGGCACCATCCCGACGCCGCGCATGAACCCCGCCGTCACGCGCCCCTTGAAGCCCTTGCCGGTGAAGTAGTCGGCCTTCGCCAGGAAGACGATGCGGCGCGGCACCACGAGCGGCAAGAACACCGAGTCCGAGAAGGACAAGTGATTGCTGGCCAGGATCGCAGGGCCCTCGGCGGGGATGTTCTCCACGCCCCGGAACCACATCCGGAACAGCACGCGTGCGATCGGGCCGACCATCACGCTCTTGAGGAACCAGTAGAGCAAACCGACACCTCCGTCGCTACGCGCTCCCGTCGGGCTGCCACGACTCTAGAGTGCTCGGCATGACAGGAACGAATGGAGACGACGAGCTCGGGCCGGAAGAACCGGATTTCGCCCACGCGGGTCCGCGCGACTGGGATGCCGGGGACGAACCGGCCGGCGACGACGAGGAAGGTGGCTTCGTGCCGCCCGATCCCGGGCCGGTCCTGGGCGGCGACCCGCTGCTGACGATGGCGTGGGCCGGCGTGATCGCCGTCCCCCTCGTGCTCGTCGCGTCGACGGTGCTGAACTATGCCGTGCCGACGTGGCTCTTCGTGGCGATCTGCGCGGTCTTCGTGGCCGGCGTCGGCGTACTGGTCTCGCGGTTGCCGTCGCACCGTCCGACCGACGACGACGACAACGGCGCGGTGGTCTGACCGGCGCGCTTCACACCGTCCGGGCGAGGTCCGCCGCGCCGACGATGCCGGCCTCGTTGCCCAGCGAGGCGACCGCGATCTCGGCGACGGGGCGATGGCCCCGGGCGGACAGCTGGTTCTCAAAGCCCTCGCGCGCAGGCTTGAGGAGCAGCTCGCCGGCGTCCGCCACCCCCCCGCCGATCACGACGAGCGCCGGGTCGACGATCGCAGCGACCGACGCCGCGCCCTCGCCGATCCAACGACCGAGGGTCGTGAGCAGCTCGAGAGCGAGCGGATCGCCCTCCCGGGCGGCCTTCGTCACTTGCGGGCCCTTCAGGTGGTTGGGGTCGCCACCGGCAAGCTCGAGCAGCCGCGTCGCGCGGTCCGGGTCGTTCACCAGCGCGGCCTTCGCCTCACGCACCAGGGCGCGGCCCGAGGCGTACTGCTCCCAGCACCCGTCGTGGCCGCACCCGCACGCGTGCCCGTCGGGCACCACGCGCATGTGCCCGACCTCGGCGGCCACGCCGGCCCAGCCGCGGAGCAGGCGACCGTCGATGACGATCGCACCGCCAAGACCGGTACCGATCGTGAGCAGCAGCATGTCCCGGACGCCGCGGCCCGCACCGAACCGGAACTCGGCCCAGCCGGCCGCGTTCGCGTCGTTCTCCACGACGATCCGAACGCCGTCCGCGAGCGAACCGAGCTGCCGCTGGACGTTCGCTCGAAGCGGGTGATCGCGCCACGGCAGGTTCGGGGTGAACAGGACCGTGGCCTGGTCGGCGCCGACGTAGCCCGGGGCGGCCAGGCCGATGGCGCCGATCTCATGGTCGGCGGCCAGCTCGCGGCACACTTCGACCACGCCGTGCTCGACGCTGGCGGAGTCCGAGGCGTCCGTCTTGCGGCGGAGCTTCGCGACTATGCGCCCGTCCTCGTCGACGACACCGGCGGCGATCTTGGTACCGCCGATGTCCACGCCCACTGCGTACATGTCCGTCCTTCGGTCTTGGCAATCGTCGGCGAGCCCGCGAGCACGCACACCGCAATCGCGCTTCGGCAGCGGGTGATCTTTCGTGCTCCCGCTGAAGGCTACCCATCGCACCGCCGCTGTACATAACAGGACTGCCGGTATCTTCGTCGCACAGTCCCCGACTGCCGATGGAGTCAGCATGGATGAGTCACGCATGCCCGCACTGGTCGAGATCGCTCTCGAGGAGTCGATCCCGACCCTGCTGACCGAACGACTCGCCACGGCTCCCAAGTCGGTCGCGTTCGAGCGCAAGAACACGGTCGGCGCGTGGACCCAGGTGACCGTGCGTGACTTCGCCACCCAGGTCTCGCTCGTCGCCCGCGGGCTCATCTCGCACGGCATCCGGCCGGGTGACCGAGTCGGCCTGATGTGCCGCACCCGGTACGAGTGGACCGTTCTCGACTTCGCCATCTGGCATGCCGGTGCCGTGACCGTGCCGGTGTACGAGACCTCGTCGGCCGAACAGGTCGCCTGGATACTGTCCGACTCCGAGGCTTCGATGATCATCGTCGAGGACAGCACTCACGCCGCCGTGGTGGCGTCGGTGCGGGATGATCTCGAGGACCTCAGGCAGGTCATGGTGATCGACGAGGGCGCGGTGGTCGACCTCGCGACCGCGGGTGCCGCACTCGCCGAGTCGGAGGTCAAGGCGCGCGTCGCGGCGCTCAGCAGCACCGCCCTCGCCACCATCATCTATACGTCGGGCACGACGGGCTTGCCCAAGGGCGTCGAGCTCACGCACGGCAGCTTCCTGGCCGTGTCGCGCAACGTGAAGATCTCGATGCACGAGGTGTGCGCCGTCCCGGGTGCGCGGCTGCTGCTGTTCTTGCCGCTGGCCCACGTCTACGCCCGGTTCCTCGAGGTCCTCTGCCTGCACTCGGGTGCCGTCATCGGCTTCGCCCCTGACACCAAGAACCTGTTGAACGACCTCGCCACCTTCAGGCCGACGTTCCTGCTGGCCGTCCCCCGCGTGTTCGAGAAGGTCTACAACTCGGCCGAGCAGAATGCCGGCGCGTCCGGGAAGCTGAAGATCTTCCGATGGGCGGCCAAGGTGGCCATCACGCACTCGCGCGCGCAGGACACCGCAGCGGGCCCCCGGCTCGCCCTGAAGATCGCGCACCGCATCGCCGACCTCCTGGTGTACCGGAAGCTCCGGGCGGTCCTCGGTGGCAGGACCAAGTGGGCGGTCTCCGGTGGCGCCCCGCTCGGTGAGCGCCTCGGGCACTTCTACCGCGGGATCGGGCTGCACGTGCTCGAGGGCTACGGACTGACCGAGACCACTGCGCCGACGACGGTCAACACGCCCACGAGCACCAGGATCGGCACCGTCGGTCTGCCACTGCCGGGGACCGCGCTGCGCGTCGCCGAAGACGGCGAGCTGCTCATCCAGGGCCCGCACGTGTTCCGCGGCTACCACCACAACGCGGATGCGACCAAGGCCGCGTTGGTGGACGGCTGGTTCCACACCGGGGACATCGGCACGATCGAAGACGACGGGATGGTGCGGATCACTGGACGCAAGAAGGAGCTCATCGTCACAGCCGCAGGCAAGAACGTCGCTCCGGCGCTCCTGGAGGACCGTTTGCGCGGCCACCCACTGGTGAGCCAGTGCGTCGTCGTCGGCGACGCTCGGTCGTTCATCGCAGCGCTCGTCACAATCGATGCGGAGAGCCTGCCGGGCTGGTTGCGGGCGCACGGCAGGCCGCTGATCGACGTGGTGACCGCGAGTACCGACCGGTTCGTGCTCACGTCGCTCGACCGCGCCGTGGAGCGCACCAACCTCGCCGTGTCCCACGCCGAGGCGATCAAGAAGTTCAAGGTGCTGACCTCGGACTTCACCATCGAGAACGGCTACCTCACGCCGTCGCTCAAGGTGAAGCGCGCCGAGGTGCTGCGCGACTTCGCGACCGAGGTGGACGAGATCTACGACGGGCCGAAACCGACGGAGTGAGCCCTGCGGCCCGAACGGGCGACGCCGACTAGCAGGCGCGCACCAGGCGCAACGGGGGCACCAGGCCGGACTCTGCCAGAACGCCGATCGCGGTCTGCTCGGCCTCGTCCAGGTCGACCTGGCCGGCCGGCACCGGAATGGTCAAGAAGGTCACGATGCAGTCGCCGCACGCGGCGCCGCGAACAGTGCAGGTGTCGCAATCGATCATCATGCGGTCAACGCTAGGCACGACCACCGACACTTCGGACGTCAGCCGCGGCTCAGCCGGGTCAGCAACGTCGCCGACGGCACCGAGTAGGCGCCCATCGCCTGGACGTCCGTCGCCACCTCTCGGTCGCTGCTCACCACGATCAGCGGACGCCCGGTGGGCTCGACCCGGACCAGGCGGCGGATGAGGTCGTCGGCGATCTCGCCGGCCGAGAAGAGCACCCGGACGGTGCGCGAGGATGCCGACGGCAGCCAGCCGAGCTCTTGGCCGTCGAAGCAGCACGTCACCTCGGTGCCGGTGCGCGTCGCGATGCTCGCGAGGGCGTCCACCAGGTGCCGCCGCTGCTCAGCCAGCGTCAGGTGCGGGTAGCCGAGCTTCGACACGTTGTAGCCGTCGACGATCAGGTGGGCGCGCGGCAACGAAAACAGCTCCTCGAGCAACGCCGGGTCCTCGGCGGCGCGGCCCCGCGAGGTGCGAGGCGCCGCCGGTGCGGTGCGATCGGGCATCACCAGGTCGGCCGGCAACGTCGAGCCGGGCGGCAGGGCGAGCTCTCGTCGTAGCGAGGACGCGGCGTCGACGATGGTGTCGAGCAGCAGTCGCACCCGCGTGGTCGCGAGCTCGCGTCCCCCGTGCACGACGGCGCGGGCGGCGTCCAGCTCGGCCGCCGCCGCACGGACCTCCGCGCTCAGGCGGGCGAGGTCGGCCTCCTCGGCCCGGCGGACCGCCGTCGCCTCCTCGATGCTCGCTGCGACCTTCGTCGCGGCGGTGCGCGCCTCGTGCCGCGCCCGGTCGGCATCGGACCGGAGGCGTCGCGCCTCCCGTTGCAGGTTCTGGATCTCCGCCCGCGCGGCCGCGGCGTCCGCACCCGCCGCCGCCAGCTGCTCGGCGAGTCGAGCCCGCTCGTTCTCCAACCGGTCCAGCCGCCCGGTCTCACTGGCTTCCCGCTCGGCACCGGCGCGCTGGGCGTCCCGCGCGGCCAGCATCGGAGCCACCGCGTCGATCGCTCGCTGCCATCCGTCCGGCCTGGTCAAGAACGCCCCGACCGCGGCCTCGACAGCGGTCTCGAGGTCCTCGGCCGACGGCGGCTCGGCGGCCGAGAGCCGCTCGGCGAGCTCGGGCCGCGCTTGGCTCCACACCGCGGCGACCCGCGAGCGGAACCCGTCGTCGGACGTGAGCGCCGCCCACAGTGGTGCCGCACCGGCGGTCGCACGGCGGCGGGCCGCGAACCGTTGCACCTGACGCAGCGCGGCCGGAACCTCCGCCGGCGGCACGGAACCGAGCACCTGGGCGGCGACGCCGAGCACCGCCTGCCGCACGACGTCGGGCACCACCGCGCCGGTGGGTGCCTCGCGTGTGTCGGCCATGCCCTCAGCCTAGGTCCGGCGGCGTCGGCTGCCGCACGGGCCACCTGCCGATTCCTGGCCGGGGCGCGGCGCCCGGGTGCTGTCAGAGCGCGGGGCTACCGTCATCGCATGCAGACCGACCGGGTCCTCCGCCGAGGCGATCCACCGCCGACGGACGGGGCACCGGTCCAGCTCGGGCTCGACGAGCTCGGCACCCCGTTGTCGGAGGTGACGTTCGTCGTCGTCGACCTCGAGACCACCGGCGGGTCCCCGACCGGTGCCGCCATCACCGAGGTCGGAGCGGTCAAGGTGCGCGGCGGCGAGGTGCTGGGCGAGTTCCAGACCCTCGTCGACCCGGGCATGCCGGTCCCCGCGTTCATCTCCACGCTCACCGGCATCACCACCTCGATGGTGGCCGGCGCACCGCGGATCGAGCAGGTCCTGCCCAGCTTCCTGGAGTGGGCGCACGGGGCGGTGCTCGTCGCGCACAACGCGCCCTTCGACATCGGCTTCCTCAAGGCGGCCGCGCGTTCGCTCGACTACCCGTGGCCGGGCGCCCAGGTGCTCGACACCGTCCCGCTCGCCCGCCGCGCGGTCACCCGGGAAGAGGTGCCGAACCACAAGCTCGCCACCCTCGCCGCGCTCTTCCACACCTCGACGAGTCCCTCGCACCGCGCCCTGGACGACGCCCGGGCCACCGTCGACGTGCTGCACGCCTTGCTCGGGAGGCTCGCACCGCTCGGCATCACGCACCTCGAGGACCTCGCCTCGGCGACCGACCCGGTGCCCGAGTCGCGGCGTCGCAAACGCCACCTGGCCGACGGCCTACCGGACCAGCCCGGCGTGTACCTGTTCAAGGACGCGCGCGGCGAGGTGCTCTACGTCGGCACCTCGGTGAACATCCGGACCCGGGTGCGCAGCTACTTCACCCGGGCCGAGCAGCGCTCCAAGATCAACGAGATGGTCGGCTTCGCGGAGGTGGTCACCCCGGTCGTGTGCGGGACCGTGCTCGAGGCCCGGGTCCGCGAGCTCCGGCTCATCGCCGAGCACGACCCGCGGTACAACCGGCGATCCCGACGCCCCGAGCGGATGCCCTGGGTCCGCCTCACGGTCGAGCCGTTCCCAAGGCTCTCGGTCGTGCGAGAGGTCCGTTCCGACGGTCCTGACGGCGCGGAGGCGCACATCGGCCCGTTCGGCTCGGTCTCGATAGCCCAGGCCGCCATCGAGGCCCTGCACGAGGCGTTCCCGATCCGGCAGTGCCACGCTCGCCTGCCGCTGGTTCCGGCGGCCGGTCGCGGCGCGTGCGTACGCGCCGACATCGGATCCTGCGGCGCACCGTGCGTCGGGAGCCAGGATCGGCTCGGGTACGCGGAGATCGTCGCGGCCGTACGCTCCGCCATGGTCGAGGACGCGCGACCGGTCGTTCGCGCCCTCGCCGAACGCATCACGTCGCTCGCGACCCAGCAGCGCTACGAAGACGCCGCGGCGGTACGGGACCGTCTCTCGGCGTTCCTCCGTGGCGCCGCCCGCGCGCAGCGCTACCGACCCGTCGCGAGCTGCCCGGAGCTGGTTGCCGCACGGCGTGCGACCGGAGGCGGATGGGAGATCGTCGTCGTCCGGTACGGTCGGCTGGCGGCGACCACCACGGTGGGCCCAGGCGCCGACCCGGGCCTGTCGATCGAGGCGCTGCGGGCGTGTGCCGAGCAGGTGTCCCCGCCGGTTTCACCGGCGACGGCGGCACACCCCGAGGAAACGGACCTGATCCTCGCGTGGCTCGAGGAGCCGGGCGTGCGGCTGATCGAGACTCAAGGGTCGTGGGCCTGCCCGGTTTCCGGCGCGCAAGCGTTCCGGGACCTCGGCACCGCGGTGGGCCAGGTGGCGGAGCTGCTGCTCAGCGCCTGAGCGCCGCACCCCGGGCACGTGGCCCGGCCGCAAGCCGTCCCACCGCACGCCGTCCGACCGCACGCCGTGCGTTCACCGCTAGCCCGACCGTGATCAGGACCGAGCCGCGGCCAACCAACGGGCCAGGACGTCCGCAGCCTGGCCGTCGTCGATGGACGTCGCGGCATGCACCAGACCGGCCCGGAGCCGGTCGACCAACGAACCGTCGGCCGTCCCGGGCAGCTGCCCGTCGGCGACCAGGGCCGCTGCCGCGTTGACCAGCACGGCCTCGCGGATCGCGCCCTGCTCGCCGCCGAGGACCCGGTGCACGACCTGTGCGTTGAACGCTGGGTCCGCGCCGCGGACCTGGTCGACGGTGATGGGCGTGAGCCCGAGCTCGGCGGCCGTGTCCACCACGTGCTCGGTCACCTCGCGGCCACTGACCTCCCAGATCCTGCTGGCCGCGGTCGGGACGATCTCGTCGAGCCCATCCTCGCCGCGGAACACGAGCGCACTCATCCCGCGCTTGGCCAGCACACCGGCCATCAGCGGAGCCATCCGCAGGTCCGCGCAGCCCAGCGCCATGACAGCCGGCTGAGCGGGGTTGGTCAGCGGGCCGACGAAGTTGAACACGCTTGGGATGCCCAGCTCCCGCCGGGTCGCTGCGGAGTGTGCCATCGAGGTGTGGAACACGTTCGCGTAGCAGAACGTGATGCCGACCTCGCTCGCGATCTGGACCACTCGCTGGATCGGAAGATCGAGCGGCAGCCCGAGGGCCTCCAGCACGTCGGCGGACCCGGCCGAGGATGATGCCGCGCGGTTCCCGTGCTTGACCACGGTCCGGCCGGTCCCGGCGATGACAAGAGCCGCCATCGTGGAGATGTTCACCGTGTGCGCCCGGTCGCCACCGGTCCCGACGATGTCGATCGACCGGCCCGGGACGAAGATCCGGGTCGCGTAGCTGAGCATCGCGTCGACGAGGCCGGCGAGCTCGTCGACCGTCTCGCCCTTGGCCCGCAGGGCCACGAGGAACGCCGCCATCTGCGCCGACGTCGCCTCCTGCGACATGATCGCGCTCATGGCGGCTGCGGCCGTGGCCTCGGTCAAGTCCTTGCGTGCGATCAGCGAGGTCAGCACGGCCGGCCAGTCCAACCCGGGCCCGTTCGTCTCGATGCTCATGCGCCCACCATCCCGGTAACTGCGCTCTGCAGGGCGATCGGATCGATCGGCTGCACTGCCACCTCGTCCGCGTTCGACCACGAGGCGAGCCACGCGTCCGCCTCGCGCCCGATCAGGAGCAGCACCGGTGGGCAGTTGAACACCTCGTCCTTGAGCTGGCGTGACACGCCCATGCCGCCGGACTTGGCCGCTTCCCCGTCCAGGATGAGCAGGTCGAAATGCTCGTTCGTCACACGCTCGACGACGCCCTCGTGGGTCGCGGTCTCCGCCCAGTCGATGTCGGGCGAGCCCGTCCCGAGCCGTCGGCCGACGGCAAGCCGCACCTGGTCGCGGATGTCCGCGTCGTCGCTGTACAACAGGATCCGCGGCGCGCGCGGTCCGGCATCGGCGGCGGCATCCCAGGCATCAGTCATCGTCATCGTGCTTCCCACCAGTTCTCTCTCGCGACAGCCGAGCGCGCGACGGTCCCCCGCGGCGCAATCTCCTGATCGAATCTTGGCACGCTTCGTAACCGGGCGTGACGCGCCGTCGTGCTGGGACAAGTAGCGGAATCAACTACATGGTCAGCAATAATGGGCGCGTGTCGACCGCCACCGCTGCCACTAGCACAACCCCGCACCTGAGCGTCACGCGACCGAACCCCGTCTCGGTCGGCACCATCGTGTGGCTGGCCAGCGAGCTGATGTTCTTCGCCGGCTTGTTCGCGATGTACTTCACCATCAGGGCGACGGTGCCAACGGAGTGGGTGAACCAGACCCCGAAGCTCAACCTTGGCTTCGCCGCGGTCAATACGACGGTCCTGGTGCTGAGCTCCGTCGCCTGCCAGATGGGCGTCTGGGCCGCGGAGCGGTTCCAACCCCGCCGGACCGGTTCTCTGTTCAAGCCTCAGCTGTGGGGCATGCAGGAGTGGATGACGCTCGCCTACGTGATGGGCGCAACCTTCATCGGCGGGCAGGTGTTCGAGTACGCGTCGCTCGTCGAGAAGGGTCTGACCATCTCGTCCAGCCCGTACGGCTCGGTGTTCTTCCTCACCACCGGCTTCCATGGCCTGCACGTCATCGGAGGCCTCATCGCCTTCCTGTTCCTGCTCGGACGCTCGTTCTCCGCCAAGAGGTTCGGCCATCACGAGGCGACGACGGCGATCGTCACCTCGTACTACTGGCACTTCGTCGACGTCGTGTGGATCGCGCTGTTCGGTGTGATCTACCTGATCCGTTGACGCCTCGCACGACGTGCGCGGAGCGATCCGAGGCGCGGGGAACACCCAGGTCGGGGCCGACGTTCCACCTATCGAGCCCGCCGAGCGGCGGCCCTAGGACCGCCGTAGGTTGGTCTTTTCGGAACTGGGGCGCCCGAGGCGCGAGCCCACTCGCATGCTGACCTGCACGACGACACCGCACACGCGGAAGAACCAGGAGGCACGACGCATGGCTGACTATTCCCTCCCCGACCTCCCGTACGACTACGGAGCTCTGGAGCCGAGCATCTCCGGCCAGATCATGGAGCTACACCACTCGAAGCACCATCAGGCGTACGTCGCCGGGACCAACACCGCGCTCGAACAGCTCGCCGAGGCCCGCTCGGCGAACGCTCTCGGCACCGTCAACATGCTCTCGAAGAACCTCGCGTTCAACCTCGCCGGGCACGTGAACCACTCGGTGTTCTGGACCAACATGTCCCCCGACGGCGGCGACAAGCCGACCGGCGAGCTCGCCTCGGCGATCGACGAGTTCTTCGGCTCGTTCGACGCGTTCCGGGCGCACTTCGCCGCCGTGGCCCTGGGCATCCAGGGATCCGGCTGGACGATCCTCGCGTGGGAGTCGATCGGCCAGAAGCTCGTCATCGAGCAGCTGTACGACCACCAGGGCAACCTCGCGGCGGGTACCGTCCCGCTGCTGCTGCTCGACATGTGGGAGCACGCGTTCTACCTGCAGTACCGGAACGTCAAGGCGGACTACGTCAACGCGTGGTGGAACGTCGTGAACTGGGCTGACGCTCAGGCGCGGTTCATCAAGGCGCGCACCCAGACCGCGGGACTCATCGTCCCGGTCTGACCGCCCGTTCGCCCGCGAGGGTCGGTTCTGAACCCCCACGGGTACGGATCTGTTCCCAGCTGGACATCAGGGAGCCCCGGCAGCAGACCGCTGCCGGGGCTCCCGTGTCGTCGCTGTGGTGCGCGAGCGCGCTGCGCTCAGTGCGCGTGCTGCCCGCGGGAGAACTCGAAGACCCAACCGACCAGCGCGACCACGAGCATGAGTCCGGCCGATCCGACCTGCTCCCAGTGCGTGAGCAGCCCATAGCTCAAGCCCACGAGGGCGAAGAAGAGTGCGACGAAGCCGAAGATCGAGGTCAGGATCTTCACCGGGACTCCTCGTCGTCCCCGAGCTCGAACAGCTCGTCGTGGAGCGAGATCCAATCCTCGTCCTCGGGTGCGGCCGGCGGCGCGAGCGCCAGGTCGGCCGTGGTCGGTTCGTCGGCCCGAGCGGTGTCGTCGGCCGGCGGCGCGAGCGCCAGGTCGGCCGTGATCGGTTCGTCGGCCCGAGCGATGTCGTCGGCCGGCGGCTCGTCGGCCAGCGGCTCCTCGTCCACCAGCGGCTCACCGAACGTGTCTTCGCCCTCGCGCTCGAGCACCAGCGTCGACGTCGCGGCACCTGCCGTCGACGCCGCAGCCCCTGCCGCGGACGGCGCCTGGGCGGCCACCACCTGGGCCCGCATCGCGCCGAGCAGCGCCTCGTCCGGCTCCGCGTGGTCGAGCGCGGCCACCTCCGGGTGGTGCAGATCGAAGGCGGGTCGCTCGGACCGGATCCGCGGCAGCGAAGTGAAGTTGTGCCGTGGCGGCGGGCACGAGGTGGCCCACTCCAGCGAGGCACCGAAGCCCCACGGGTCGTCCACGGTCACCTTCGGCGCCGTCCGCCAGGTCTTGTAGATGTTCCACAGGAACGGCAGCGTCGAGGCGCCGAGCAGCATCGAGCCGGCGGTCGAGAACTGGTTCATCAGCGTGAAGCCGTCCTCGGGCGCGTAGTCCGGGATGCGCCGCGGCATGCCCATGACCCCCAGCCAGTGCTGGATGAGGAACGTCAGGTGGAAGCCGAAGAACAGCATCCAGAAGTGCAGCTTGCCGAGCCGCTCGTCGAGCATCCGGCCGGTGAACTTGGGCCACCAGAAGTAGAAGCCCGCGAACATCGCGAAGACCACCGTGCCGAAGACGACGTACTGGAGATGCGCGACCACGAAGTACGTGTCGGTCAGGTGGAAGTCCAGCGCCGGGCTCGACAGGATCACCCCGGTCAGCCCACCGAAGATGAACGTGACGAGGAAGCCGAGGCTGAACAGCATCGGCGTCTCGAAGGTGAGCTTGCCGCGCCACATCGTGCCGATCCAGTTGAAGATCTTCACCCCGGTGGGAACGGCGATGAGCATCGTCATGAACGCGAAGAACGGCAGCAGGACCGCGCCGGTCGCGTACATGTCGTGCGCCCACACGGTCACCGAGAGAGCCGCGATGCTGATCGTCGCGTACACCAGGCCCTTGTAGCCGAAGATCGGTTTGCGGCTGAACACCGGGAAGATCTCCGACACGATGCCGAAGAACGGCAACGCGATGATGTAGACCCCCGGGTAGCCGAAGAACCAGAACAGGTTCTGCCAGAGGATCGCCCCGCCGTTCTCCGGGTTGAAGATCTGCGCGCCGAGGCGCCGGTCAGCACCGAGCGCGAGCAGCGCGGCGGCGAGCGGCGGGAATGCCATCAGGACCAAGAGGCTCGTCACGAGCGTGTTCCAGGTGAAGATCGGCATTCGGAACATCGTCATGCCCGGCGCGCGCATCGTGACGATGGTGGTGATGAAGTTGACCGCACCGAGGATCGTGCCGAATCCGGCCAGCGCGAGGCCGAACACCCACAGATCGCCGCCCAGCCCGGGCGAGAACGTGGTGTCCGACAGTGGCGCGTACGCGAACCAGCCGAACGACGCTGCGCCCTGCGGTGTCAGGAAGCCGGCGCTGGCAATCAACCCGCCGAACAGGTACAGCCAGTACGCGAACCTGTTGAGCCGCGGGAACGCGACGTCGGGCGCACCGATCTGCAGCGGCATGATGACGTTCGCGAAGCCCGCGAACAGCGGGGTGGCGAACAGCAACAGCATGATCGTGCCGTGCATCGTCAAGAACTGGTCGTACTGCTCCTTGCTCTGCAACACCTGCAGACCCGGCTGGAAGAGCTCCGCCCGCATCAGCAGGGCGACGACGCCCCCGAACACGAAGAAGCAGAACGAGGTGACCAGGTACATGTACCCGATCGTCTTGTGATCGGTCGAGGTGATCACCTTGATGATCGAACGTCCGAGCGTCTGACGGCGCGGGGCGATCCCCACCCCGAGCCCGGTCTGCGTCACCACCATCAGCCGGCATCCCCTGTGACGACCTGTCGACGGTTGTAGTCGACACCCAGGGCGCCGGTCCGGCCGGCAGCGCGCAGCGCCGCGATGTGGGCGTCGTGCTCGGCTCTAGGCACCACCTTGACGGTGAACAGCATCTCCGAGTGGAACTCGCCGCAGAGCTCGGCGCACTTGCCGGCGTACGAGCCAACCTTCTCCGGCGCGGTCGCCTCGACGCCCGGTTTCCCGGACAGCGGCGTCTGGTTGCCGGACTCCCACACGCCGTCGTCCAGGTAGTTGAAGTCCCAGCTCCACTGCTTGCCGATCACCTGGATCTTGAGGTCCGGAGTCTGCGACGTCGACTCGATCGCCGCCATGTCGCGCTGCGTGTAGTAGTACAGGACCCCGACCATGATGAGCGGAAGGATCACGTACATCACCTCGAGCGGCACGTGGTACCTGAGTTGCACCGGCAGCGTCTCGTCGCCCGCGCGGCGCCGGTACACCACGACGGCGGTCAGGACGGCGGCGAGACGTGCGCCCGCGCGCACTGGTCGCCCCGTGGGTTGCGACTCCAAGGAAGGCCCTTCCGATCACCGGCGGACACGCCTAGATGCGGGGCGCACAACGCGTATCCGGGACTTAGGTCCCTGACGAGGTCAGCCTATCCTGCCGCCCGCGGGTGTCGCTGCGCGGTTCCGGCGCGGCAGCCCGCGACGTCGCGCGCCGAGCCGGTGAGGATTCATCCGAGCGGGTCGCCCTGAAGCCCAGCGGAGCGCGCTACCGTGCGCTCGTGAACTCCGTGACCCGGGTCTTCTTGGACGCCGGGGGAAGCGCGCCGCTGCACCCGGCGGCACAGCAGGCCCTCGACGCGACCTTCCGCGAGGGCTGGGCGGAGCCTGATCGCCTCCACCGGGAGAGCCGGCGAGCCCGCTTGATCCTCGACGGCGCGCGCCAGGCGATCGCGGCGGTCATCGGCGCCCGGACCGGAGAGGTGTTCTTCGCCCCCTCGCACGTCGTTGCGCTCCACAACGCGGTGCGCGGCGTCACCAGAGGGCGCCGTCGGGTCGGCGCTGACGTCGTCACGACCTCCGTCGACCGCGCCGCCCTGCTCAATGCGGCCGAGTTCGCGGCTGCGCGTGGGAATGGTCGGCACCTGCTCGCCCCGGTGGACGGCTACGGCCGGGTCCACGCCGAGACGATGGCGGCCGCCGTCGCCTCCCCTGGGGTGGCGCTCGCGGCGATGCAGCACGCGAACGGTGAGGTCGGCACGATCCAGCCCGTCGAACGGGTCTACTCGGCCGCGCACGACG
>JADGOR010000130.1 GCA_017882855.1 Cellulomonas sp. | reverse complement strand
TCGACTCGGACCAGCTCCTGCACGAGCTGCGGCCGCGTCTCGCCAGCCTTCACGACCCGGGTGATTGCTTCGAGGATCGTCTGGTCGGCGTGGCGGCGCGTCAGCGATGCCAGCCACGCCGACCATGTTCGGTCGACCTCGTGATCCGTCGGCATCCCCAGACGGTGAAGCTCGTCGAGCCAGTGCTCATCGCTCCACCCAGGTGCGCGTCCCGGTCTCGGTCCCGGGCCCGTGCCCGTTCCCGACCCATCTCCCGATCCCGGACCAGTGAGCAGCCCCGAATATGATTCCGATGCCGAGGACGACCCCGAAGACGAGACGGATTCCGCCGTAGGGGTCTGGACTTGTCCAGATGAATCTGTCGGAAGGTGCGCGAGGTGCCAGTCGCGGACCGAGTAGGTCTTGGATCCCCCTCCGATCGCGAGATCGCGGAGCATGCGCGGCAGCTCGGCGCAGCCGCACTCGAGGACGCGCAGCAGGCCCGCTTCCACGAGCTCCGCGGCGATCCGCTCGAAGTCGCGCTGTCGGCGTCCGGAATTGGCGTAGGGCATGACCGCTGCGGCGAGCGCTGCCGGGCGCCACACGAGGAAGGCAGCATCGTCCGCTCGGGTCCCCAGGCCGAGATAGGCCAGCAGGGTCGCTGGGGCCAGCGTTCCGGTCACATCGTCGCTGAAGATGTCAGGCCGGAGGAGCCGCGTCCTGACTGGCATCCTTGGGGCCGGTCGGCTCGCCGTCATGGAGCTTGAACCTGCCGCAGCCGAGTCGCTCACGCCACGTACCACGCCAAGCTGGCGTCCTCATCAGACAGCGGGCGGGTCCCCAAGGCCCCTTGGGGGCACTCCCGCTGTCGTTCGGAGAAGGTCGTGCGGGCGCAGACGGGTCGAGCGCCGCAGGCTGCCGGTTGCGCACGACGACCCGGTCGACCACGATCCGACCGAGCTTCTCGCTGCGTGCTCCCGAGGCCACGGGGATCGTGTCGGGCAGCGCCAGGATCCACGCGCGGGAGGCATCGAAGGAGAGGATCGGGTCCCCGTCAGGGTGCTCGGCGAGGACGAACCGTGCCGCGTCCCTCGGCCCCGCCATCCCGAGACGCGATTCTTCGCCACGACCGCGCCGCATGGAAGCGGTCTATCGGCCCACTCCCGACGATCGGTGCCGTCCGATCGAGAATGCGATCCCCGTTCCAAGGAGCACGAGGAGCACAAGGAGGATCGCGCCGATCATGAGCAGTGAGTCGGGCTCTGCCGAGGCTCCGGGTTCAGCGCTGGGCACGACCGGGAGGCCGGCCGCGATCACGACATCGGCAGAGGTCGCGCTGACGTTCCCCAACGTGTCGATCGCTCGGATCACGTAGTGGAGAGCGGTCGTGGGTGCCGCGTGGTCCGTGAACGTCGTCGCAGAGGTGGTGCCGACGAGGGCGTAGCCGCCCCCGGCCACGGGGGAGCGCCATACCGTGTAGGAGACGGCGCCGGCCTGCGGGCTCCAGCCCAGGACCGCGCCGCCATCCGACCGAACGGCGCTCAGGTCCGCCGGTGCGTCCGGTGCGACCAGGAGCTGCCCCGACACCGGGACGAGAAGCGCCCCGCCGAGCGGTGGCAGGACGATGCGCAGGTGCCCGTCCGCGGACGTCACGTCCGGGCCACCCAGAACGTCGCGGAAGCGCATTCCATCGCGGATCGGGGTGCCGCCGTCGATCGGCTGCGCGAGCGGCACGTCAAGCGCGACCCCCGCGCTTCCGGGGTTGACGGCCGTGATCGCCAGCGCCCCTGGGTCCGTGCGCGCGAAGACGAGGGCGCGCGATGGCGCATCGGTGAGCAGGAAGCGAAGGTCCCCCTCCCGGAGCACGGGGACCGTGTCCCGCGCCGTGGCCAGCTCCCGGTACGAGGCGGCCAGCTGCTGGTCGCCGCCGTTCGTCGGATAGGTGCCCCGGTTCTCGGGATCGGTCGCGCCGGTCATGCCGACCTCGTCGCCGTAGTAGACGACCGGGGCACCCGGCAGGGTGAACTGCATCAGCGAGGCCAGCCGAAGGCGTGCCTTGCCGATCTCGAGGTTCGCCGCCGTGGCCTTGTCGGCCGCCGTCGTGCCCGGCGTGAGCGACCAGAGCACGCGCTCGGTGTCGTGGCTGTCGAGCAGCCGGAAGGCGGTGGCGGCAACGGCGGGTGGCTCGTCCTCGAGCACGCCCGCGAGCTCGGAGGCGACGATCGCGGGCGACAATCCCGACATGCCATCGTCCGCGAAGCCGCGGGCGTCGGCCGTCCCCAGGTATGCGAGAAGCGGCGTGCGGGATCGGTAGTCGGTGATCGTGTCGGCCGTGTCGCCACGGATCAGGAGCAGGGCCTGGTCCCGCTGCCAGGCCTCCCCGATGATCGGTGCGTCGGGCTTCGCGGCCTTGACCGCGGAACGGAACCCCTGCCAGAAACCCGGCGGGAACGACCGGTCCGACATCGTGTCGATGCGCCAGCCGGCTGCCCCCAGCTGCAGCCAGCGGCGCGCGACCGAATCGGTTGCCCCGTAGACGAGCGCCTGCACGGCTGGCTCTCGCTTGTTGAGAACCGGCAGCGTGGCGATCGAGTTCCAGCCCGTGTAGTCCATCGTGTGCGGACCGGCCGGGCCGGCGCACGGCCCGTTCGGGGCTGGCGTGAACGTGAACCAGGCCCGGTAGGGAGAGGCGACGCTCTGGCAGGCCCCGGCCGTCCCGGTCTGGCGCGCATATCGGTCGAAGTACGGGCTGTCAGCGCTGACGTGGTCGAAGACCCCGTCGAGGATGACGTGCATGCCGAGCGCGGCCGCGTCGGTGACCAGCCCCTCGAAGTCCGCCTGCGTGCCGAAGCGCGGGTCGATCGTGGTGTAGTCGCGCGTGTCGTACCCGTGGTTGGACGCCGACGAGAAGATCGGGTTCAGGTACAGGACCGTCACGCCGAGGTCGTGGAGGTCGGGCAGCTTGGAGCGAATGCCCGCGAGATCGCCGCCGTAGTACTCCCCGCCCGTGGAGGGATTCGGCGGCGGCGTTCTCCAGGGCTCGCGTACGACCTGGTCCGTCGCGTCGGGCGGGTACGCGTAGCGCGGCTGGCGTGGGTTGGGATCGTTCGCGGGGTTCCCGTTGGCGAAGCGGTCGGGGAAGATCTGGTAGACGACCGCGCCCTGCAGCCAGGGCACGGGCTGGAACGCGGGCTCGTAGGCGGTCACGACCCAGTCAACGTTCGAGAGGGACGTGGCGGCGACGCCCGGCCCTCCGTCCCCGCGGGCGTCGTCGCTCACCTGGGCGGTGGCCGTTCCCGCGCGGACGACGAAGTGATACCCGAGCGTGGCCGGCTTCGACGTCGTGATCGTCGTGGCCCACAGGTCGCAGCGGACCGCATCGCCGGCCGCGGGCAGCGGGGCCCCGCAGTCGACGTCGGGCGCGACGTCCTGCATCGGCATGGCCTGGTAGGACCCGCCCGAACGGACGAGGAGCTGCACGGACGTCGCACCGTCGTGCCGCGTGCGCAGACGGAGCGTGACCGTGGTGCCCGCCGGGACGGCCCCGCCGGGCGTGCGGTAGAGCCCGTCCCGGCTGTCGTGATACAGGGCCGTCAGATCGATCTTGCCGGGCTCAGGTGACGCGAGAGCCGTTGCGGGTGCGGCCACGCCAGGCCCAGCGTTGAGCGCCACCGCCAGGAGTCCGCCGGCGACAGCGGCGCCCCACCGCTGCGCGCCTCGCCATCCATTGCTGCGCCACATGCCCGTAAGCCTACGTCCGTCGGCCGTGCCTCGGGCGAGGAGCCTGCCGTGGTCCGCCCGCGGCCGGCGGTGGCTGGCTGCGAGACTCACTTGGTGACCGTGGGCAGCCGTGGCCTCGGCCCCGCTGGACTCGGCGCCGTCCGACGCCCGCATCGTCTGGAGGCCCAGGCCGCCACCCTTTCAAGGTGGAGATCAGGGGGTCGATCTCCTTGGGGGTACTCCCACATTTGCTGACCCTGGAGGCGGACCGCTCACCGACGTCCAGTCGATCGATTCCGGCTGGCGGTCCCGCACCAAAACCCGCTCGACGGCGCCCCTCATCGCGGCGTTCGGACAATTGCTGCAGTCGCAGCCGGCGCCGCGCCTAGCCTCGAACCCGATGGAGCCTGGCGACTTGGCAGACCGTCGTCGGGCCGCCCCTGTCCATGACGATCGCCACCCTACCCGTGGTCCCGTCCGGCAGGCGGCATCGACGGTCCGTCAGGAAGTCGACGTCGGCAAGCGAGTGGATGTCTGCGCTCGTTGCGCGGATGCGCGATTGCTCTCGGTGGGCCCACGCGGCCCAGCGGCCCTCGGCGATCGGGGCGAGGGGCTCAGGTTCGCAGCGCCGCGTCTGCTTCAGAGGCCGGATCACGAGGGAGATCCGGACTGCGCCAGCGAAACTC
>JADGOR010000063.1 GCA_017882855.1 Cellulomonas sp. | reverse complement strand
GCGTTCGCCATCACCTTCGCCAAGCGCATGCCAGCGGCCGAGGACCGATAACAATGAAAACGCCACTCTGGCCTATCCATTTAGCCGGAGTAGGGCTGTTCGGAGGCTCGCTAGGTAGGGCTCCCAGCGGGTGGGCGTTCCGCGGTGGCCATTTCGGGTCGGCGAAAGGCCCGTGAGCGCCTGGGGGCTTGCGGGGCGCCGTGAAGCTCGGGTGTGAGCAGCACAAGGAGCATTCACCATGCCGGGCTACTCCGGTTAAATGGATAGGCCAGACGCCACTTACACCGTTAGCCAGGCAGGCCCACTGTCTGCGACGGTCTGCTGTGTTCGCGGCAGTGCTGTCGTTGAATTGGTCTGGTGGTTGAGGGCGGCGGGAGGCTCTTGGCGGGTCAGCGGTTGACCTCGCGGTGTGATCCGTCGAGGCGCCGCGTCCAGCCGCGGCCGTCGAGGTGCTCGAGCAACGGGATCACGGTGCGACGCGTTGATCCCAGCGCCTGCCGTGCGTCACTCGTGGTGAACGGCTGGGAAAGGCGCGCGAGCTCGCGCATCGCCAGGGCAGGTGCTGCCGGCAGGAGCACGACGTCTCCCGGCAGCCGAAGTATGCGGCCGGTTCCCTCGGCTGCCGCGAGCTCGCGCGCGCCGAGTCCAGCCGCGTCGAGCTCGTGCTGCTCGGGTGCGGTGAACGGGTGCTCGCGGAGCCGGCCCTCAATCGACTGGAGGGCGGCCTCGGCCCGGCTGCCGAGCGCCGCTGCTCGACCCGGGAGTCCGACGCGCCCGTCACGGACGTCGAGACCGGCTGCCTCCGCGAGGTGTGTCACGAGGGCGCGGTCCGGCACACCCGCCGCGGCCCGGGCGGCCTCGAGGGCCAGGACGGGGTCGATAGGCATGGACTCGGCCCGCCGCTGCACGGCCGAGCGCAGCCTCTCCGAAGCGGCCCGCCACGCGTCGTCGTCGACGAGCCAGGCCCCGCGGCGGGTGACTGTGGCTGAGGGCCGCGGGCCGGGTGGCACGGAGAGCCCGAGCGACACCGCGTCCATGTGCCGCATCCACCCTCGACGCGCGACCTCGTGGGAGACGTCGGGCACCCCGCGGAGGCTGGCGATCACCTCGCCCCGCCGGGCCGCCGCGCCCCGGCGGTCGAGTGGGGGCGGGTCCGCGTCGACGACGAGCGCCCCGACCAGGCGACGCGATCCGGGGTCGCGCAGGATCAACTGGTCACCGACGCCGATCGGCAGGGGCTCCGGCAGGGCGAGGCGCACCGCACCCGGGCCGAGCGGCCGCATCCTGGCCTCGACTGCGAGGGTGCCGACGTGGACCATGACGTGCGAGGGCAGCCGGTCCGGGTCCGAGGAGACGGTGGACGCGCCGGCCGGCGGCGAAGGGCTGGGGACGAGACGTGCGTCGAGCGTCCTCGTCACGTGCCAGGCGTCGGGCGTCAGTAGCGCATCGCCACGCGCGATGTCATCGACGCCCACGCCGCGCAGGTTGACCGCGACCCGGGCCACACCCGATGCCGCGTCCCGTGTCTGCTCGAGGCTCTGCAAACCGCGCACCGTGACCCGGTGGGTGACGCCCGACCCGCGATGCACGACGAGTTCGTCGCCGACCCGGATCGTCCCCGCGCCGAGCGTCCCCGTAACGACAGTCCCGCTGCCACGAATGGAGAATGACCGATCGACCCAGAGGCGCGTGCGTCCACCGCGGTCGGGTGCCGGGAGGGAGGCGACAAGGTCGTCCAGGGCGGCCCGCAGGTCGTCGATCCCCTGCCCGGTGCGAGCTGACACGGCGAGCGCGCGGCTACCTGCCAGGCTGGTGGTGCGGACCTGCTCGCCCGCCTGCGCCAGCGCGGGCCCCGGATCGGCAAGATCGCTCCGGGTGACGACAACGAGTCCCTGCGAGATCCCCAGCGCGTCCACGGCAGCAAGGTGCTCGGCGGACTGCCGACGCCACCCTTCGTCCGCGGCCACGACGAGCAGGACGGCCGGCGCGGGGCCCAGGCCGGCGAGCATGTTGCCGATGAAGCGCTCGTGTCCGGGCACGTCGACGAACGCCACGTCGACGCCCGAGGCGAGCGTCGTCCAGGCGTAGCCGAGGTCGATCGTCATGCCGCGACGGTGCTCCTCCGCCCACCGGTCGGGCTCGATACCGGTCAGGGCGCGCACGAGCGTCGACTTGCCGTGGTCAACGTGCCCGGCGGTGGCGATGACGTGCACCGGTCACGCCCCGTCGGTGATCTCGTCGGCAAGTGCGGCGAGAACGGCACGCTCGACATCGCCGTCTCGGTCTGGGGGCACGCACCGCAGGTCGACGAGGCAGCGGCCGCGGACGACGCGTGCGACGACACCGGGCTCACCGCCGCGCAGGCGTTCCGCGCACGCCTCGGGCAGTGAGACGGCCCAGCCGGGCAGCGGCACTCCGGGCGCCCCTCCGCCGCCGACCCGCCCCTCGACGGGCACGACGTCACCCGACACTGCAGCGGCGAGACGCTCGGAGCGCGCCAGGAGCGCGTCGGTGTTGGCGTGGAGGTATGCGGCGACAGGCACCACCGGTCCACGCAGGGTTGCCTCGAGGGCAGCGAGCGTGAGCTTGTCGACGCGCAGCGCCCGGGCGAGGGGGTGCCTCCGCAACCGCTCGACGGTGTCTGCCTCGCCGAGGACGAGACCGGCCTGTGGGCCGCCGAGGAGCTTGTCGCCGCTCGCGGTCACTACCGTCGCACCGTCAGCGAGCGCCGTTGCGGCATCGGGCTCGTCGGGCAGGAGTGGGTCATGGCGCAGCAGCCCGCTGCCGATGTCGACGACGAGCGGCACGCCGAGTGACGCGAGCTCCCGCACGGAGGCAGCGCTGGTGAAGCCCTCTACGCGGAAGTTGCTCGGGTGCACCTTGAGCACACAGCCCGTGTCAGGGCCGACGGCGGCGGCGTAGTCGGCGAGTCGGGTGCGGTTCGTGGTCCCGACCTCGCGCAGCCGGGCTCCCGTCGAGGCGATGAGGTCGGGCAGGCGGAACCCGTCCCCGATCTCGATCATCTCGCCGCGGCTTAATACCACCTCCCACCCTGCGGCCAGGGCCGTCGTGGCGAGGACGAGGGCGGCCGCCCCGTTGTTGACCACGAGGGCGTCGCCGGCCCCGGGCACGGCGGCATGAAGAAGCTCGAGGGTCCCCCGTCCGCGCCGGGCGCGGGCCCCTGTGAGGGTGTCGTACTCGAGGTCGACGTAGCCCGCTGCAGCCACCACCGCGGCGACCGCGGCGTCGGAGAGCGGCGCCCGGCCGATGTTCGTGTGCACGACGACCCCAGTGGCGTTGATGAGCGGCCGCAGGGTGGTGCTGCGTACGGGGAGAGCCGCCCGGGCCGCCGCGACCACGTCGCCGGGCTCGATCTCTCCAGCACGCGCTCGCGCCTGGGCTGCTCGCACCGCCGCCTTGACGATGCCAGCGCCGTGCCGAGCCGACGCGGATGCCAGGTCCGGGTGGGCGAGCAGCACGTCGGTGCGCGGGACGCTCCGTCGTGGGTCTGCCTGCGACACGTCGACTCCTCTCCGACACTGCGTCCGACACTGCGTCTGCCACCATCCGAGGACTGCCCACGAGTGGTGAGAGCTGGCGGAGGTGGACGGGAATCGAACCCGCCAGGCCGAGATGCTCGGCCTCACCGGTTTTGAAGACCGGGGGGACCACCAGGTGCCCAGACACCTCCACGCCCCACCGTACCCACTCCGGCTGGGCGCCGGTCACGCGTCGCCCGCACACGTCCGGGCTGTGCCCGCGGGACCCCCTCAGCCCTCGCTCCGCATACAGTTGACGGGTGACGACCGTACGCACGACGACCCGGCTCACCCAGTACGCCCACGGCGGGGGATGCGCCTGCAAGATCCCGCCCGGGGAGCTCGAGGAGATGGTGCGCGGCCTCGTCGGGGTCCCGTCGCAGGACCTGCTCGTCGGCCTCGACGACGGCGACGACGCGGCCGCTGTGCGCATCGACGGCGGAATCGCGGTGCTGGCCACGGCCGACTTCTTCACACCCGTCGTGGACGACGCATACGACTGGGGCCGCATCGCGGCGGCCAACGCCTTCTCCGACATCTACGCCATGGGCGGCCGCCCGATCCTCGCGGTCAACCTGCTCGGGTGGCCGCGCGATGTCCTTCCGCGCGAGCTCGCCCAGGAGGTCCTCCGGGGCGGACTCGACGTGGCCCGCATTGCCGGGTGCCCGGTAGCCGGCGGTCACAGCATCGACGACCCTGAACCGAAGTACGGCATGGCCGTGACCGGCTTGGCCGACCCGAACCGCTTGCTGCGCAACGATGCCGCCGAGGCCGGCCTCCCGATCAGCCTGACAAAGCCGCTCGGCGTCGGAGTCCTCAACAACCGCCACAAGACGACCGGTGAGGTCTTCCCGCAGGCCGTTGAGTCGATGGTCGCGCTCAATGACACAGCGAGCGTGGCCGCCCTCGCTGCAGGAGTGCGTGCGGCCACCGACGTGACCGGGTTCGGTCTGCTCGGCCACCTCTACAAGATGGCGCGGGCGTCAGGGGTGTCAGCTGTCGTCGACGCCCGCGCGGTGCCCTACCTGGACGGAGCCCGCGAGTCGCTGCGGGACGGCTACGTGCCCGGCGGAAGCCGGCGCAACCTCGACTGGGTGCGACCGCACCTCGAGGCGTCCGTCGCTGACGAGGAGCTCGTGCTCCTCGCCGACGCCCAGACGAGCGGGGGCCTGCTCATCGCCGGCGAGGTCCCTGGCGGAACCGTCATCGGTGAGTTCGTCCCGCGGACCGATCACGCGCTTCGGGTGCGGTGACGGGTGCTGTCGCGGGCGCGGGCTTCTTCGTCAGCATCGGCAGCGCCATCCCGACAAGGGCAATGAGGCCGACCACGGTGAAGGCCAAGGTGTACGCCTTCTGCTCGCCGATGAGCGACGAGATGAGCAGCGGGCCCACGATGCCGCCGATGCTCCACCCGATGAGCATCAGTCCGTAGATCGCTCCGGCATTGCGGACGCCGAAGAACCGTCCCGCCGTCGATGGCATCGTGCCGAACGCGCCGCCGTAGCACGTGTAGACGAGGGCAGCGAGGACGGCGAAGAGGGCCGGCGACGCGACGTGAGGGATGAGGAGCAGGCACACGCCCTGGATGCCGAGGATCCCCATGAACGCCGGCATCTTGCCGATGCGGTCGGACAGCCAGCCCCAGAGGATGCGGCCGCCTCCGTTGAAGAGACCGAGCACGCCGACGAGGCTGGCCGCAGCGGCCGTCGAGTAGCCGCCGACGTCGCTCGCGCTGCCCGCGGCGACCGAGATCAGCGAGATGCCGGCCGTCACGCTGAGGGTGAGGATCGCGGTCAGGAGGTACCACTGCGGCGTCCGCAGGGCTTCGGGAGCCGTGAAGTCCGCCGCGGGCACGGGGTCCTTCGTGGGCGCGGTCGCCGTGGCGTCGGCAGCACGCACCGGTGCGCTCATGCCCGGGGGCAGGTAGCCGGTCGGGGGGTTGCGGAACAGGCTCGCGCCGATGACGACCGCCACGAGGTAGCCGATGCCCAGAGGAAGGAACGCCTTCGTCGGGAGGGACGGGTCGCCCGCGATCAGCCGCTGGCCGAGTGGCGCGGTGATGACCGCGCCGAAGCCGAACCCGGCCACGGCGATGCCAGTGATGAGTCCCGGCTTGTCGGGAAACCACTTCTGCAGCATGGCGATCGGCACGATGTAGGCCATGCCCAGGCCGAAGCCGCCGAGCACTCCGTAGCCGAGCAGGAGGATCCAGAAGCGGTCCTTGTCGGCGAACGACGCGAGCATGACGCCGATGCTGTAGATGACGCCGCCGGTCAGCGCGACGACCCTCGGTCCTCGCCGGTCCTGGATGCGTCCGCCGATGTAGCTGCCCACGAAGATCATGCCGATGGCGACCTCGAACGGCACCGCCGCCTGAGCCTTCGACCACCCGAAGGCCTGGTCGTTCTGCATCGCCTTCGCAAAGACGCTCCACGCGTAGACGGCACCGATGGCGAGCTGGACCAGCACCCCGGCGACGAGGATCAGCCAGCGGTTCGTCGCCCGGCTGGTGGTCTGCGGTTCCGTGACCCTGCGGCTCACGGCGTCCCCTTCCTGTCAGGCGCGCACGTCATCGCGCCGCCGTGCGATGACGACGCGTTATCGCGCCGTCGTGATCGAGTCGTCGACGACGCCGGCGGCGCGTCGTGCCGCCAGCCGCTGACGCTGGGGCTCGACGGTGTACTTCGGGTCGATCGCGGAGACCATGCCGGCCTCGAAGACGCCGAACCGGAGGCAGACGGACCCTGCCATCAGGGCGATCCCGCTGACAGCGGCCCCCACGCGACTGCGGCCGAGCGCGACGGAGCCGACGGCGCCTGCGATCGTCAGGGCCTTGCTGGCCCGTAGCAGCCGACCGGACTTGCCCGTGCGGAGCGGCTCGGAGAGGACCGGGCCGAGCTTTTCCTGCATGCGCTCGAAGGCCAGAGTTTCGGTCAGTGCGCTAACGGCGGCGAGCTTGCGAGCGGGCCCGTTCTGCGCCGTGGGCACCGCGACGAGCGCGAGACCGGCGGCCGCGAGGTTGGCCGAGCTGACGAAGACGAAGGGCAGCTCGCGGTAGGACTCGTGCCAGGTCGGAGTGGCGGTGTCGGCGAGCAGCACCGCGGTGTATGCCGCGAGCGGCGGCGCGAAAAGCGCCGCCCCTGCCGTCGCGGGCCCGTCCACCACCTCGAGGATGCGGACCACCCGGGCCAGGGCGGACCCCCCGGAGCGGGTCGCACCGCCGTGACTCCGCTCGGTGACTGCCTGGGTCACCTCGGATGCGAGCGCCAGGCTCGAGAAGCCGCTGAAAGCGGTGAGGATCCACGAGCCGACGGACATCGGCGAGGTGAGCTTCACGGTTCGCATCATGTTGAGCGCACGGCTGGGCTTGCCGAGATCCTTTGCGAGCGCGCCGCCGCCGAGGGTTGCAGCTCCGATGGCGGCCACCCGCCCGACCCGCCGCAGCGCGGGGTAGCCGAGAGCCCGGCCACCGGCGGCGAGCAGTGCCGACCCTGCGGCGACGCCGCCGAGGAAGAGGTACGCCGCGATCTCCTTTCCCCACGGGGCGGGCTTGACGATGTGCCGACCGTAGTAGCTGTCGAACGACACGTCGGGCACCATGAGGGACTCGTCTCGGCGGCGGCCCCCGCCGTTCTGGTCGCTGCGCCGCTGGCCCTTGCCGCGACGGGTGCGCTCCGGCGGACGGTCGGCGTCGAAGGGGTTGGTCGTCAACGGCGCCTCCCGACGAACGAGGCCGCAGCGAGGCCGAGCATGGCGAGCCCCGCGTAGCCAGCCTTGCGGAACATGTCGGGCAGGTCGGCCGTCGTGACGCGCGGGTCGGGTGGCAGGCCGTAGATCTCCGGCTCGTCGAGCAGGAGGAACGTCGAGCCGGTGCCGCCGACGCCGTCGTTGTCGTCAACGCCGTACAGACGTGCCTCGCTGAAGCCGAGGTCGTGCAGCTCGGCAACCCGGGCGCGAGCCGTTGCGCGCAACTCGTCGAGGTCACCGAACTTGATCGAGGTCGTGGGGCACGCCTGAGCGCACGCGGGCGTCTGGCCGGCACCGAGGCGGTCGTAGCACAGCGTGCACTTCTGGGCGATGCCGACGTTCTTGACCTCGCCGTTCGACGCGGCATACGACGGTGGGTTCTGGTGCGACCCGCCGCTGGGCGCGCCCTTGATGCTGATGCCGTGCGACTGGCCAGTCGACTCGTGGCCCTCGTCGCCGCGGCGGCGTTCGATGACCCCGAACGGGCAGGCGGCGACGCAGTAGCCGCAGCCATTGCACACGTCGTCCTGCACGACGACCGTGCCGAACTCGGTGCGGAACAGCGCGCCCGTGGGGCACACGTCGAGACAGGCGGCGTGGGTGCAGTGCTTGCACACGTCGGAGGCCATCAGCCAGCGCATGTCGGGTATCGCGGGGTCTGTTGGGCCGGGAGCGGCGGCGGCCGGCGGCGTCTCTGCCGGTGTCAGCTGGTCGGCGCCGCGGACGGTCGGCATCCCGAGCGCGACGAGTCGGCGGCCTGACTCACGGGCCTGCTCGATGCGGTCGCTCGTCTGCTCGACGAAGGCGACGTGCCGCCAGGTGCTCGCTCCCAGCGCGCCCGTGTTGTCGTACGACTGGTTGAGCAGGTCGAGCCCGTCCTCGGGCACGCCGTTCCACTCCTTGCAGGCCACCTCGCAGGCCTTGCAGCCGATGCAGATGGAGGTGTCGGTGAAGAACCCCTTGCGTGCCTCGTGCCGGTCCCACGCGGCGTCGGCCGCGGGGTTGGTCGGTCCTGAGAGCTGGTTGCGCCAGAAGCCCATCGACTCAGTCCTCTCTCGTGGCCGGGCTTGACTCCGGGTGACCGGTGCGCAGCTCGTTGCCCGTCAAGACGGTGCTGCCAGCGCGCGACTGGTACTCGGCGACGAGCCGAAGCAGCTCGTCGCCCCCGGGGCGTCGACCGGGCACGATGTCGCACGAGCCGGCCTTGCTCTCCTGGATCTGCACGTTGGGGTCGAGGGCGACGCCGAGCAGGTCGTTCGCGGCGTCCCCGCTCACGACCGCGTCGCGACCGACGCCCCAGTGGTAGGGCAGACCGATCTGGTGGATCGTGCGACCACTGATGAGCAGTGGTGTCATCCGCTCGGTGACCATGACGCGGGCCTCGATGGCCGCGCGGGCCGAGACGATCGTTGCCCAGCCGCCGTTCTCGAGTCCTCGCTCCGCGGCGAGCTCGGGTGAGACCTCACAGAAGAATTCCGGCTGGAGCTCCGACAGATAGGGCAGCCAGCGGCTCATGCCACCCGCCGTGTGGTGCTCGGTGAGGCGGTAGGTCGTGAAGACGAACGGGTAGACGTCGGCACCCGGCGCGTCACCGGACGGGCTCCACAGGTTGTCGTTGCGTGGGAAGACCTTGCGCGCCGGGTTCGACTGTTGCGCGTAGAGCGCGTTGCGGACCGGCGACTCCTGAGGCTCGTAGTGCGTCGGAAGCGGCCCGTCGAGCATGCCCATCGGCGCGAACAGCCATCCCTTGCCGTCGGCCTGCATGACGAACGGGTCGTCGCCCGCGAGCCCCGCGGGGCCCCCGGTGCCCGGCTCAGGCCGGAAGGTCGGCGCCTTGTCGGGCACGAAGTCGGGCACGTCGTGACCGGTCCACTTGCCGTTCTCGACATCCCACCAGATGTACTTCTTGCGCTCGCTCCACGGCTTGCCCTCGGGATCGGCCGAGGCGCGGTTGTAGAGGATGCGGCGGTTCGCCGGCCACGCCCAGCCCCAGTCGAGGGCGGTGAGGTCCTGCTCACGGCCGGGCTTGCGGTCGGCGGCGTGGTTGACGCCGTCGGCATACACCCCGGTGTAGATCCAGCAACCCCCGGACGTGGACCCGTCGGCCGTCATCTCGGTGTAGGCGGACAGCGGCTGGCCCTCCTTGTCGCCCGCGAGGTGACGACCGTTGATCTCCGCGAGCACCGCCTCAGCGTCCGGATCGCCGTGCTCGTCAGTGGGGTAGTCCCACGTCAGGTCCAGCAGGGGCCGGTCGCGTTCGTCGGATGAGTCGGCGAGGAGCTCACGGACCCGGCGGCCGAGCTCAAAGAAGAACTGAAGCTCACTCTGGCAGTCGCCCGGTGGCTGCACCGCTTGGTGGTGCCACTGCAGCATCCGCTGGGTCTGGGTGAACGAGCCGCTCTTCTCCGTGTGGGCCGCTGCCGGAAGGAAGAAGACCTCGGTCTGGATGTCCTCGGTGACGAGCTCACCGGACGCGATCTCGGGTCCGTCCCTCCAGAAAGTGGCGGACTCGATCATGTTGAAGTCACGGACGACGAGCCACTTGAGGTGGGACATGGCCTGGCGTTGCATGCGCCCGTGGGCCGACCCCACCGCGGGGTTCTGGCCGAGGAGGAAGTAACCCTCGACCTGGTCATCCAGCATCGCCATCGTTGTCTGGTAGGTGCCGTGTGCCCCGGTGAGCCGCGGCAGGTTGTCGAAACACCAGTCGTTCTCGGCCGTGGCGGCCTTGCCCCACCACGCCTTCATAAGGCTCACGGCATACGTGTCGGCGTTGGCCCAGAAGCCTTTCTGCTCCTTGTTGGCGAGCGCCGACAGGTAGTCGTCCCACGTGTCGTGCAGGCCGGCCACCGGCATAGCCAGGTAGCCGGGCAGCAGGTTGTAGAGCGTCGGGATGTCGGTCGACCCCTGGATGCTCGCGTGCCCGCGCAGGGCCATGATTCCGCCGCCCGGTCGGCCCATGTTGCCGAGCAACAGCTGCACGATCGCGGCGGTGCGGATGAACTGCGCCCCCAGCGTGTGCTGCGTCCAGCCCACCGCGTAGACGAAGGCGGTGGTGCGCTCGCGGCCGCTGTTCTCGGTGACGGCACGGGCGAGGTAGTGGAAGTCGTCGACGCTGATCCCGCACGTGTCAGCCACCATCTCGGGGGTGTAGCGCGCGTAGTGCCGCTTGAGGATCTGGAAGACCGTGCGCGGGTCCGCGAGTGACTCGTCACGCAGCACCCGGGCGTGCTCGAGAGCCGGACCGCCTGATCCGTACTGCTCACCGGTAGACCGCTCGGACTGGCTGTCGCCGTGCTCGTGACCCGCGTCCGGGCCGCCGATCGTCCCCGGCGACTCGTCGCCGGCGCCGTCGTCACTCGCGTAGGCCCACGTGTCCTGCTTGTAGCTGCCCTTCTCGTCGTCGTAGCCGGAGAAGAGCCCGTCGAGGTCCTCGGTGTCCTGGAAGTCCTCGTTCACGAGCGTCGCGGCGTTCGTGTAGGCGACGACGTACTCCTTGAAGTAGAGCTCGTTGCTGAGGATGTGGTTGATGAGCGCGCCGAGCAGCACGACGTCGCTGCCGGCGCGGATCGGGATGTGCTTGTCGGACGTGGCCGACGTTCGCGTGAAGCGCGGGTCGATGTGGATGACCTTGGCGCCCTTGAGGCGCGCCTCCATCACCCATTGGTAGGCGACCGGATGGCACTCGGCCATGTTCGATCCCTGGATGACGATGCAATCGGCATTGGACAGGTCCTGCACGTACTGCGTGGCGCCGCCGCGCCCGAACGAGGACCCCAGACCGGGGACCGTGGAGGAGTGTCAAATACGCGCTTGGTTCTCGATCTGGATGGCGCCGGCGGCGGTGAAGAGTTTCTTGATGAGGTAGTTCTCCTCATTGTCGAGCGTCGCGCCGCCGAGGGACGCGATGCCCATCGTGCGCCGCAGCGGGCGCCCGTGCTCGTCGTGGTCCTGCCAGGTGCGACGCCGCGTCTCGACGAACCGCTGCGCGATCATCTCGACGGCCGTCGACAGCTCGATCGGCTCCCAGTCGGCGCCTCCCGGACGACGGTAGAGCGCCTTGCGCTGACGCCCCGGGTTGTTGACAAGCTGCTCACTGGCGGATCCCTTAGGGCACAGTCGGCCCCGCGAGACAGGTGAGTCAGGGTCACCCTCGATCTGCACGACGCGCCCGTCCTTGACGAAGACCCGCTGGCCGCAGCCGACCGCGCAGTAGGGGCAAACGCTCTGGACGATCTTGTCTGCTGTCGACGTGCGTGGCGCGAGGTCACGGGTGTGCGCCGACGTCACCGAGGGGCCACGCCCGAGGAAGTCGCCGGTGCGGAACTGCCGGACGACGGGCCAGGACAGGAGCATCTTCTTCGGGTCCACCCTCACACCTTCCTCGGCTGGGAACGCCAACACTGCGTTGCATCAGGTTTGTCTAGGAAATACCAAAAACCATACCCCCAACCACGAACCACATACCCGCTCCCCCGGCCCGCAACACAGGTGGAGCGGATGCAGCTGCTCCGGCTCCAGGGCCGGTGCATCGTCGGGGCCCATCAGCTCGCCCATTTCTGTACGTCGAGCCGACCCAGCCGGGTGTTTCAGCGTCCCCCGCAATACGGGATACGGCAGCCGCCAGCGCAGCAGCGCCGAGGCCCGAGTAGTCTCAGCCCGGGCAAACGGCGCCCACCCCCGTTGCAGCACCACGTGCTGGTCGGCGGTCCACTGCAGCCGCAGGACGTCGGCGTCGTCGTCCTGGCCCTGGCCCGCGTCGGTGACCTCGAAGTGGTCCGCCTCCACCAGGGTGGCCGCCGCGAGCGGGGCCGACCCGGGATTGGTGACCAGTTCGGTGGCGAAGTCGAGGACCCGGGTCGGCAGGTCGAGACCGTCCTCGGGTGAGCCTTC
>JADGOR010000129.1 GCA_017882855.1 Cellulomonas sp. | reverse complement strand
TCGTTGCGATCAGCGTGACCCTCCTCTTCGAGCCGCTGACGTTGCGCGGCGCCACCTTCAGGAACCGCATCTGGTTGGCATCCATGTGCCAGTACTCGGCCACCGACGGGTTGCCGAACGACTGGCACCTGGCGCATCTGGGCGGGTTCGCCATGGGTGGCTTCGGCCTAGTGCTGACCGAGGCGACCTCGGTCGTGCCGGAGGGCCGGATCTCACCGCAGGACACCGGACTGTGGAACGACGCGCAGGTGGCGGCGTGGCGTCGGATCACCGGCTTCATCCACGACCGGCGGACGCTGGCCGGCGTGCAGCTCGCCCACGCGGGGCGGAAGGCCTCCACCTACCGGCCGGGGTCGGCGGCGTCGGGCAGCGTCCCGATCGACGACGGCGGGTGGACGACGGTCGCGCCCTCGGCACTGGCGTTCCCCGGCTACGCCGCGCCGGTCGAGCTGACCGCCGAGCAGATCGCGCAGCTCCCCGCGGACTTCGCGGCTGCCGCGACCCGCGCGATCACGGCGGGGTTCGACGTCGTCGAGATCCACGCGGCGCACGGCTACTTGCTGCACCAGTTCCTGTCACCCCTGTCGAACCTGCGGACCGATGCGTACGGCGGTTCGCTCGAGAACCGCGCCCGGCTGCTCATCGAGGTGGTCGACGCGGTCCGGGCGGTCTGGCCCGCCGGGCGGCCGCTGTTCGTCCGCGTCTCGGCCACCGACTGGACCGAGGGCGGGCTGACCGTAGAGGAGACCGTGACGGTGGCTCGAGAGCTCGCCGCGCACGGCGTGGACCTGGTGGACGTGTCCACCGGCGGCAACGTGCCGGCACACATCCCGCTGGGGCCGGGGTACCAGGTGCCGGCCGCACGTCAGGTGCGGGCGGCCGCTCAGGTGCCGGTCGCCGCCGTCGGCCTCATCACCACGGCCGAGCAGGCCGAACAGATCCTGGCGGAAGGCTCGGCGGACGCGATCCTGGTCGCCAGGGCCGCGCTGCGCGACCCGCACTTCCCGCTGCGCGCGGCGCACGAGCTCGGGGTGCCAGCGGCCGTGGCCGGCTGGCAACCGCAATACCTGCGCGGGGTGTGGCAGTGAGCCGGATGACCGGTCTCAGGCCTGGAGCCGGCGCTTGCGGACCGCCCGCCACACCAGGGCCGCGCCGCCGATCGCGAGGGCCGCGCCGCCGACAGTGATCGCCGCCGGTGCCGCGGGGGCGAGCTGGGTGCGCAGCGGGATCGGGCGGCGGAACATCAGGATCCCCCACCCTTCCTGGGCGGCGAGGCGGCGCAGGCCGCGGTCGGGATTGACCGCGTACCCGTGCCCGACGGCGCCGAGCATCGGCGCGTCGGTGATCGAGTCCGAGTACGCGTAGCTCTCGGAGAGGTCGTACTGCTGCTCCTCGGCGAGCTCCTTCATCGCAACGGCCTTGGTCTCGCCGTACGCGTAGAAGTCGATCGCACCGGTGTACTTGCCGTCCTTGACGCCCATCCGGGTGGCGATGACATGGTCGGCCTGGAGCATCGTGGCGATCGGTTCTACCACCTCCGAGCCGGAGGCCGAGACGACGATGACTTCGCGACCCGCCTCGTGGTGCTCGGCGATCAGTGCGAGAGCCTCCGCGTAGACCACCGGGTCGATGTACTCGTGCAGGGTCTCGTTGACGATCTGCGACACCTGGGCGACGTCCCAGCCGGCCGCGAGCGCCGAGAGGTGCGAGCGCATCCGCTCGGTCTGGTCGGCGTCGGCGCCGCCGACGAGGTACAAGAACTGGGCGTACGCGGTGCGCAGCACGTCGCCCCGGGTGATCAGGCCGCCGGACAGGAAGGGCTTGGCGAACGCCGTCGTCGACGACGTGGCGATGATCGTCTTGTCGAGGTCGAAGAAGGCTGCGGCGTGGGTGCCGTGCCGCGCGGGCACAAGCATGGTGACGGTCGCGGCGGGGTGCGGTGTCGATCCGGTCGTCATCGCCCCTCCTAGCCCTCGTCACAAGCCTAACGGTGTGGTCCGACCTTCCACAGTTCCTTATCGGAAGGCGCGCCGTCTTGGTCAAGCACCAACCCAACACGGACATTCCCCACTGTCGACACGATTGCGCCCCAGAGCGACGAGCAGGGAGGTGTCCGGTGGCGACGGGTCGAACAGTAGGTGTGATGGGGGCGCGCGGCGGCGTGGGCGCCTCGTGCCTGGCGGCTTCGCTCGCGGCGGAGAGTGCGCGGACGCGGCCGACGGCGCTGGTGGACCTCGACCTGGGTGGAGCGGGGCTCGACGTCCTGCTCGGGATCGAGGACGACGGTGGGCTCCGGTGGCCGGACCTCGGCGCCGCGCGCGGCCAGGTCGCTGCCGACGACGTGGTCCCGCTGCTGCCCACCTGGGAGGGTGCGAGTGTGCTGAGCGCCGATCATCGGCGCCCAGGGCCGCCGTCGCCAGAGGTGGTTGTCGACGTGCTCGGCGGGCTCCGAGGCGGTGCGACACCTGTGGTGCTCGACCTGCCCCGGGTGGCGGCGGCTCGCGACGGCCGGCTGCTCGGACTGTGCGACGTTGTCGTGCTGCTTGTTCCGTGTGACGTCCCGGGAGTCGCGGGCGCTTACGCGATCCTCGGTGGGCCGCTGCTGGCGGCGGCCGTCGTGTGGTTGGTGGCCGCGGCGTCAACCGGGAGCCTGGCGCCGGTCGAGGTGGCCGATGCGCTGGACCGACCGCTCAGCGCCGTGCTGCGAGCCGATCGCACCGCGGCGGACGCCGTCGAGAGAGGGCTCGGACCGCTCGCCGTCCGCCGGCAGCGGCTGCGGCGAGTTGCAGCCGAGCTTTGGCGCGGCGTCGAGGCGCTCGCGGGCGAGGCACCCGAGCCCATCTCGATCACTTCGGTGCCTCGAGCGGGGAGAGCCGGGTGGAGTCGTTGAACCCCGAGCTCGACGCCGTCTCCGCGGGGGTCCTGGCCAGGGTGCGGGAGCGGCTGGCGAGCGGAGCGGGTGCGTCGACCCCGGTGGAGGTCGAAGCCGCGGTGCGCGAGTGCGGCGCCGTGCTCGGGTCCCGGGCGCTTGCCGAGGTCGTCCGGGCGGTGCGCGCCGACGTCTGGGGTGCGGGGCCGTTGCAGCACCTGGTCGACGACCCGGAGGTCACCGACGTCCTGGTCAACGGCCCGCGCGACGTGTGGGTGGACCGAGGCGCGGGACTCAGCCTGTGCCCGCTCGATCTCGGCGACGTGGCCGCGGTTCGCACCCTGGCGGTGCGGCTCGCCGCGCTCGGCGGGCAGCGCCTGGACGACGCGAGCCCGCTCGCGGATGCTCGGCTGCCGAACGGCACCCGGCTGCATGCGGTGCTGCCGCCGCTCTCCGGGGACTGCGCCCTGATCTCGCTGCGGGTCCCTCGGCCCCGCGCGTTCACCCTGGCCGAGCTGGAGGCGTGCGGGACGATCGCTCCGGGGCTGGCGCCCGTGCTCCGCGCATTGATCCGGTGCCGGGCCAGTCTGGCCATCTCGGGGGCGACCGGCTCGGGCAAGACGACCATCCTGTCCGCCTTGCTCTCACTCGTGCCGCCGACCGAGCGGATCGTGTGCATCGAGGAGGCGGCGGAGCTCAATCCGACCCACCCGCACGTCGTCCGACTGGTGCTCCGTCGGGCCAATGTGGAGGGGGCCGGCGAGATCGAGCTGAGCACCCTGGTCCGGCACGCTCTGCGGATGCGGCCGGATCGGCTCGTGCTCGGTGAGTGCCGCGGGCCGGAGGTGCGGGACGTGCTCGGCGCGCTGAACACCGGGCACCAGGGTGGCTGCGTCACGGTGCATGCCAACACCGCCGCGGACGTCCCGGCTCGGTTCGAGGCCCTCGGTGCACTCGCCGGGATGTCCCGGGATGCGGTGGCTGCGCAGGTCGCGAGTGGGATTGATGCGGTCGTGCACCTGCGTCGCGACGGTGCGCTGCGGTACGTCGCAGAGCTTGCGCTGGTGCGGCGGGCGGGCGACGGGACGCTGTCGATGACGTGCGCGCTGCGGGCAGACGCTCACGGCTTGGTCGAGAGTGGCCCCGGGTGGGCCGCACTCGCCTCGCGGCTCGGACTGCCAGCTCTGCCACCGCGGCGGCCGGGGGACCTCGAGGGCGTCGGCGCCCTGGCCGTCGCGGCGCGGTGAGGCGACCGTGGGCCTTGCGCTGGGAGCACTCGTCGGGCTGGGCGCGCTCGCGCTCGGCGGAACCGGGCGCCGCGCGCCGGGGCCGGTGGCGGGTGTCTCGACGCGGCCGTTGGTTGGTGTCTCCGCGGGCGGCCGGCAGGCCGCCGGGCGGCGCGGCCTGCGCCGGCCGAGGCGTCCGCTGGCCGAGCCGCCATCGATGAGCTCGGTGCTCGCCCACGTCCTCGAGCTGTTGCGATCGGGTTCGCCACCTGACCGCGCCTGGCGCGAAGCGGCCGGTCTGGCTACCGTCTC
>JADGOR010000062.1 GCA_017882855.1 Cellulomonas sp. | reverse complement strand
ACCGGCCGGCCCTCGAGCACCGGAGGGATTCATGACGGGCCCGACGGAAGGCCGCGGACCGGACCTCGATCGCGAGCTGACCTGCAGCGCGCGCGGCTGCCGGGCCGCGGCGACCTGGGCCCTGCGCTGGAACAACCCGCGCCTGCACACGCCGGATCGCCGCAAGGTCTGGCTGGCCTGCGACGAGCACCGGGAGCACCTCAGCTCTTACCTCGAGACGCGCGGGTTCCTGCGGGATGCGGTGCCGGTGGGCGAGCTCGACGAGGGAGCGATCTCGGAGGTGCGTTGAGTGCCTCGACCTGGCCGGCACCGCCCCGTACTCCCAGACCTATCGCATCTCCCGCTCCGACCTCCTCGCCGGTTGGGGCGCAGCTCGACCGCGCCCAGGAGGTCTAGGCCAGCGCAATCAGGTCGGCGTAGTCCTCGGTCCAGAGGTCTTCGGCGCCGTCCGGGAGCAGCAGCACGCGTTCCGGCTCGAGCGCGCGAACCGCGCCCTCGTCGTGCGTGACGAGGACGACGGCGCCGCGGTAGCCGCGCAGGGCCGCGAGCACCTCGGTGCGACTCGCCGGGTCCAGGTTGTTCGTCGGCTCGTCCAGCAGCAGCACGTTCGCGGACGACACGACCAGCGTCGCGAGGGCGAGCCGGGTCTTCTCACCGCCGGACAGCACGGCGACGGGCTTGTCGGCGTCGTCGCCGGAGAACAGGAACGAACCAAGGACGCCGCGCACCTGCGTATCGGTCAGATCCGGAGCAGCGGTGCGCAGGTTCTCCAGCACCGTGCGGCTGGTGTCGAGGGTCTCGTGCTCTTGCGCGTAGTAGCCGAGCTTGAGCCCGTGCCCCGGGTTCACCGTGCCCGTGTCGGGTGGTTCGATGCCGTCCAGCAGTCGGAGCAGCGTCGTCTTCCCGGCTCCGTTGAGGCCGAGGACGACGACACGACTTCCCCGGTCGATCGCCAGGTCGACGTCCGTGAACACCTCTTGAGACCCGTAGGACTTGCTCAGGCCGCTTGCGGTGAGCGGGGTCTTGCCGCACGGCGCAGGTTCCGGGAACCTCAGCTTGGCGACCTTGTCGTGCGCCCGCTCGGTCTCGAGCGAGGCGAGCAGGCGCTGGGCGCGACGCACCATGTTCTGGGCCGCGACCGCTTTGGTCGCTTTCGCGCGCATCTTGTCGGCCTGCGCGAGCAAGACGGAGGCCTTCTTCTCGGCGTTCGCCCGCTCTCGCTTCCGCCGACGCTCGTCGGTCTCGCGCTGCAGCAGGTAGGCGTCCCAACCGACGTTGTACTGGTCCAGCTCCGCGCGGTTCGCGTCCAGGTGGAAGACCTTGTTCACCGTCGCGCGAAGCAGCGCGGCATCGTGGCTGATCACGATGAAGCCCCCCGCGTAGCTGCGCAGGAAGTCGCGCAACCAAGCGATCGAGTCGGCGTCGAGGTGGTTCGTCGGCTCGTCCAGGAGCAGGGTGTCGACGCCCGAGAAGAGGATCCGGGCGAGCTCCACCCGACGTCGCTGACCACCGGAGAGGGTGCCGATCGACTGTTCGAGGACCCGCTCGGGCAGGCCAAGGTTCGCCGCGATCCGACCCGCTTCACTCTCCGCCGCATATCCACCGGCGGCAGTGAAGCGCGCCTCGAGGCGCGGGTAGCGCTCGAGGGCCGCGTCCCGGGTCTCGTCGTCGGCGCTGGCCATGGCACCTTCGGTGTCCCGCATCCGCGCCACGAGCTCGTCGAGACCGCGGGCGGAGAGGATGCGGTGCAGCGCAACGGTCTCGAGATCTCCGGTCCGAGGATCCTGCGGCAGGTACCCGACATCGCCGCCGCGGACGACCTGCCCGCCTGGCGCCTGCATCTCCCCGGCGAGCACCTTGGTCAGCGTGGTCTTCCCGGCGCCGTTGCGGCCGACCAGACCGATCCGATCGCCGGCCGCGACGCGGAACGACGTCGGTTCGAGCAGCACGCGCGCGCCGATGCGCAGCTCGACGCCGTGTGCGGTGATCATCAGGGCTCCTCGTGGTCTCTCAAACGCACCCGAGTGTACGGACCCGAGGCCGAGGCACGGGCATCGAGCGGGCGCGCGTCCCCGCGGCGGGCGACCGCCACGACGTCCCCGCGGAACTCCGCTGGATAGGGCCTTGGCATGATCGGAGCCTTCCAGAACAGGCCCGATCCTCAATCCCCCGAGGTAACCAATCCATGGGGCAGGTCACGGTGGCTTGCACGCCCGGCTGAGCGGTTGCGCGGTCCTGCACCGCCCCGCACCACGTCGTCACGGACCGGGCCACACCCGGGTACTCAGGGTCTCCTGGCCGGACGGCGAGCGCGCTCAGGCATCGCGACCCGCTACTCTGCGGCCAGTATCGAGGGGCGATGGACCGGGAGTTCTGCGCCGCCGGTCACGGATGAGGGGATCGACATGGCAGAGCTACCTCAGCGGACCGCGGGCGTCACGCAGGAGCCCACCGAGAGCAAGGCCTCCGCGACCGATGCGGCCAGAGCCGCCGCACGCAACCCGGTCGCGACCGATGTCGCGCTCGTCGCCACCTTCGCGGCGCTGATCGCGGCCAGCACCGTGTGGCCCGGTTGGGAGCTGGCCGGCGGGGTGCCGATCACTTTGCAGACCTTCGCGGTACTGCTCGCCGGTGCGGTGCTCGGCGCACGTCGTGGCGCTCTCGCGGTGCTGCTGTACCTCGCGGTCGGCGCCGCCGGTGCGCCGGTGTTCGCCGAGCGCAAGGCCGGCATCGGCGTGCTGTTCGGCGCCACTGGCGGGTATCTGCTCGCGTTCGTCCTGGCGGCGCTCGTGATCGGCTGGTTGGTCGAACGGATCCGCGAGCGCGGCCTGACCCTGACCACCACGGCGATCGTGGGCGCCTGCACGGTGGCCACCTTCGTCGTCGTCTACCCGATCGGCGCAACCTGGCTGAAGCTGCGACTGGGCCTGTCCGCCGCGGACGCCCTGAAGTTCGGCGTGCTGCCGTTCTTGCTCGGAGACATCCTCAAGTGCTTCGCGGCCGCCGTCGTCGCGGCCGCCGTCCACCGCGCCTTCCCGGCGCTGCTGCCGAAGCGGAAGTAGACCCACCGGACCCCGTCCGGTCGCGCCCATGATCGAGTTCGAGTCCGCAGACGTCGTAGTCCCCGGTCCCGGCGGCGAGGACGTCCGGATCCTCGAGCCGGTGACCGGCACCTTCCCCGAACGGCGAGTGAGCGTGATCGGGCCGAACGGCTCGGGGAAGTCCACCCTGGTCCGGTTGATCAACGGTCTCGCACTCCCGGACAGCGGCGCGGTCCGGGTCAACGGCCTGGACACGGTCACTGACGGCCCCGCCGTCCGCCGCCAGGTCGGCTTCGTGTTCACCGACCCCGACGCACAGCTCGTGATGCCCACCGTGGTCGAGGACGTCGTTCTGTCGCTGCGCCGACTGGACCTGTCGACCAAGGACCGGCGGGCTCGAGCGCTCGAGGTGCTGGCCAGGTACCGGCTCGAGCACCTCGCGGACGTCTCGGTGCACGCTCTCTCCGGCGGCCAGAAGCAGTTGCTGGCCCTGGCCTCGGTGCTCGCCACCGAGCCGCGCATCCTGGTCTGCGACGAGCCGACGACGCTGCTCGACCTCCGCTGGCGGCACTACGTGGACGAGCTGCTCGACTCGCTCGATCAGCAGACGGTGATCGTCACGCACGACCTCGACGCGGCGATGCGCGCTGACCGCACCCTCGTCGTCGACCGGGCGCGGGTGGTCTTCGACGGCCCCCCGGTCGAGGCGGTCGCGTTCTACCGCTCCCTGGCGGGCCAGTCGCTGGAGCCCCGGTGAATCGCGACCGCGCTCTCGGTGCGGCGCGCCGACGACGGAGCCGCTCCACCGGTGCCGGAATGGCCTCGCTCGGCCTGTTCCGGCCCGGCAGCGGGCCGCTGCACCGGCTCCCGGCCCTCGTCAAGCTCCTCGGGCTGGCCGCGCTCGGCGTCGCGGTCGTCGTCGCGGGCGGACCGGTCGCGTCCCTGGCACTGTTCGGGGTCGCGGCTCTCGCACTTGTCCTGGCCCGGCCGCCGGTCCGGACCACCGTTCGGGGGCTCGCCCCGCTGGTGGTGCTCGCCGGGCTAGCCGCGGGCTATCAGGTGTGGCGGGGCGACCGGACTCGCGCAGTCGAGGTCGCCACGGATCTTCTCAGCCTGGTCCTCGCGGCGACGGCAGTGACGGTCTCGACGCCGATGGCGGACCTGCTCGCCGTCATGGTCCGGGTGGCCCGACCCTTGCGCCGATGGCTTCCGCCCGAGGCCCTTGCGCTGGCGGTCGCACTGATGCTTCGCACCGTCCCGGCTCTCGGTCGCGTCCTGGCTGAGACGCGGGACGCCGCGCGGGCCCGGGGGCTCGGCCGCGACCCTCGCGCGCTGCTCATCCCGGCGGCGATCCGGACCGTGGCGCGTGCTCAGGCGACCGGGCAAGCCCTCGCCGCTCGCGGGATCGGTGAGTAGCCGGACCCGCGCCCGTGGCCGGCTCGAACGTGAACTCATCACCTGATCGCATCCGGCTTTCGCGACGGCTAGCGTTGCCACAACGACGGTGGAGGTCGGCATGACCTTCAACGAGAACAGCCAGATCGACACCAGCCAGGTCACGGTTGAGGCACCTGGCAGCGGTGGCGGACTCGGCAGACTCGGCGGCCTGGGCGGCATCGGCGGCAAGGGGATGGGGATCGGCGGCACCATCCTGACGATCATCGTCATGATCGTGCTCTCGCAGTTCGGTGGCGGCCTGAGCAACCTCGGCAGCTCACTCAACACCGGCTCGATCTCCAACCAGGGCCAGTCGGCGACCCAGGACATCTCGCAGCGCTGCAAGACAGGTGCGGACGCGAACAAGGACGTGCTCTGCCGCGTTACCGAAACCGTGAACTCGCTCAACAACTACTGGACCAAGGCCATCGCGGCGGAGGGCGTCACCTACATCCAACCCGGGGTGGACATCTTCAGCGGCTCCACCCGATCGCCGTGCGGCGAGGCGAGCAGCGCGACCGGGCCCTTCTACTGCCCGAACGACCAGAAGGTCTACCTCGACACCGGTTTCTACGACGAGCTGACCAGCCGCTTCGGCTCGTCCGGTGGTCCGCTAGCTCAGGAGTACGTGCTCGCCCACGAGTTCGGCCACCACATCCAGAACCTCACCGGGGTCTTCGACAAGGCGAACCGATCCGGCACCGGCGCCACGTCGGACTCGGTGCGAGTCGAGCTGATGGCCGGCTGCCTCGCCGGGATGTGGGCGCGCGGCGCGGTGAACACCGTCGACAAGTACGGCAACACGCTCATGCCACCGCTCACCCAGCAGGACGTGAACGACGCCCTCTCGGCGGCCTCCGCGGTCGGCGACGACCGCATCCAGCAGGCCGCGACCGGCTCGGTCAACCTGGACAGCTGGACGCACGGCTCGTCCGCGCAGCGGATGAACTGGTTCTCGATCGGCTACAACACCGGCGACTACAACGCCTGCGTCAAGACCCTGGACACCGCTGCCCTCTGAGCAGCGAAGCACCCGGCACTTGCCTCACGTGCCGGGTGCTGCCATGTCCCGGTGCCGACACCTCGCCTTGGTCGAGCGAAGCGCGACACCTAGTCAGATGTTGAAGCCGATCGCCCGGAGCTGCTCGCGACCGTCATCGCTGATCCGGTCCGGTCCCCACGGCGGCATCCAGACCCAGTTGATCCGGAAGCCCGCCGCGACGCCGTCGAGAGCAAGCGCCGTCTGGTCCTCGATCACATCGGTCAAGGGGCAGGCCGCTGAGGTGAGCGTCATGTCGATCACGGCCTGGTCACCCTGGTCGATCGTCACGCCGTAGACCAGACCCAGGTCGACGACGTTGATCCCGAGCTCGGGGTCGATGACGTCCCGCATCGCCTCCTCGACATCGGCCACGGTGGGCGGAGTGGCCGCCATGGTCTCGCTCATTCGGTTCCCTCCGGGTGGACGCCGACCTTCGTCAGGGCGTCACGCAGCGCCATCCAGCCGAGCAGGGCGCACTTGATCCGCGCCGGGTACTTCGCGACCCCGGCGAAGGCCATCGCGTCGCCGAGCTCGTCCTCGAGCTCGGGTTCGAGCCCGCCGCCGCGGAGGTGCATGAGGGTCCGGAAGCTCTCGATCCGCGCGCCGACCGTCGCCGCATCCTGGCCGTCCGCCAGCTCGGTGAGGACCGAGAGGGAAGCCCGCGAGATGCTGCACCCCTGGCCTTCCCAGCAGACCGAGTCGACCACCGGACGTCCGTCGTCCAACCGCAGCGCGACGCGGAGCCGCACCTCGTCACCGCACGTCGGGTTGACCGCGAACGACTCCCCCACCGCGTCGCCGTCGGGCGCCGGGACCAGCCCGTGGCCGTGCGGGGCACGCGCGTGGTCGAGGATGAGCTGTTGGTAGAGCTGCTCCATCGCGGACACCGTCACCGAGCCACCGCCGTCCGGTCCGAGACGCCGAAGAAGCCGCGGACCCGGCCCAGGGCCTCGAGGAACGTGTCGACGTCGGCCTCGTTCGTGTAGACCGAGGCCGAGGCTCGGGCCGTGGCCGCGATCCCGAAGCGCCGGTGCAACGGCTGCGCGCAGTGGTGCCCGACCCGCACCGCGACGCCGGCGTCGTCGAGCAGCTGGCCGACGTCGTGCGCGTGCACGCCGTCGACGACGAACGAGACGACGGCCAGGCGCTGGTCCGACGTCGTCGGACCGATCACCCGCACCCCGTCGAGCTCGGCGATCCCGCCGAGCAGCCGCCCGGTGATCCCACGCTCGTGCTCGGCGACCGCATCCATCCCGAGCTCGCGCAGGTATTCCGCGGCCGCACCCATGCCAACGGCCTGCGCGACCATCTGGGTCCCGGCCTCGAAGCGCTGCGGCGGCATCGAGTAGGTCGCGGACTCCATCGTGACGACCTCGACCATCAAGCCCCCGTAGTTCGCCGGAGGCAGCGCTTCGAGCAGCTCGCGCCGGCCGTAGAGGGCGCCGACGCCGGTCGGGCCGAGCATCTTGTGACCGGAGAACACCGCGAAGTCCACCCCGAGGGCATGGAGGTCCACCGGCAGGTTCGGGACGCTCTGGCACGCGTCGAGCACCGTGAGGGCGCCTACGTCGTGCGCGCGGGCCACGAAGGGGGCCACCGGGGTGACCGCCCCGGTCACGTTCGAGGCATGCGTGAAGGCGAGCACCCGGCAGCGGTCCGTCACGATGTCCTCGAGCCGATTGGTCAGGATGCGGCCCTCGTCCGAGACCGGGATCCAGCGCAAGGTCGCGCCGGTCCGGGCGCACAGCTCTTGCCAGGGGATCAGGTTGGAGTGGTGCTCGGCCCCGGTGACGACGACCTCATCCCCAGGTGCCAACGCGAACCGCTGAGCAGCCGCCCCGCCGCGCCCCAGGGACGCGTGACCGATTGCGTGCGCGAGCACGTTGATCGCCCCGGTGGCGTTGCCCGTCCAGACGATCTCGCCCGGATCCGCTCCGACCAGTGCGGCCACGCTCTCGCGCGCCCGTTCGAACAGCTCGGTGGCTTCCTCGGCGAGCTGGTGGGCGCCGCGGTGCACGGCCGCGTTGTGGTGCAGGTAGAAGTCCTGCTCCGCGTCGATCACGACCTCGGGCTTCTGCGCGGTCGCGGCCGAGTCCAGGTACACCAAGGGGCGGCCGTCGCGCACGTTGCGCGCGAGCAGCGGGAAGTCGGCCCGCACCGCCGCGAACTCGTGGGTGCCCAGCTTCTCGGTCATCACCAGCGCCATCCCGTCAGACCGCGGCCGCGATGAAGCGGTCGTAGCCCTCGTTCTCGAGGCGGTCCGCGAGCTCCGGGCCACCCTCCTCGGCGACCCGCCCGTTGACGAACACGTGCACGAAGTCCGGCGTGATGTAGCGCAGGATCCGGGTGTAGTGAGTGATCAGCAGAACGCCGACGTCGCCGCCCGCACGCACCCGGTTGACCCCCTCGGACACGATCCGGAGCGCGTCGACGTCGAGGCCCGAGTCGGTCTCGTCGAGGATCGCGAACTTGGGCCCGAGCAGCTCGAGCTGGAGGATCTCGTGCCGCTTCTTCTCGCCGCCGGAGAAGCCTTCGTTCACGCTTCGCTCGGCGAACGCCGGGTCCATCCGGAGCCGGTCCATCGCGGCCCGGACGTCCTTGACCCAGTGCCGCAGCGGCGGGGCCGTTCCGTCGATCGCCGTCTTCGCGGTGCGCAGGAAGTTCGACACGCTGACGCCGGGGACCTCTACCGGGTACTGCATCGCGAGGAACAGGCCGGCGCGGGCCCGCTCGTCGATGCTCAGGGCCAGCACGTCGACGCCGTCGAGGGTGACGGTGCCGCGGGTGACGTTGTACTTCGGGTGACCGGCGATCGAGTAGGCGAGGGTCGACTTGCCGGAGCCGTTCGGGCCCATGATCGCGTGCGTCTCACCGCTCGCGACCGTCAGGTCGACGCCTCGGAGGATCTCCTTGGCGCCCTCCTTGGTGTCGACGCTCACGTGCAGGTCGTGGATCTCGAGAGTGGACATCACTCAGTTCTCCTTCGGGGCATCGACGTCGACGAACACGCTCTCGCCCACGACAGTCAGGGGGTAGACAGGGACAGGTTCGGTGGCGGGAAGGCTGAGGGGCTTCCCGGTGCTCAGATCGAAGACGCTGCCGTGCAGCCAGCACTCGAGCGTCGTACCGTCCACGTCGCCGTCGGACAGCGAGACCGCGCCGTGCGAGCACACGTCGTTGATGGCGTGCAGGTCACCGTTGGCGTCGCGGACGACGGCGACCTCCACCGTTCCACGGGTGCCCTCGAGCTCGACCCGGCGCGTGCCGCTGACCGCCACGTCGGTGACGGCGCACGCGAACTGAGCGCTCACGAGGCGCTCCCGGCGATCACGGCCATGTTCTTCTCGAGCTCGCGTTCGATCGCGTCGTTGAGGGTCTGCTCGACGGAGGCGACGCCGATCTCGTGGATCACGGCGGCGAAGAAGCCGCGCACGACGAGTCGTCGAGCCTCGTCCTCGGGGATCCCCCGGGCCCGCAGGTAGAACATCTGCTCGTCGTCGAACCGCCCGGTCGCGCTCGCGTGCCCGGCACCGACGATCTCGCCGGTCTCGATCTCGAGGTTCGGGATGGAATCGGCGCGGGCGCCGTCGCTCAGGATCAGGTTGCGGTTCACCTCGTACGTGCTGGTCCCGGTTGCCTCGGGGCGGATCAGGACGTCGCCCACCCATACCGTCCGTGCACCAGCGCCCTGCAGCGCCCCCTTGAACATCGCGTTGCTGCGACAGTTCGGTTCCGTATGGTCGATGAACGACCGGTGCTCGAAGTGCTGACCGGCGTCGGCGAAGTACAGGCCGAACAGGTCCGCGGACCCGCCCGGACCGGCATACCCGACGGTCTGGACCAACCGGACCGACTCGCCGCCGAAGGTGACCGTGAAGGTGCGCAACCGAGCGTCCCGGCCGACGAGAGCGGCGATGTGGCCCGCGTGCACCGCGCCGTCGTCCCACAGCTGAAGGAAGGCGATGTCGAGCGCGGCCTGGTCGCCCACCCGGACCGAGACGAGCTCGGAGTAGGTGGCCGAACCGGTGCGCTCGAGCACGACGCTGGCCACCGACTCGGCGCCGGCCTCCACGAGCAGGTGCCCGCGAACGTCTTGTCCCGTCCCGTGCAGCCGGATCGTGATCGGCTCGGTGACGACCAACCGGTCGGGGATGCGCAACAGCGTCGCGCCGCCGGAGAGCGCGACCGCCAGGGCTGCCGCCCGGTCGACCGGCGGCTCGACGGTGCGCGCGCGGGCGTCCGAGCTCGACAGCTCCACCAGCTCGACGCCGTCCGGGAGGGCACTGGTCGACCACTCGAGGTGACCCTCGGCGGGCCGCTCGTCCAGGACGGACCTCAAGCGGCCCAGCGGGGTGAACCGCCAGGCCTCCTCGCGGCCGTTCGGCATCGGGTGATCGCTCAGGTCGAACGAGCCCTTGGTGGCACCGCGATCGACGATCGGGTTGTGCGAAACGCCCATCTCAGCCCACGGCCCCTTCCATCTGCAGCTCGATCAGTCGGTTGAGCTCGAGGGCGTACTCCATCGGCAGCTCGCGCGCGATCGGCTCGACGAACCCGCGCACGATCATCGCCATCGCCTCGGTCTCCTTCATCCCGCGGGACATCAGGTAGAAGAGCTGGTCCTCGCTGACCTTGGAGACGGTCGCCTCGTGCCCCATCGAGACGTCGTCCTCGCGCACGTCGACGTACGGGTACGTGTCGGACCGGCTGATCTGGTCGACCAGGAGGGCGTCGCACAGCACGTTCGAGCGCGAGTGCTCAGCGCCCTCGAGGATCTGGACGAGGCCTCGGTAGGAGGTTCGGCCGCCGCCACGTGCCACCGACTTCGAGATGATGGACGACGAGGTGTTCGGCGCCGCGTGCACCATCTTGGCGCCCGCGTCCTGGTGCTGGCCGGCGCCCGCGAACGCGATCGACAGCGTCTCCCCGCGGGCGTGCTCGCCCATCAGGTAGATCGCCGGGTACTTCATCGTCACCTTGGAGCCGATGTTCCCGTCGACCCACTCCATCGTGGCGCCCTCGCCGGCTGTCGCCCGCTTGGTGACCAGGTTGTACACGTTGTTCGACCAGTTCTGGATCGTCGTGTACCGGACCCGGGCGTTCTTCTTCACGATGATCTCGACGACGGCGGAGTGCAGCGAGTCGGAGGTGTAGATGGGCGCCGTGCAGCCCTCCACGTAGTGCACGTACGAGCCCTCGTCGGCGATGATCAGGGTCCGTTCGAACTGGCCCATGTTCTCCGTGTTGATCCGGAAGTACGCCTGCAGCGGGATGTCGACACGGATTCCCGGAGGCACGTACACGAACGAGCCGCCGGACCATACCGAGGTGTTCAGCGAGGCGAACTTGTTGTCGCCGACCGGGATCACCGTCGCGAAGTACTCCTTGAACAGCTCGGGGTACTGCCGCAGACCGGTGTCGGTGTCGACGAAGATGACGCCCTTCGCCGCGAGGTCGTCGCGGATCTGGTGATACACCACCTCGGACTCGTACTGCGCGGCGACGCCGGCAACGAGGCGCTGCTTCTCCGCCTCCGGGATGCCCAGCCGCTCATAGGTGTTCTTGATGTCGTCGGGCAGGTCTTCCCAGCTGGTCGCCTGCTTCTCGGTGCTCCGGACGAAGTACTTGATGTTGTCGAAGTCGATCCCGCTCAGGTCGGCGCCCCAGACCGGCATCGGCTTCTTCTCGAAGAGGCGGAGGCCCTTGAGGCGCAGCTCGAGCATCCACGCCGGCTCGTTCTTGAGGGCCGAGATGTTGCGGACGACCGACTCGTCGAGGCCGCGGCGCGCGCTCAGGCCGGCGGCGTCGGAGTCGTGCCAGCCGTAGTTGTACTGACCGATCGAGGCGATCGCCTCGTCCTGCGTCATCGGCTCGGTGGGAGCGCTCATCTCAGTCCTTCCGCGGCCCGGCGCCCATCGGGCGCACGGTCGGTTCGGTGGGGGCGGTCGCGGCGGGCGGGCCCGTCGGGATGTTCGTGGTGCACACGTGGCCACCGCCCGCGAGGGTCGACAGCCGTTGGACGTGGACGCCGAGCAGCCGGGAGAACGCGCGCGTCTCGGCTTCGCAGAGCTGGGGGAACTGGGTGGCCGTCTGCTGCACCGGGCAGTGGCCCTGGCACAGCTGGACCGCGTGGCCACCCGGGACGGGCCGCGCGGTCGCGGCGTAACCGTCCGCCGTCATCGCGTCGGCGAGCGCCTGGACCCGCACCGACGGGTCACCTCCGGCCGCACGGATCGCCTCGGCATAGCGCTCCTCGAGCCGTAGGCCGCGCACTTCCGCGAAACCGTCGACGGCATCCGCGCCGACCACGTCCACGAGGTACCGGAGCGCATCGACCGCCAGCGCCGAGTAGGCATTCGAGAGCGCTCGGTGCCCGCTCTCGGTCGCCACGTAGTGACGCGCCGGGCGGCCTCGGCCACGATGGCCCCCCGGTACCCGATGAACGGCGATCTGGTTCGCGGCCTCGAGCGCCGCCACGTGTCGCCGGATGCCGGCCGAGGTCAGCGCGAGGCGCTCGGCGAGCTCGGCCGCGGTGATCGGGCCGTCGACTACGACGAGGCGAAGGATCTGCTCACGCGTCGTGGCCTCGATGTGATCCAGTGCCGGGTGAGTCGAGGGAGGAAGGGCGAACGTGGCGCTCATCGCTGCTCCCTTCGACGCGCACGGCGAACGAGGCCTGACGGCTCTCGCTGATATAGGCAACATCATCGTTGCTGAATTCGTTCCATGCAACGAAGGCTGTCCTTAC
>JADGOR010000021.1 GCA_017882855.1 Cellulomonas sp. | reverse complement strand
CAGGAACAGGGCCAGGGGCTGCGCAGGCGCCCGACCGCCTCGGCATCGTGCTCGTCGGCGCGGCGATCGGTTGGTTCCTCTACCGACAGGCCGGCGTGTGCGCCGCTGCAGACGGATCGCCCGGAGCCCCGCTCGCTACCTGATCGTCGGCCGATCTCTCGGGAAGAACCCGATGAGCGTCCACAGCACGCAAGCAACCACGATCGCGATCCGGAGCCACTGCACCCAGCCGGTGTACCAAGCCATCAACGCGATCATGACGGGAAGCGTCACGATCCAGACGACCACCTGGAGCCAGACCGGGAGGTCGAGCACCCAGGAACGCGCGTCGGCCAGCGTGTGCGGTGAAGCGAGCAGCAGGACGAGGAAGACCGTCCAGACCACGATGGCCAGGCCCCACGCGCCGATTCCGAGCGGGCGAGCCTCGAACCAATGCTCCGCGTCCTTGACCCGTCCGGAGGTCGGGATGAGCAACCTCTCACTCGGCTGCTCGAGCTCCTCGGCCGCGTCCTCGGCCGCCGGCTCTGCTCCGCCTCCTTGCACCGACGGGTCGGTCGGCACGACGGGGATCTCGCTCGATTCGGTCATCTGCCCTCCATCGCCCGCCGCCCGTCCCAGCGGGACCATCCGCGGGTCCCGCTGAAGCGATCCGAACTCTACGCCGGTCGGGTTGCCGGAGCCGGGTGCGCGGGTGGGACCCGACCGTGGCTCAGCGGCCGTCGCGGATGCGTACGGGAAGCGGTGCGCGGCCGGTGCTCTCAAGATGCACGGCCGCGGCATGGACGCCAGCGGCGGCCGAGGCCAAGAACGCCGCGGGATCCTGAGCGAGCCCGCGCCCCATGGTGGACAGCTCGACCGGACTCGTCGCGAGAGCATCGTACAGATCTGTGATCGGTACACGTACAAGTCGGTGTCCCCGGCTGTGCCCGCCGAGCGCGGTGACCTGGAGATCGACCTGGACGCCGAGGGCCGCCAGCGCAGGGTCGGGACTTGCGGAGAGGTCCGGGACGACGACGTCGGCCCTGGTGAGCGCGACCCGGCCGTAGGCCGTCAGGGAGTGGTGGGAGAGCCCGTGGTGACGGGAGCGCTCGTCCGCACCGGAGATCCGGAGCGCCGCGATCGGTCGACCGCGAAGAGCGGAGACCGCGTTGATCGCCTCGCCGGCCGCGACTCCAGAGAATCCCCACCGGGTGCCGGTACCCAGATTCCCCGGCCCCTGAGTGACGATCGCGACGTCGGCCGCGGCGACATGGCGTGCCGCGAGCAGTCCGGTGTGCACGTTCACCGCTTCGAGGTCTCCGCCGAATGCCTGTCCGACGGTGATGCAGGTCTGCAGCCAGCCGGCCTCGCGCAGTGCCGCCACAGTTCGGGAGAACCACGCCGGGAGGGCTCCGCCATCGGTCATCACGTAGGCGACGCGCAGGGGGTCGAGGCCCTCTCTCCGGGCCGCGTGGCGCAGTCCCGCGATGATGGCCGGCAACGCCGAGTGGAGGTCCGCGACGACGCACGGCAGGCCCAGCAGATCGTCGGCGTCGAGGAGCGTGCCGTAGTGCTCGGACTCCTGCTCGTCCACGCCGAGGACCATGGTCTGCATCGGTGTGTAGCGGGCCTTGACCAGATGTCCCGGCGTCGACGGGGGATCGGCCGGAAGATGGTCAGGGAGTGCGACGACGAGTGCGAAGCCTCCCGTTCCGAGCCCCCGCTCGAGTGCTGCGACATTGAGCACCACCCGATCTCCGACGGCCGGTTCGCCGACCAGGTCGGGGTAGGCCAGCGCGGCCACACTGTCGCCGCTGCCGTCGATCCGGACCACCAGCTCGCGCGCGCCACGCCAGGCGTCGTCGACCGACATCACGACGCCGGACCGCCAGGAGATCACCTGAGCACCGTACCGGCCGCTAGCGTGTGTCGTGATGCCAACAACGATTCCGCCGACTGAGCGTCTGCTCGATCTCGTGATCGCGCTGGTCAACACCCCGAACCGGATGACCAAGGCGCAGATCCGGCGGTCGGTCGCGGGCTACGACGCGGCGGCGTCCGTCGAGGCCTTCGAGCGGATGTTCGAACGTGACAAGGACGCCCTGCGCGAGCTCGGTATCCCGATCGAGACCGTCACGGACGCGGCGCACGGTGACGACGTCGGCTACCGGGTGGACCTGGATGCGTACGCGCTCTCGCCGATCGAGCTGACTCCCGCCCAGCACGGTGTCCTGAGCCTGGCCGCACGGTTCTGGCAGGACCACTCGCTCGCGCGGGACGCGAGCCGCGCTCTCACGAAGCTCTCGGCGGTCACCAGCGGGCCCGGTTCGGAGGAATCCGTCGCCGTCCTGGCACCGCGAGCGAGGGCCGGCGGTGACGCCTTCCTGCCGCTCCTGGATGCGATTCAGCACACCCAGGCCGTCACCTTCGGATACCGCGCCGCGAACACCGGTGAGGAGCGGGTCCGGACGGTCGAACCGTGGCGGCTGGTGGCCAGTCGAGGGGGCTGGTACCTGGTCGGACGGGACCGCGACCGAGCGGAGGCGCGCGCCTTCCGGCTGACCCGGATGACGAGCGCACCTGCGGCCGTCGGCCCGCGCCGCGCCTTCGGCGTCCCCGCCGATCTGGACCCGCGCGCTCTCATCGACAGCCACCACGGCGGCGCCGAGCAGCTCGCCGTGCTCGCCGTCAGGCCGGAACGAGCCGGCGCGCTCCGGGCTCGAGCGGTGCCACCGACCGACGGCACCGGACCGGACGACCTGCGGTTCGCGGGCATCGCGGAGTCGGTCGGCCGGGACCTGCTCCACGTCCCGTACCGCGCGGTCACCCGAATGGCCGAGGAGCTCTCCGGGTACGGCGACGCCGCCCTGGTGCTCGGGCCCACCGAGCTTCGCACCGCGGTCTTGCAACGCCTGGGCGCGGCCGCTGGCCTGTCTTCGCTCGCCGAGGAACCGGCATCGGGGGCTTCCGATGGCTGAGCGCGCCCCGGATCGACTCGTCCGGCTCCTCGGCATCGTCGCGTTCCTCAATCGCCACGAGTCGGTGCCCGTCGCCGAGCTCGCCACGACCTTCGGTGTGTCTGCGCGGCAGATCTTGGAGGACGTCGACACGCTCTGGGTCTCGGGCACCCCCGGCTACCAGCACAGCGACCTGATCGACTTCGATGCGGAGGCGCACGACCGAGGAGTGGTCCGGCTGACCGAGTCCCGGGGCCTGACCCGCCCCTTGCGGCTCGGGACCAGGGAAGGCGTCGCGCTCATCGCGGCCTTGCGGGCACTTCGAGACCTGCTCGGATCCGCTCTCCCGATCGAGCAGGCCGAGGTGGTCGACTCGACGCTCGAGGCACTCACGGCGGCAGTGGGCGACGCGTCCGGAGCGGTCGACGTCCACCTCGCCACCGACGGACGTCCGGATGTGCAGGCCGCCGTCCAGTCCGCCCTCGTCTCCGGGCACCGCCTGCGGCTGGAGTATGTCAACGCGGCGGACGTGACGTCCGGACGCGACGTCGACCCGATCCGGCTCGTGACCGGCGACGCGCACACCTACCTCCAGGCGTGGTGCCTGCGCGCCCGCGGTGAACGACTCTTCCGCCTCGATCGGGTGCTCTCCGCCGAGGTCTTGGAGGAGCTGGTCGAGCCGCACCCGGTTCCGGCCGAGCCGGGCAGCGAGGTATTCCGACCCGAAGCAAGTGCCGAGCAGGTGCACATCACGCTGAGCGCTCGGGCCCGCTGGGTTGCCGAACAGGTTCCCGTGGACGCGGTGCAGGAGCTCCCGGACGGGGACTTCCGGATCTCGCTCCGGGTGGCGGACGGCACGTGGCTCCGTCACCTGATCGCCCAGGTTGCCGCCGACGTGCGCGCCGTCGAGCCCGTTCAGTACGCCCTGGACGTGGCGGAGACAGCGGAGCGGGCTCTCGCTGCGTACGGCGCGCTGCCACCGGCTTGATCGCGCGCGGGTAGCCTGTCCGCATGCTGTGGTTCATCGTCTGGAGCGTGCTGGTGGTCGCGACGCTCGGCGGGTGCTTCTTGCTGTGGCGGCGGCTCTACCACGCTGCTCGGGCGACGATGGTCGAGGTGGACCGCGGGGCCGGTGTGTTCGCCGGACTGACGGACCAGGTCGAGGCGCTGAGAGACGGCTCCGAGCCGTTCGTCGTGCAACCCGGGCTGTCGCACGATCCGGTCACAGCTCGAGCGCGCGTGATCGAGCTGCGCAAAGAGCGGCAGCTCCGAAAGGACCGGCGCCGACGCGCGCACTCAGGCACGTATGAGCGCTGGGACGCGTACGGCCGTTGATCTGCCGACGGTCGAATCGCTCGCGATACGATCGCCGTCCCACCGAACAAGGGATCACGATGTTCAGGAACGGTCTTGAACCATGGCACGTCGCCGTGCTGGTGGTCGTGGTGCTGCTGCTCTTCGGCGGAAAGAAGCTGCCGGAGATGGCCCGAGGCATCGCGCAGTCGCTCAAGGTCTTCAAGAACGAGATGAAGAGCCCGGACGACGGCAGTGCCGCGAAGCCCGAAGAGAAGCCGTCCGGAAGTGACGACGCTCCCCGCCCCTGATCCGACCGTGGCCCCCTCGCGCCGCCGCCCACCGGCGGCAGACCGGCGGATGTCGCTGCGCGACCACCTCCGTGAGCTGCGACGGCGGGTACTGCTGTCACTCGTCGGACTGGCAATCGGCTCGGTCGTCGGCTGGATCGCGTACTCGCCCGTCTTCGACGCCCTGCAGCGTCCCTTGGTTCGACTGGCGTCGGAACGCGGCGGGCTCATCGCAGTCAACTTCGCCGGCATCGCGACGTCGTTCGACATGCGGATCAAGATCTCGCTCTTCCTCGGCGTGCTCCTGTCGAGCCCCTGGTGGGTCTATCAGCTCTGGTCCTTCGTCACCCCGGGCTTGACGAAGCGCGAACGCCGGTACGCCATCGGCTTCGTCGCCGCCGGCGCGCCGCTCTTCCTGCTCGGAGCGTTCCTCGCGTGGCTCGTGCTGCCGAACGCCGTCGCGATACTGACCAACTTCACTCCCAAGGGCGCTACCAACCTGATCGACGCTCAGCTGTACCTGAGCTTCGTGATGCGGGTCGTCCTCGCCTTCGGGCTGGCCTTCCTCCTCCCGGTGCTGATGGTGGCGCTCAACTTCGCCGGCCTCGTCTCGGCGAAGGCCTGGGCGCGCGGTTGGCGGTGGGCCGTCCTGGGCATCTTCGTCTTTGCGGCGGTGATGACGCCCACCCCGGACGCAATCACGATGCTCCTGGTGGCCATCCCGATGTGCGGCCTGTACTTCGGGGCGCTGGGCATCTGTGCCTGGCGGGATCACCGTCGTGCCGGGACGCCCAGATCGACCTCGCACGCGCACCAGCCGGGCGATGCCACGGTAGGTGAAGCGTGACGCGGCTGGGGATCGTGATCAATCCGACGGCCGGGCGGGACCGCGGTCGAATCCGTGGGCACGAGGTCGTCGACCTGCTGACCCAACGCGGCCACAAGCTGGTGAACCTGTCCGGCTCGAGCATTGAGCAGGCAACGGAGCACGCCCGGCAAGCGGTGGTCGAGGGCCTGGATGCGCTCGTCGTCGTCGGCGGGGACGGCACGGTGCACCTCGGCGCGAACGTCGTCGCGGGGACGTCCTTGCCGCTCGGGATCGTCGCCGCCGGCTCGGGCAACGACCTCGCGCGCGGCTTGGGCCTCCCGCGGCACGACATCAGACGAGCCGTAGCGGCGATCGAGCACGGCCTGGCCGAGGGGCCGCGCAGGATCGATGCCGTCCAGGTCGGTTCGCCGAGCCAGGCGGTCCGGGAGTGGTACGTAGGCGCGCTCTCGGCCGGGCTCGACGCCGCGATCAATGCTCGGGCGAACACCATGCGTTGGCCGCGGGGGAGTGCACGATATGTGCGCGCCGTGGTGGCTGAGCTGCGCGTCTTCTCGCCCTACGGCTACCGGGTGACCACGGATGAGGGCGTCTGGGAGTCGCCGGGGACGTTGGTTGCAGCCGCCAACGGCCCGTTGATCGGCGGCGGCATCCGGATCGCTCCGGATGCGCTGTTCGACGACGGTCTCCTCGACGTCGTCGTGGCGGGGCCGTTCACAAGGTCGGGCGCGATGCGGATCTTCCCCGGCATGTACTGGGGTCGCCACGTCCGCCATCCAGCCATCGAGGTGATCCGAACCAGGAGCGTCCTGATCGAGCCGACCCGGCACGGTTCGCCACCACCGGAGGCATTCGCGGACGGTGAGCGGATCGGCGCCCTGCCCCTGCATGCGGAGGTTCACCCGGGGGCGTTGCACATCCTCGTCTGAGCACTCGTGACGCGTGCCCGACGGCGCACTGTGGCCTGCCCCCTCGTCTGTTCGGGACCTGGCGCGCCGTAGGCTGGCGGCATGTCATCACCGGCCGAGCGCTTCGTCGCGGCGCGTCGACGGGCCGATCAGGAGCACACCGAGTTCGCGAAGTTCAGCGCCGGACTGGGGTTCGTCCCGGATCCGTTCCAGGTGGAGGCGTGCCTCGCGGTCGAGCGCGGGCAGGGTGTCCTGGTCGCGGCACCGACGGGCGCCGGCAAGACGGTGGTTGGTGAGTTCGCCGTCCACCTGGCCCTCGCCACCGGGCGCAAGGCCTTCTACACGACGCCGATCAAGGCCTTGAGCAACCAGAAGTACGGCGATCTCGTCCGCCGGCACGGCAGCGACGCCGTCGGCCTGCTGACCGGGGATACCACGATCAACGGCGAGGCGTCCGTGGTGGTGATGACCACCGAGGTACTCCGCAACATGCTCTATGCCGATTCGCCGACGCTCGCCGGGCTCGGCTTCGTGGTGATGGACGAGGTCCACTACCTGGCGGATCGGTTCCGGGGACCGGTCTGGGAAGAGGTCATCATCCATCTGCCCGAGGACGTCCAGGTCGTCTCGCTCTCCGCGACGGTCTCGAACGCTGAGGAGTTCGGTGAGTGGCTGGACCTGGTCCGGGGTGACACCGCCATCGTGGTGAGCGAGCATCGACCGGTTCCGCTCTGGCAGCACGTGCTGACCGATGACGCCCTGTTCGACCTGTATGCCGGGCACGTCGACCCGACGGCTCCCGGACCGAACCCGCCCATCAACCCCGAGCTGGCCGCAGCTATCCGGCGCCGCGACCGCACGGAGCGACCGGTGATGCGTGCCCCGGTGCGATCGGGCGGCGGCCGGGGGAGAGGCAGTCGTCCCATGAATAATCGACGCGCCGGCCGACGGTCGCCGCCACGCTTCGCCGTCGTCGAGGTGCTGGACGACGCCGCGCTGCTGCCGGCGATCGCGTTCATCTTCTCTCGCGCCGGCTGCGACGCGGCGGTGGACCAGTGCATGCACGCCGGGCTGAGGCTGACCACGCCGCAACAGGAAGCCGAGATCCGCCGCATCGTCGAAGAGCGGTGCGCCCCGATCCCGCCGGAGGACCTTCGGGTGCTGGGTTACTGGGGCTGGAGCGAAGCGCTGGCGCGAGGCATCGCCGCGCACCACGCCGGCCTGCTGCCGCTGTTCAAGGAGACCGTCGAGGAGCTCTTCTCGCGCGGGCTCGTCAAGATCGTCTTCGCGACCGAGACCCTCGCACTGGGGATCAACATGCCGGCGCGCTCTGTCGTCCTCGAGAAGCTCACGAAGTGGAACGGCAGCGGCCACGTCGACATCACGCCGGGGGAGTACACCCAGCTGACCGGTCGCGCGGGCCGGCGCGGGATCGACGTCGAGGGCCACGCGGTCGTCGTGGACCACGCCGAGCTCGACCCGGTCGCACTGGCCGGGCTCGCCTCTCGGCGGACCTACCCCCTGAACTCGAGCTTCCGGCCGACCAGCAACATGGCGGTGAACCTGGTCGCGCAAGTGGGGCGGGACCGAGCCCGCGAGGTTCTCGAGACGTCGTTCGCCCAGTTCCAGGCGGACCGAGCCGTGGTGGGCCTCGCCAAACAGGCGCGGGCGCACGCCGAAGCGCTCGAGGGCTACCGAGCGGCGATGGCGTGCCACCTGGGGGACTTTGCCGAGTACGCAGGTATCCGTCGCGCGATCGCCGAGCGCGAGTCGGCCTTGTCTCGGGAGTCTTCGAGGGCGCGTCGCGCCGCGGCGGTCTCATCGCTGGAAGGGCTCCATGAGGGGGACGTGATCGAGGTACCGGCCGGACGACGGGCCGGGTATGCCGTCGTTCTCGACCCTGGTCTCGCGGCAGCGATGGACGGACCGCGCCCGACCGTGTTGACCGCCGAGCGGCAGGTGAAACGGCTCTCGGTGGTGGACGTCGCGACGGGCGTCCGCGCGATCACCCGGGTCCGCATCCCGCGCAACTTCAACTCGCGGAACGCGGCTCAGCGGCGGGAGCTGGCCTCTTCGTTGCACCACGCCCTCGCTGCGCTGCCTCCGACGCCGTCGGCCGGCACCAGGACCGAGAAGAAGCGCGCGGCCGCGGCTGACGACGCGACCCTGGCGTCGTTGCGCAACCGGTTGCGCGCTCATCCGTGCCACGGGTGCAATGAACGGGAGGACCACGCCCGCTGGGCGGAGCGATGGGCGCGGCTCGACGCCGAGCACACCCGCCTCGTCACGCGCATCGAGGCCCGGACCAGCTCGATCGCGCGAGTCTTCGACCGGATCTGTGAGCTGCTCGAGGAGCTCGGCTACCTTGCTCTCGGTCCGGACGGTCGGCCGGGGCGGGTCGTCACCGACGCGGGTCAGGTACTGCGTCGGCTCTATGCCGAGAACGATCTGCTGGTGGCTGAGTGCTTGCGGCGGGGCGCTTGGGACGGCCTTGACCCGGCCGGTCTCGCGGCGGTCGCCTCGACGGTGCTGTACGCGAGCCGACGCGACGAGGCCCGCTCCGCGCCACCACTGCCCGGCGGGCCCGACGGACGGTTGGCCCGTGCCCTCGCGGCGACCGCTCGAATGTGGTCGGACCTCGACGACAGGCAGAACGCCCATCGGCTCGAACGGATGTCAGCCCTGGACGACGGCCTCGTGCTCCCGATCCACCGCTGGGCCTCAGGCCGTGGCCTGGACGCCGTCCTGACCGGCACTGAGCTCGCGGCCGGCGACTTCGTCAGGTGGTGCAAGCAGGTGATCGACCTGCTGGACCAGATCGCCCAGGCCGCGTCGACCCCGGCTCTGCGGACCACGGCCGAGCACGCCCTGGATCGACTCAAGCGCGGCGTCGTCGCGTATTCGTCGGTCTAGCGGGCCGAGTGGTCACGCTCGACCGTGCTCACGCGAGGTTTGTCCTCTATTGTCAGCCGCTGTGACGTCCACGCTCTACCGACATGGGGCGATCTACTCCAGCGCGGAACCGTTTGCCGAGGCGCTCGTCGTATCTGATGGCATCGTGGCATGGCTGGGTGCCGACACCGCCGCCGATGGTCTGCGCGACTCGGTCGACGAAGTGGTGGATCTTGAGGGCGCCCTCGTCGCCCCGGCATTCGTCGACGCGCACGTGCACCTGCTCGAGACCGGCCTCGCGCTGCGCGGCGTCAACCTGTCCGCCGACGGTGGTGTCCGGTCGGCTGAGACCTTGCTCGAGGCGGTTGCCCGTGCCGCGGCAGCGAACCCCGGCGCGCCGGTTCTCGGCCACGGCTGGGACGAGGCGGACTGGCCGGACAAACGCCTCCCGACCCGTCAAGAGCTGGACCACGCGGGCAGCGGAGCGGAGGTCTACCTCTCTCGCGTCGACGTCCATTCCGCGATGGTCTCGACGTCCTTGGCGCAACGGTCCGGCCTGCGCGACCTCGAGGGCTGGTCCGACTCTGGGCGGGTTGAGCGCGACGCGCACCACGCGGCGCGCGATGCGACCCGGGCGCTGCCTCTCCTGCAACGCGAGGAGCTCTACCGGATCGCGCTGCGGGAGGCGACCGCACGAGGCATTGCGGGCGTGCACGAGATGAGCGCGCCACATCTCGACTCGCGCGAGGGACTCGCGATGCTCCTCGAGCTCGCCGCCGCAGCGGAGAGCCGCCTGCCGCACGTAGTTGGCTTCCGTGGCGAGCTCGTGGAAGACGCCGACGCCGCCCGAGCGCTGCTGGCTGAGATCCCCGGACTGGCCGGCATCGGCGGCGACCTCGACGTCGACGGCTCCCTCGGTTCCCGTACCGCGGCCCTCCGCGAGGCGTACAGCGACCTCCCGAGCGGTGTCGGGCCCGATCACGGCTACCTGTACCTCGCCGCCGAGCAGATCGCCGCTCACGTGGTGGCGGTCGCCCGGGCCGGCGCTGTCCCGGCCTTCCATGTCATCGGCGATCGGGCCATGGATGAAGTCGTGCTCGGACTCCGGGCAGCCGCGAACATCATGGGTCTGCCGGAGCTGCGCGCGATCGGCGTGCGGCTCGAGCATGCCTCGATGATCGATGCGCCCACGCTCGCGTCGCTCGTCCTGCACGGGGTGACCATGAGCATGCAGCCGGCCTTCGATGCGGCCTGGGGCGGCGCGTGCGGCATGTACGCAGAGCGGCTCGGCATCGGGCGGGCGACTGCCCTGCACGCGTTCGCGGACATGATCACCGCAGGGATACCGGTCGCGTTCGGTTCGGACTCACCAGTGACTTCGATCAACGCGTGGGCCGGGGTGCGAGCGGCCATGTTCCACCACGAGGAGCACCAGAGGGTCTCGGCACGTGCAGCGTTCCGCGCCCACTCCCGCGGAGGTTGGCGACTCGCTCGACTTGATGCCAACGGCGCGGGGGAGCTGATGACCGGTGCGCCGGCCACCTTGGCCATCTGGGCTGCCGGTGAGCTGGTGGTCCAGTCGCCCGATGGCCGGATCAGTGCGTGGAGCACCGACCCTCGGTCGGGCACGCCGCAGCTGCCGCTGATTGATCCCGACGGGCCTGATCCAGTGTGCCGGCGGACTCTTCGGGACGGTGTCGTCCTGCACGACGCGTGGTAACAGATGAACCTTCAGGAGCTCCAATCACATTTGTCTCGCGACACGCCGAACGACACGCCGGACGGGTGACGTTCACCCGTTTGCGCACACCGCTCATGACCTGCGGATACGCCGGTGACCTGCAAAGACGTCCGATTGACACGGTCACTCGTCAGAGTAAGTTCACGTGTTGTTCAACCCCGTGGAATGTCGGTGTTTGAGCGTCTGACCGACGCTTGTGCGTGCCGACACGGGAGTGTCAGCGGCCGGATCCGCGTGTTCAGTAGATAACAGGTGGGCGCCCCGCGGGAGCCCGCCTGGCCCGAAGGACACGCGGGTCGGTCGGCCGATCAGGTCGAACTCGTGCCGTAACCTTCGAGGGTGTCCACGAGCCCCCAGATCCGCCTCGCGACGGCGGTGCTCGCCGTCGGGGGAGGGCTGCTTACCAACGCGGCGTGCCCGGACCTGAACTGGTGGGCCGCGGCCTTCCCCGGCGTGGCGCTCCTGGTCCTAGCCCTCGAGCCCGACTCGGCCCGCTGGGGCTTCGTTTCGGGCACCCTGTTCGGCCTTGGCTTCTTCCTCCCGCACCTGATCTGGGCCGACTCGGCGGTGGGCTGGATCCCGTGGGTCGCGCTGTCACTCGTACAGGCCCTGTTCTGCGGAGCTCTCGGGATCGCCTGGGTCTGGGCGCGCCGCCTCCCCGCCGTCTGGCGTTCTCCGTGGCTCCGATCGATCGTCTTCGCGGTCCTCTGGGTGGCGTTCGAGTACGGCCGCTCGATCTGGCCCTTCGGGGGTTTCCCGTGGGGTCGGCTCGCGACCTCCCAGGCTGACAGCCCGCTCGCCCGGCTGGCCTGGTTGGGCGGCGTACCGCTGGTATCCGCCGCGGCGGCGTGGGCCGGGGCACTACTGGCTCAAGCGATCATCGCGTTGCGGCGATGGCGGATCGTGCGGGCGAGCGGCCTGGTCCTGGGAGTTGCGGCCCTGATCGTCGCGGCCTTGTTCGTCCCGCTCGACACCCGAGCGGAGTCCGGTTCCCTCGCCGTCGGCGCCGTCCAGGGCAACGTCCCGGTTCCAGGCCTCGACGCCTTCGCTCAGCAACGCCAGGTGCTGCACAACCACGCACTCGGCACGCGCGCACTGGCGGAGCGCCCGAACGCGACGCCGCTCGACCTCGTCCTCTGGCCGGAGAACGGCTCGGACATCGATCCACGGACGGATGCCGGTGCCGCCGCCGAGATCGACGCAGCCGCCATCGCCGTCGGGGCGCCGATCCTGGTCGGCACGATCGAGTATCCGAGTACGGGCGGTCGCTACAACACCTCGCTCTTGTGGGAACCCGGACAAGGCTCGGTTGCGGTGTACCGGAAGCAGCACCCCGTCCCGTTCGCGGAGTACATCCCGATGCGGGCGTTCGCGCGCACGTTCTCCCATGAGGTGGACCGCGTGAACACCGACATGATCGCGGGGCATGGAGTCGGACTGATCGAGGTCCCGGTCCCGCGATTGAACCGGAACGTGCCGATCGGTGATGTGATCTGTTTCGAGGTGGGCTACGACGACCTCGTGCTCGACTCTGTGCTCTCGGGTGCGGAGATGCTGGTCGTCCAGACGAACAATGCGTCGTTCGGACGGACCGCCGAATCGACCCAACAGCTTGCGCTGTCCAGGCTCCGCGCAATCGAGTTCGGGCGCACCACCATCCAGATCTCGACGGTCGGAGTCTCGGCGGTCATCACCCCGAGCGGACATGTGGTGCAGCGGACCGGGCTCTTCACCGCGGAGCAGCTTCTCGCTCAGGCCCCGCTCCGGACGTCGATCACGCCCGCGGCGCACCTCGGTCCGTGGTTGAGTTGGCTGTTCTGCGGCGCAGCCGTTGTCTTCCTGATCGCCGGATTCGCCGGCGCATCGAGAGTTCGAAGAGAGGATCGAGTCCGTGACTGAGAACAACCCGTCCGGGCGTGTGGTCGTCATCATCCCGACCTACAACGAGATCGACGCCCTACCCGACACGCTGGCGCGGCTTCGCGCGACGGTGCCCGATGCCGACGTCCTCGTGGTCGACGACGGCAGCCCGGACGGCACGGGGGACTGGGTCGAGGAGCAGGCGGCATCGGACAGCGCTATCCATTTGATGCGGCGCACCGGCAAGCAGGGGCTGGGGACGGCCTACCTGGCCGGTTTCCGATGGGGTCTGGATCGCGGCTACGACGTCCTGGTGGAGATGGACGCCGATGGCTCGCACCGCCCGGAGCAGCTTCCGCTACTTCTCGCTGAGACGTCCGCGGCCGACCTCGTGGTGGGTTCGCGATGGGTCCCGGGGGGGCGCGTCGTCAACTGGCCGCGCAACCGCGAGATCCTTTCGCGCGGCGCGAACCTCTACACGCGCCTCGCCATGGGCATTCCGCTTCGCGACGCCACCGCTGGATTCCGTGCCTATCGCGCGACCATGCTCGAGAAGCTCGACCTGGCCGGTGTCGATTCGCACGGATACTGCTTCCAGATCGACATGAGCGGGCGGGTCGAAGACGCTCATGGACGCATGATCGAGGTCCCCATCACCTTTGTCGAGCGCACTGCCGGCGAGTCCAAGATGAGTCGCGGAATCGTGTTCGAGGCACTGGGCCGGGTGACCGTCTGGGGTGTGCAACGGCGTGCGGCGCAGCTGGGCCGGCTGCTGCGGCACAGAAAGAACTAGCTCCGCGGGCAGCGGCCCGCGGAGCTAGTGAGAAGGTCGAAGCAAGGGGAGCGCCTCGACACATTATGTCAGGTTATGCCGTGCGCCGGAGCTTTCCCGCGCGGAGCAGCTCGAGCCGTTCCGCCAAGAGCTCCTCGAGCTCGCTCACGGTCCGTCGCTCCAGCAGCATGTCCCAATGGGTGCGCGGCCGTTTCGTCGGCTTGGGCTCTGGACGGGATGCGTCGCGCAGCAGCGCCTCGGCGCCACATCGGCACTCCCACACGGCCGGGACGTCCGCCTCCGTCGAGAACGGTAGAACGACGGTGTGTCCGTTCGGGCAGTCGTAGTACGCAGTCAACCTGGGCGCGGGCTCGATACCCTCATCCCGCTCCATGCTCCGTGCACCCATACTCATTCCGCGCAGCGATCGGTTCTGCATCGCGCAACCTCCGTCCGGTCTCGACGCGTCTTCCCTGTTGACCAGTCAAACGTCTCCGGGGTCCGCGGTGTTCCATCGAGGAGTGAAGGTCTGGTGAAAGCCTGACGAGGTCTCACCCCGTCGGGGCTGGTGGACGATCACGGGCGAGCGCCCCGCCGCTCGTTCAGCACCATGCCATCGGTGAACATCACGCCGTCCGCGAAATGCGCCTCGATCCGGCCGCCGCCGAACTGCTCGGCGTGCAACCGGGCATACAGGCCGTCAGCATCCAAGAGCTCTTGGTGCCGGCCAGTCTCCACGACGCGTCCGTCGTCGATCACGATGATCACGTCGGCGTGCCTGATGGTGGAGAGCCGGTGCGCGATCGCCAGCGTGGTCCGCCCACGCATCACCTCCGCGAGGGCTTCCTGGACGAGGCGTTCGGAAGCGGAGTCCAGTGCCGAGGTCGCCTCGTCGAGGATCAGGATGCGCGGGTCCTTGAGCAGCACGCGGGCGATGGCGAGCCGTTGCTTCTCGCCGCCCGACAGTCGATAGCCCCGTTCGCCGACGAGGGTCTGGTAGCCCTCGGGGAACGACGCGACAGTGTCGTGGATGTTCGCTGCCCTCGCGGCCGCCTCGAGCTCGCGGTCGGAAGCATCGGGCTTCGCGTAGCGCAGGTTCTCCGCGATCGTCGAATGGAACAGGTACGCGTCCTGAGTGACCATCCCGACGGCGTCGGCGAGCGAGCCGAGAGCCAAGTGCCGCACGTCATGGCCGTCGATGCGAACGGTTCCCTGACTCGCCTCGTACAACCGCGGGACGAGGTAGCTGATCGTCGTCTTGCCCGCGCCGGACGGTCCGACGAGCGCCGCGAGCTGGCCGGGCTCGACCGTGAAGGACACGTCGCTCAGCGTCCACCGGCGCTCCGGCTGCTCGGCCGGCTCCGTGGTCGGAGCGAGCGGCCGGGGGACCGAAGGGGCGACCAGTCGAGGAGCTGGCGCGACCACCGGCACGCCGGTCGCCCACCGGTGCCCCCGCATGCCCGCCACGAACGGCGGGGGCTCGGGCTGCTCGAGCCGCAAGGGAGGCGGATACCTGAACGAGACCCCGTCGAACTCCACCTTGCCGAGCACGCCGGCCGAGGTGAGCGACACCGCTTCTGAGCGATCGGTGATCGCCGGCCGCAGGTCCAGGTACTCGAAGATTCGGCGGAACAGGGCGAGGGACGTCTGGACATCGAGCGCAACACGCATCAGGGACATCATCGGTCCCAGCAGGCGCGCTTGGATCGTGGTGAAAGCGACCAGGGTCCCCGCGGTCAAGGCAGCTCGCTGGCCGGAGACGACGCCGGCCATCAGGTAGACGACGGCCGGAGTGACCGACATGAACGCGCCGACGACGCCGAAGAAGCCCTGGCCGGCCATCGCCTGGCGGACCTGGAGGTCGGCCAGGCGGCTGTTCTCGGTGCGGTAGCGGGCCAGCTCGGCGTCGGCGCGGTTGAAGATCTTGCTGAGCAGCATCCCGGAGATGCTGAGGGCCTCCTGGGTGATCGCTGTCATGTCGGAGAGCGACTCCTGGGTGCGCTGGGCGAGCCGCTGACGACGAGCGCCGACCTTGCGCTGGATCACGATGAACATCGGCATCAGTGCGAGCGCGATGATCGACAGCTGCCACGACAGCACCAGCATGGCCACCAACGAGGCGATCACGGTCACCGAGTTCGCCAGGATGCTCGATGCCGTGCTCGTCAGCACCGTGCCGACGCCACCGACGTCGTTGGCGAGCCTGGACTGGATCGAGCCGGTCTTGGTCGCGGTGAAGAAGGAGAGCTCCATCCGCTCCAGGTGTTCGAACAGGTGTTCGCGCAGATCGGCCATGACGCCGGTGCCCACCCGGGTCGTCAGGTACGTCTGGCCGATGCCGATGACCGCCGTCACGAGCGGGATGGCAACCATCACGGAGCACAGCACGACCAGCAGATGGAGGTTCACGACGCCACCGGGCGGGAACAGCGCCCGGTCGAACACGGCACGGGTCAGGAACGGAGTGACCATCCCGAGAACCGACGAGACGACGATCGCGATCGCGACGATCACTAGCTCGTTGCGGTGCGGCAGGAACAGCCGACCGATCCGTCGGAGAATGTGCGGCGTCTCGGTGTCGGTCATGCAGGTGATTCTGCACCCCGGTTGCGAGCATCCATTCGGTCGAGGCCGATGGTCGAACGAGCCGGCAGGCCCCGCTCGTCGGTCCAGTACCTAACGCCGATAATGCACATTATGACATACCGACGTTGAACAGCCCCTCGTCACCCTCCCCACCGGCGGCAGCGCCTCCGCGCGATCAGCCGACCTCGAGGGTGTCACCCGGTCCGAGTCGCCGGTAGTCGATGGTGCCGCCGAGGCTGGCCACGAGCCGGTCCGCAAGGCCGTTCCCGGCCTGGCTGTTCATCGTGTCGTGGATCGGGACCACGATGCGTGGTCTCACTGCCCGCACGTAGTCGACCACCTCGCCGACCTTGAGCCACGGTCCGCTCAGCGGTGCCAGCAGAACCTCGACCCGCGTTCCCGGTGCCGGAACGGTGAAGGAATCTCCGGGGTGGAGCACGAGGCCGTCGACCAGATATGCGACGTTCGCCACGGGTGTCAGATCGGGGTGCGCGCGTGCGTGCGACTCCCCCAACGCCAGCACGTCGAAACCCGCCGCAACGAAGCTGTCGCCGCTCCGCACCCGGTGCATCCGGCTGGCTACCACGGCGTCGACGGCGATCTGATCTATCACCGCGTCAGGTCCCCAGACCTCTAGATGCGAACTGTTCTCAACTGCGTCACGCAACTCCCCCGGCACCACATGATCGCCGTGCTCATGGGTGACCAGAACGGCGTCGGCGTCCGCCATCGCGGCTCGGTCGCTGTAGGACCCCGGATCGATCACCAAACGCTCGCCAGAAGCACGCTCAAGCCGGACGCACGCATGTCCCCAGACGCTCAGCTCGATACTCATGGCGTCAACATCTCACGCCAAACCGAAGGATGCCCACGCGAGCCGAGCTCTGGCCGGGGCCGCTGCCGCGCCTGCGCCCAGGCATCCTCACCGGATGACCATCACCAGGTCGCCGCCCTCGAGCTGTTGGATGGCGCCGATGGCAAGACGGTGGACGGTCCCGCCGACCGGAGTCGTGATGGCGGCCTCCATCTTCATCGCCTCGATGGTGGCGACGGTCTGGCCGGCTTCGACCGTGTCTCCCTCGTGCACGATGACGGTGACCGCTCCCGCAAACGGTGCCGGGATATGACCGAGCGCCTTCGGGTCGGCCTTCTCCGAGGTCACGATGTCGACATCGACGGCCTTGTCGCGCACCTGGAGCGGCCGGATCTGGCCGTTCAGGTTGAAGATGACGGTGCGCATGCCGCGCTCGTCGGGCTCCCCCAGCGCCTCCAGACCGACGAGCATCTGGACTCCCTTTCCGAGCTCGACCACGACCTCGGCGGTCGGTGACATCCCATACAAGTAGCGGGTGGTGTCGAGCACGCTGAGGTCGCCGTACGCGTTGCGGGTCTGCTCGAATTCCTTGGTGGGGCCGGGGAAGAGCAGATGGTTCAGCCGGGTCCGACGCTGCTCCGAGTCCCCCGCCAGGTCATGGCGATCCTGATGACTGAGTGGGGCCATCGGGCGCCGAGCCGTGCGCCCTGCCAGCGCCTTGGTGCGGAACGGCTCGGGCCAGCCCCCCGGTGGGTCGCCGAGCTCACCGTTCAGGAACCCGATGACGGACTCGGGGATGTCGAAGTCCTGCGGGTTGGCGGCGAACTCGGCAGGGTCGGCTCCACGGGCCACGAGCTGCAGCGCGAGGTCGCCGACCACCTTGCTCGACGGCGTCACCTTGACCAGTCGGCCAAGGATCTTGTCGGCGGCCGCGTACATCGCCTCGATCTCCTCGAACCGGTTGCCCAGGCCCAACGAGACCGCCTGAACCCGCAGGTTCGAGAGCTGCCCGCCGGGGATCTCGTGGTCGTACACCCGACCGGTCGGCCCGGGGAGCCCGGACTCGAAGGGTTTGTACAGAGCCCGCACCGTGGCCCAGTACGGTTCGAGGTCGCACACCGCTCGCAGGCTCAGCCCCGTGTCGCGGTCCGTGTGCTCCACCGCGGCGACCAGAGCCGAGAGCGAGGGCTGGCTCGTCGTCCCGGCCATCGCGGCACTGGCCGCGTCCACCGCGTCGACACCTGCGTCGATCGCAGCGAGCAGGGTCGCGAGCTGACCGCCCGCGGTGTCATGGGTGTGCAGGTGGACCGGTAGGTCGAAGCGCTCCCGCAGCGCGGAGATCAGCGCCGTTGCGGCCCTCGGTCGGAGCAGCCCCGCCATGTCCTTGACCGCGAGGACGTGCGCACCCGCGGCGACGATCCGATCCGCGAGCCGCAGGTAATAGTCCAGGGTGTACAGGTCTTCGGCGGGGTCGAGCAGGTTGCCGGTGTAGCACAGCGCGACCTCCGCAAGAGAGACGCCCGTCTCCCGGACCGCGTGGATCGCCGGCCGCATCTGCTCGACGTCGTTCAGCGCATCGAAGATGCGGAAGATGTCCAAGCCGCTCGCCGAGGCCTCGTGGACGAATGCGTGCGTCACCTCGTTCGGGTACGGCGTGTAGCCGACCGTGTTGCGTCCTCGGAGCAGCATCTGCAGCGCGACGTTGGGCAGAGCCTCACGCAGCGACGCGAGCCTCTCCCACGGGTCCTCGCCCAGGAAGCGGAGCGCGACGTCGTACGTGGCACCGCCCCACGCCTCCATCGAGAGCAGCCCCGGGGTCAGCCGGGCCACATGTGGCGCGACTGCCAGCAGGTCATAGGTCCGAACCCGGGTCGCCAGCAGTGACTGGTGCGCGTCGCGGAAGGTCGTCTCTGTGACGGCGACCCCGGTGCGCAACCGAAGGGCCCGCGCGAAACCCTCGGGTCCTAGCTCGAGCAGCTGTTGCCGGGTACCCGCGGCTGGCGCGGCGGTGAGATCGACCACGGGAAGCTTCGCTCGCGGTTCGGGCGTCTCTGGCGGTGGTCCGTACGGACGGTTCACCGTGACGTCGGCGAGGTAGCTGAGCAACTTCGTTCCTCGGTCGGCGCTCTCCTTGGCCGCCAGAAGCGCCGGCCGCTCATCGATGAACGAGGTCGAGATCTCGCCGCGCACGAATCCAGGGTCGTCGAGGACGGCCTGCAGGAACGAGATGTTCGTGCGGACGCCGCGGATCCGGAACTCCGCGAGCGCGCGCCGGGCCCGGGCCACGGCCGTCGGGAAGTCGCTCCCCCGGCAGGTGAGCTTCACCAGCAGCGAGTCGAAGTGCCCGGTTACCTCGGAGCCCGCGCTCGCCGTAGCGCCGTCCAATCGCACGCCGGCACCGCCTGGTGAGCGATAGGCCACGATCCGCCCGGTGTCGGGCCGGAACCCGTTCGCGGGGTCCTCCGTGGTGATCCGGGTCTGCAGGGCAGCCCCGTTGACGCGGATGAGCTCCTGCCGGATGCCCATCTCCGCAAGCGTCTGACCTGCGGCGATGCGCATCTGAGCGGTCACCAGGTCGATGTCGGTGACCTCCTCGGTGACCGTGTGCTCGACCTGGATCCGAGGGTTCATCTCGATGAAGACGTGTTGCCCGGCCCGCTCCCCCACCGTGTCCACCAAGAACTCGACGGTGCCCGCGTTGACATAACCAATGCTTCGCGCGAAGGTCACGGCATCGCGGCACAAGGCGTCGCGCAGCTCGGGGTCGAGGTTGGGTGCCGGCGCGATCTCGATGACCTTCTGGTGCCGGCGTTGGACCGAGCAGTCCCGCTCGTACAGGTGCACGACGTCGCCCGTCGCATCGGCCAAGATCTGCACCTCGATGTGCCGTGGCCGCAGCACGGCCTGCTCGAGGAACACGGTCGGGTCACCGAATGCGCTGTCCGCTTCCCGCATCGCGGCGGCCAAGTACTCGGGAAGGTCCTCACGGAGATCGACGCGGCGCATGCCGCGCCCGCCGCCACCCGCGACGGCCTTGACGAACAGCGGGAAGCCGATCTGGTCCCCGGCTGCGAGGAGAGTCTCGGCATCGTCGGACGGTGCGGACGACTGCAGCACGGGGATGCCGGCGGCCCGCGCAGCCGCGAGGGCCGTCACCTTGTTCCCCGCGAGGTCGAGGACCTCGGGCGGCGGGCCGATGAACGTGATGCCCGCCTCGCGACACGCGCGCGCCAGCGCGGGATTCTCGGCGAGGAAGCCGTAGCCCGGGTAGATGGCGTCCGCGCCGGCGAACGTCGCGACCCGGATGATCTCGGCGATGTCCAGGTACGCCCGCACCGGGTGCCCGGGAACGCCGATCTGATATGACTCGTCGGCCTTCAGCCGGTGCACGGAGTTCCGGTCCTCGTACGGGAATACCGCGACAGTCCGCACGCCCAGCTCGTACGCAGCGCGGAACCCACGTACGGCGATCTCGGCGCGGTTGGCGACCAGGACCTTCGAGAACACCGCTCACCCCCTGTTCGTGCGGTTGTAGAACCGTACCGGCGCACCGACGAGCGAACCCGTGGGGCACCGTTCTGGCCCTGCACCGGACAACCGGAAGTGTGTCATGACGGAGGCCACCCCCTCAGTCCGGAACCAGCCGGCGGACGGGGAGAGGCAGCCGTCGGACAGTACGGCGGCACCGGCCGGGTGGCTGCTGGGCAGTTCCCGCGGTTCAGCTGATGACGCGGGTGCGACGCCGGATCGAGAGCTCGTCGTCGCTGTCCGTCACGACGCCGTCCTCGTCCGCCCGCTCCGTCGGCAGCTCGGCGAGAGTTCCTTCGACCTCGCGCCAGACTCGCCCCACGGCAATGCCGAAGACCCCCTGGCCGCCCTGGACGAGGTCGATCACCTCATCCGTGGACGTGCACTCGTACACACTCGCGCCGTCGCTCATCAAGGTGATCCGGGCGAGGTCCTCGACTCCACGCTCGCGCAGGTGCGAGACGGCCGACCTGATCTGCTGGAGAGAGACGCCAGTGTCCAGAAGCCTCTTGACCACCTTTAGGACGAGGATGTCGCGGAAGCTGTAGAGACGCTGCGTCCCTGAACCGGTCGCCGGCCGCACGCTCGGTTCGACGAGGCCGGTGCGGGCCCAGTAGTCGAGCTGCCGATAGGTGATCCCGGCCGCACGGCACGCGGTCGGCCCGCGGTAGCCGGTTGTGGTGTCCAGGTCCGGAAGAGTGTCCCCGAAGAGCAGACCCTGCGCCCGTTGCGGAACGCCGGCTGCGGCGTCGACGGTCGCGTCACCGATGCTACTCACAGCCGCCTCCGATTCCGCGCGCCCGACACAATCGCTAGGGTGCACTTGCAACGCTAGGGCCGCCCCGAGGGGGCGTCAACGACGTGAGCCTCAGGGGAATTCGGCGTGTCGCGTTCGGCATGTCTCAATCTCAACTTGAACCTGAATCTGGGCACGCCGCAGGCTTCCCAGCGAGTGCCCGACCCCGGTCTCACGGCGCGAGATCCGCCACCCCGGCCCGCAGGAGCGCGGTGTGCAGCTGCCCGCACAGTTCCCCCAGCTCGGCCGCCAGGGTGCCCGCGCGGGCCCGCGCCGAGGTCCCGTGCTGGCTCCGCCACGGCGCGATGATCTGTTCCACGAGGTCGACCTGACGCTCGGCCGCGGCCTTGAACGCGCGGAGATGCCGCGCGTCGACACCGTGCTCGGCGAGCATCCCGGCGACAGCGACCACGTCGCGCGCCCACGGATCGAACTGGCCGGACGGGCCGGCGTGGATCACACCGGCCTGGACGAGGTCGTTCACCAGCTGTTCGTCCACTCCCGCGTCGGCGGCAAGGGCAGCGCCGCTGTAGCGACCCACGGACTCGTTCGCTCGCTCTCCGTCCCGGGTGGCGAGCCGCGGGGGTGGCGGAGCGGCGTCACCCAACCCGCTGTCGAGTGCGGCCAGCTGCTCCCGGATCACCCGGAGCGGCAGGTAGCGGTCACGTTGAGCGCGCAGCACGTAGCGCAGCCGCTCGAGGTCAGCGGGGCTGTACTGCCGATAGCCGGACGACGTGCGAACTGGGCCGACGAGGCCCTGTTCCTCGAGAAAACGAAGCTTGGAGTTGCTCACGGCCGGGAAGTCGAGCTTGAGCGCGGTCAGTACGTCCGAGATGCGCATCGTCGCGGCGCGCGACACACCGCGGGGCCACGGTTCGAGGGGATCGCCGACCGGGTACCCCTCGGGTTCGCTGCGCCGAGCACCCTCCGCATCGCGACGATCGAAGCGCGCCGTCCCTGCGGTCGAGGTCACCGAGGCTCGCCGTCTCGGCTCGCGGATGCCCGCCCGGGGCTCGGGTGAAAGGTCAGGCGGTACTTGCCGATCTGCACCTCGTCGCCGCTTTGCAGCACGGCGCGATCGATCCGCTCCCGGTTCACATAGGTTCCGTTGAGCGAACCGACGTCCCGCACGACGAAGTCGTCCAGCTCACGGACGAACTCGGCATGCCGACGCGACACCGTCACGTCATCGAGGAAGATGTCCGCGTCGATGCTGCGGCCCGCCATCGTGCGTTCCGCGTCGAGCAGGAACCGGGAGCCGGCATTCGGCCCGCGCTGCACGATGAGGAGCGCCGAGGTCGGCGGCAGGGCGTCGACAGCGGCCTGGTCGTGCGGCGGCAAGCCGCGACCCGGCACCGTCGGTTCGGTCTCGAACGAACCGAGCTGCCCGAAGCTCACCGTCGTATCGGTGAGTTCTCGCGGTTCCCGAGCCCTGTGCGATTCCTCAGTCACCACTCCTCCTCAGGCAAACGGTCGGCGCCGGTGTGATTCAGTCTCTCACCGTCCCGGGCACCAGGGTATGCGCCCTGGCGACACAGCGTCAGACTCCACCTGCCTTACGGCTTGTCGACCGGCCGGGGAGTCGCGTATTGGGGCGCGGAAGGCGCGCGCGTCGCATCGATCGTGACCTTCGTGCTCGGGGTCAGGCTGGTGGAACCTCCCAGCGCGCGGACGGTGGCGAGTGCCCCGCCGGGGATCTCGAGAGCCAGCGAGATCTTCTGGGTGTCCCCGATCGCCAGATAGGTGTACGGCGCTGTCAGGACGGTGCCGTCGACGATGACGCCTCCCGCCGTGTCGACGATGTAGCTCGAGGCCGTGATCCGTCGCTCCCCGAGCTGGATCGCCTCGGCCCCCGCATTACGCAGCTCCTCGAGAATGTTGAAGAGCGTGGACGCCTTGATCGTGCCCGACGGGGAGTACACGGCCAGCTCGATCCCCGGGCCCTCGGCCGGAAGCCGACCCGCCAGGATGCCCTGAGTGCTCGCGCGGGCCTCAGCGTTCTGTTGCGCCACCTTGTTCTTGTCGGTGCCGCTCTCGAGTTCGGTCTGCTGGCCGCGGAGCTTCGTGGCTTCCTGCTCCAGCAGGTCGGCCTGCCGAGTCACGCCGTCTAGCAGGCGCACCAGGTCGTCCTGCCGAAGGGACGAGAGATCGTTCTGTCGGGTGGACCGCACTTGCGTCACCACCGCGAAACCCAGCATGGCGCACAGAACCGCGACGATCGCTTGCGCGCGACTCGCCCGAGGCAGGAAGGCGCGGCCGAGCCGCCGCCAGCCGGACTGGCGGCGGCGCACGGGCGCAGGTGCCGGCGTCGGGGTCTCGGTCATGCGCGGAAGAGCTGCCGTCGGATCGAAGCGACGTTCGAGAAGATCCGGATCCCCAGGACGACGACGACTGCGGTCGACAGCTGCGATCCGACCCCTAGCTGGTCACCGATGAAGACGATCAGCGCTGCGACGATGATGTTCGACAGGAACGAGACCAGGAAGACCCGCTCGTCGAACAGGCCGTCGAGAAGCGCGCGGAGCGCGCCGAACAGCGCATCGAGGGCCGCCACCACCGCGATCGGCAGATACGGCTGAAGGACGACGGGAACGCTCGGCTCCAGGATGAGACCGGCGACGACGCCGATCACCAGTCCGATCAGTGCAATCACGGAGTGTTCCCCTTTGGTGCGGGAGTTGATGACGTCGCGAAGGTCGGCGTCGCGGTTGGTGCTTTCGTGCCCACAGCCGACGGTACGTGGACCCCGGCATACAGGAGCGTTACCTGTCCGGCACCCGCCAGCTGCAGACGGTCCACGCCCGCCACGTTCGACACGATGCCGTACCGCGCCCCGAGCCACTCGAGCCGAGTACTTGCAGAGGTGCGGGAGAAGCGCGCGCGCAGCGTGGCAGGGTCGCCGATCGCCTCGACCGAGTATGGCGGCAGCACGGGCGAGAGATCGACCTGTATCGCCAGACCGGCCCCCCGAACCGCGCTCAGCGACGTCAGTCGCTCCCCGTTGACGGAGATGGCCTCGGCGCCTGCAGCCCAGAGGCCGTTGACGACTTCCTGAATATCGGTTGCCATCACGCGGCTCGACGGATCCGCCTGGTCGGGGTTCTGGCGGATCGCTACGGCGTCGTCGAGGGTGACGCGCACACCGGGACCCGAGACGGCTGCGGCACCCGAGACGACCTCGTACTGATTGAGAGAGGCAAGGAGCTGGGGGTCGCTGCTGGCGAGCGCGGCGGACTGCAGCGCGGCGATCCGCTGACTCATCGTCGCGGTGTCAGCCCGGAGCGACGCGACCTGTGCTCGCCCGCGGGTGATGCGATCGACCAGGAGTGCCCTGGCCTGGACGACACCGTCCTTGGGCTCCCGCAAGGACACCACCGCCGTCGTGATGAAGGCTCCGAGCAGTGTGGCCAGCACGAGCACCCACGCGACTCGAACCCCACGGCGATCGGTGTCGAGACCCGCGGCCTTGCGCGCCGCGACCTCGACGTAGCTCGGATCTAGCGGGCGCTTCATCACCTCGTTCAACAAGGTCATCGACGCATCGGCCGGTCCGGTCGGCCGCACCTCTGGTCCTTGCTTCACGGCGTGACCGCCCCGGTCGACAGCGCCCGAGCCTGGCGCAGGTACACGATGCCGGCGACCCAGTAGAGCGTGCTGCCCCACAACGCGAACGCCCACCCCGGCACTGCGCCCACCGTTCCCCAGACATCCGATCGGGCCGAGAGGAGCAGCAACGGGAACGCATACAGCAGTGCCGCCGTTCCGGCCTTGCCGGCGAAGTGGACCGGCAGGGGTCCGAACCCGCGATGTGCCAGGGCCGGGAGGACCGCGCCGAGGACGAGGTCCCGCGCGAGGATCATGGCGACGAGCCACCACGGCACGATCTCTCGCCAGGCCAGCGCGACGACGGCGACCAGGATAAAGAGCCGGTCGGCCGCTGGATCGAGCATCTGGCCGAGCCGCGACATCTGGTTGAACCGCCTTGCGATCAGCCCGTCGAGCCAGTCGCTCACACCCGAGACGGCGAGCACCACGAATGCCCAGCCGTCGTGGTGCCCGACGACGAGGAGCGCGAAGACCGGCACCAGCAACACCCGAAGGAAACTGATCGCGTTCGGGACGGTGAACACGGTGTCACGCACCTGCCCCTCCCCCGCCACGACGCCTCCCGAGGCTGTGCTCACGACCAGTTCCACACGACCGCCTGCCAGGTTGATCCTACGTGCGTGGCGTCGCTTCGAACCGGACCGACCCGGTTGCGAGGTCGGCAACCCGCAAGGTGACCGCGACCGAGTCCCCCGGCTTCAGACCGGCTCCGCCACAGCGGGCCACCACTGCCGGTTCCTCCAGCTGGACGGTGTCCGCCTCCAAGGCGATGCCGTCGAACGTCTCCCCCACGTGCGCCTCGAGCACGGCAGCCTCGACCCGGTCGGTGCACTGCCTCACCACCTCGGCCGCGAGCCGAGCTCCCGCGGCCATCTCCACGCCGAGTGCCGGCAGGGCGGCCTTGACCCAGCCGGGTACGTCGCGCCCGTCGTGCAGCGCCAGGCAGGTCTCCAGGCCGTACCGGTCGACCAGGCGTCGCAACGGGGCGGTGACGTGCGCGTAGGGCGCAGCGATCGCCGAGTGGGTGGTGAGCGCGGGTGACTGGCCGACGAAGCCCACCCAGGCGGCCCCACGGAACAGCGTCGTGGCGTGGGACAGGAAGGCCGCGGCGTTCGAATGGCTCGGGTCGAGCCCGCGGATGACGTCTCCGTAGCTCATCTTGTCCGGCCACGGGATGCGCAGCGCACGCGCCTGGTTACGGAGCCGCTGAAGGTCGCGCGGGTCGGCGGCCGGCATCGTGCGGAGAACCCCGACATGCCCGGCGAGCATGATCTGGGCAGCCGCCATCCCGGTCAACAGGGAGATCTGGGCGTTGTCACCCTCGATCGGCAGGGGTGCTCGGAACTCGAGCGCCCAACCACCGTCGCGCGCGACGACATCCTGCTCGGGCCGGCCGAGGGACACACCACCGCGGGCGATCTCCTGGGCGGTGCGGAGCCGACCCACCTCGTGCAGCAGCACGGGCAGTGAGTCGCCGGTACCACCCGACGCATCCAGGCTCTCCTGGACTCCTGGGTAGTCGAGCTGTGCCCGGCTCCGCACGACGGCGCGCTGCAGCGTGGTCGTGACGAGCACGCCGTCCGCGTCGAGGTCCATGGTCCAGACGAAGGCCGGTCGCTCCTGGCCAGGCAACAGCGAGGCGGCATCCTCCGAGAGCACGGGCGGATGCAGCGGCACCCGGAGGTCAGGGCAGTACACCGTCGTCGCCCGGGAGTGGGTCTCGCGGTCGAGCGCGCCCCCTGGCTCGACGAAGGCCGGGACGTCCGCTATCGCGTACCGGACGCGGTAGCCGCTGCCGTTCCGTTCGATCTGGATGGCCTGGTCGAGATCGGTCGATCCTGGCGGGTCGATCGTGACGAACTCGATCGCGGTCAGGTCGACCCGCGCCGCAACGAGATGGGAGGCGAGCCGCCACGCCCCGGCGGCTGCCTCAGCCTCGGCCTGGACCGCCGGGTCGAAGTCAGGACTGATGTGCTGGGCGGCGCGGACCTCCGCAAAGGCCGGCGCCAGTTCGGCGGCGGTACCGATCAGGGCGACCTTGGTTCTTGGCACGCCATCAGACTAGATGCGGGCCCGACGAGCGCGCGGCCCTGCCGGTGCGCCGTCGGCCGGTTCCGTCAGGAGCCCACGACAGAGCTTCGACGCTCCAGGAGCACCACGTCCCGCCATCGACCGTCCCGCTTGCCGACCCGCTCGCGGATGCCGAGCCGTCGAAAGCCGAACCGCTCGTGCAGGGCCAGGCTGGCCGCGTTCTCGGGGAAGATCCCGGTCTGCAGCGTCCAGACGCCGGCCAGCTCGGTGCTGTCGATGAGGGCCTGGAGCAGCGCCCCGCCGACACCGACGCGTTGGGCCCGCCCGGCCACGTAGATGCTCGTCTCCAGAACGCCCGTGTACACCTGGCGCGCGCTGGTCCGTTGCGCCGCGACCCAACCGACCACGTCGTCGTCACCGTCCGTATCCACCCACCGGTGCTCCGGTGCGTGGTCCCGATCCCAGTCGAGCCACTCGGGCGGAGCGAGCTCGAAGGTGGCATTCCCGGTGGCGATGCCCTCGCCGTAGATCGTCCGGACCGCGGGCCAGTCCTCCGGCGTCATCGGCCGGATCGTCAGCCCGCTCACTCCCGGCTGCCGGTGGTCGCCAGCAGTGCGGCCAGAGCGTCGAGCGCTCCCGGCACAAGTGAATAGAACGCCCACGTGCCGCGCTTCTCGCGTGCCAGGAGTCCGGCCTCGACCAGCTTCTTGAGGTGGTACGAGACCGTCGGCTGGGAGAGGCCGAGGGGTGCAGTGAGGTCGCACACGCACGACTCCCCCGACGGTTCGGCCGCCACGAGCGAGAGCAACCGCAAGCGGGCCGGGTCGGCAATCGCCTTAAGGAGGGATGCGAGGCCAACCGCCTGCTCCTCGTCGATGAGGGCT
>JADGOR010000128.1 GCA_017882855.1 Cellulomonas sp. | reverse complement strand
TCCGGTTCGTGGGCCAGGCCGAGGGTCGCGGCATTCGTGTCTTCATCGCCGGGGCGGGCGGCGCGGCGCATCTGCCAGGCGTGGTGGCGGCGAAGACGATCCTCCCCGTTATCGGCGTCCCGATCCCGACGGACGTCGTGGGCGGACTCGATTCACTGCTGTCCATCGTCCAGATGCCGAAGGGGATCCCCGTGGCCACCGTGGCAATCGGCGGCGCGGAGAACGCGGCTCTGCTTGCCGCCGAGATCCTGGCCCTCTTCGATCCGGAGCTGCGGGGGCGGCTCCTGGCCTTCCGCGAAGCCCAGGCCCGGGCCATCGAGACCGACGAATCGAACGCCGATCTGGGGGGTGCCCGGTAGGCCGCGGCCGGCAGCCAACCCGCGGCCCCATGCCTGACCGCCGATGAGCGATCTCCGATCCAGCCACGAAGAGGTCCGATTCGGCTCGGGCGGCATCCCGGACTGGCTCGAACCGATGGTCCGCTTCTGCTCCCGGTGCGGCGGCGCGCTCGGATTCGGGCCGATCGAGGGCGAGGAACGCGAGCGGCTCTCATGCTCCGAATGCGGATTCATCTTCTACGTGAACCCGCGGCTGGTCGTGACCACGCTGCCGATCACGGACCGGGGCGAAGTGATGCTGATCCGGCGGGGCATCGCGCCCGGTTACGACCGCTGGGCCCAGCCGGGCGGCTTCCTGGAGATCGACGAGACGATCCGTGACGCGGCCATCCGAGAGACCCTCGAGGAGACCGGCCTGATCGTCGAGCCGGGCGAGATCGTGGGTCTCTACTCACGCCTGCAGGCGGCCGTGGTTGTCGTCGCCTTCGAGGCGCGGATAGTCGGCGGCGCGCCCGTCGTCACCCGCGAGTCGCTCGAGACGCGGCCCTTCGCCGCCGACGCGATTCCCTGGCCCGAGATCGCCTTTGAGACGAGCATTCGAGCTCTGCGGGACTGGGTGGCGCGCGTCCGGCCCGACCTGCCGCCCCCAGACCCCGCGGCGATACACCGCCCGTTTGGCGCCTGACGCGCCCGACACGGACCGCGACGTGGCCGCGATTCGGCGGTCTCTCCGATCCTAGCTCTCGGACGATTCAACGTAGCGGGGCAGCGTGACGGTGAAGCCCGCTCCGCCTTCCGGTCTGTTCGCGACCGTCACGCGCCCGCCCATGGCCTCGACGAGGCGGCGGACCACGAATAGGCCTATGCCAGCGCCGGGGAGCCTGCTGGTCGCCTTGGCTCGCGCGAACAGCTCGAAGATTCGCTCCTGCTGGTCCGGATCGACGCCCGGCCCGTCGTCCAGGACCATAACGGTGACGGTGTCGCTGCGAACCGTAACCAGTGCTTTGATGTCGCGCTTCCCGTATTTGGCCGCGTTGCCCAGCAGGTTCCGCAGCACGTGCTCGAGATAGGCTTCGTCCCCCGTTACCGGTGGAACGCCTTCGGGGATTTCGCAGGAGAAGCGACGATCGGGCCACGCCGCCGCGAGAGAGGCGACGACTGCCCGCAGCCGGTGCTGCACCAGGGCCGCGCCGTGCGCCGTCAGGTCCACGCCGCGCTCGGCGCGGGCGAGAACCAGCAGGTCATCCACCATCCGATCGAGGCGCTCCGACTCGGCGGCGATGTCTCCGGCGAGTTCGATCCGCACGTCCGGCTCCAGTCGTTCGCCACGCGCCACGAGGTACTGAGCGGCGCCGTAGATGGTCGTGACCGGCGTCCGAAGCTCGTGCGAGAGAACGCCCAGGAAGGCGTCGCGCAACTGCTCCGCTTCCTTGCGCTCGGTTACGTCGAGAGTGACGACGACCGCACCGACGATCTCGTTCGCCGCATCGATGACCGGGGCGCTCGTCTGCATGATCACCGCGGCCGTGCCGTCTGCCCTCACGACCCGGATCTCCTCGTTGACCACGAGCTCCCCCGTCGCCATGCTGCGCGCCTCCGGCCACTCCCCCGGACCTCGCCGGCTGCCGTCGGGGCGGAGACCGGTCCAGGCATCGCCGGCGGGATCCGCCACCTCACGGCCCCGCATGATGCGATCGAGGGCCGCGTTGCGATACAGGAGCTGTCCGTCACGACCCGCGATCGTGACTCCCACAGGCATCTGGGCCACGACCGTGTCAAGCATTCCCCTTGCCTCGCGCTCGGCGTCGGAGAGCCGCAGGCGCTCCAGGGCGTGGGCGGCCGCGTTCGCCAGCGACATGAAGAAGTCCAGCTCGTTCTCGTCGAACTCCCGAAGCTCGAACCCGAGCGTCACGCCGCCGATGTTCGCGTCCGCGGTGCGAAGAGGGAACGCCACTCGCGATCTATCCTGACCCTGGAGCACCATCGACGCGAGCTTGCCGTAGCGCTTCGTGAAAGCGTGAGCGTCTTCGATCACGATCGGCTGGGCCGCTCGGGTCGCGTCGCGGATGGGGGTCCTTGTCGATGACGGCGACGCCGTGCCGCGCTCCAGAGCGTCCCGCGGGAAGCCGAAGGAGCCGATGTTGGTGAGCTTCTCCGTTTGCGGCGCCACGAGGGCCACCAGGCCGTCCAGGGCACCACTGACCCGGGCCACCGTCTCGAGGAGCGCCTCGCCGACCTCCGTGCGATCCGCCACGCTGAGCATCGCGGCGCTGAACCTGGACACTTCCGTCGCTCGCTCGCGCGCCGCCTCCAGCTCGGCCGTACGCTCGGAGACTCGCTGCTCCAGCTCCTCGGCTCGCCGCCGTTCCGCCGCACGTCGCTCGGTGACGTCACGCCACGTGTACGCAATCGCGTCGCCCAGTTTGCTGGCCCTGATGTCGAAGACCCGGTCCATCCTCTCCCCGCCCCAGGAGTCGGTGTACCCGAAGTCGTCGATGACCAGGGGCTCGCCGGTCTCGACCGTTCGCGCATACAGCTCGATCAACCCCGCGCTCTCGTGCTCCGGCAGGAGATCCAGAATGCGCCGGCCGACCAACTCCTCCCTGGCTACTCGGTTGGCCACGCACGCCGCTTGGTTCGCGAACTCGTAGACGAAGTCCACGATCCGGCCCGCCTCGTCGCGGACCGCGCGCAGGATGACGAATGGGTCGATGAGCGTCTCCGCGGTTGCGCGAAATCGAGTCTCTGACTCCGTCAGCGCCGCCTCGGCACGCTGGTGTTCGGCGGCCTGCTCGAGCGAGGCGAGACCGAGTGAAACGTCGCGGGCCAGCTCTTCGAGCAGCCCGATCTCCGCGGCGTCGAAACGGTCGGGCCGCTCGGAGTAGATGGTCAGGACGCCGAAGAGCGCGTCGGCCTTCATCAGCGGTAGTCCGATCGAGGACCTGTAGCCCCGTCTCAGCGCTTCCTCGCGCCAGGGTGCCATCCGTGGATCGGTCGAGACGTCGTCGCAGACGACGGTGCGGCGCTGCCGTACAGCCTGTCCCGTGGGCCCTTCGGAGCGATCCCCTTCCAAACGTATCCCGATCAGATCGAGGTACCCGTCGTCGTGGCCGGCGGATCCCGCGGGTCTCACGACCAGATCCTTGCGGTCGACGACCCCGACCCAGCTCATGAGAAAGCCGCCGACTTCGACGATGACCTCACACGCCCCCTTGAGCAGCGCCGGGCCGTCCCGCGCTTGTTCGATGGCGCGGTTGGTGCGGGACAGCACGAGATACATGCGAGCCAGGCGATCTGCCTCGCTCTCACGCCGGCCGGATGGCATCGTGACCTCGGCGTTTGCCAACGCTGGGCTCTCCGGGTCTCTCCCGGCGCCCGTCCCATCGCCGGTGACGGGCGCCGCGTGGCTGTTGCGGCAGTTTCGATCCAAGGGCGAGCCGGAATTGCGAACTGCCTCGCCCCAAGTCTACGCATGGCCGCTCGGCAGCAACAGGGCCGGTCGTGCAGACTAGGCGCCATGGATGCCCCGACGATCGCCCTGGTCCTGGTGCCGCTCATCATCCTCGAGCTCAGCCTCATGGGCTACGCGTTGTACGACCTCTTCCAGGAGGACCGCCGCGTCAGGGGAGAGAAGATCATCTGGGCCCTGGTGATCGTCTTCGTCAACGTGGTCGGGCCGCTGATCTACCTCTTCGCCGGCCGCGACGAATCTCGGGGCACCGAGACGGGCGGCGTCGGCTCTGCGCCGTCGGCGTCGATCGCCGCCATCCTGGCGACCTGGCCGGCTCTCTCCGCTACTCAGGACGCGGCGGTCATCACGACCAATCTAACCAAGCGGTACGGTGCCGGCATCGTCGCGCTCGATCACCTGAACCTGGCCGTCCCGAGCGGCAGCATTTTCGGCTTCCTGGGTCCAAACGGTGCCGGCAAGACGACCACGCTGCGCCTGCTCACCGGCCTGGCCACGGCCACCGACGGAACCGCGACCGTGGCCGGGGTCCGGACCGGCGCCACGGATGGCCGGCTCGCCCGCAACATCGGCTACTTGGACCAGGACCCCCGCTTCTACGGCTGGATGCGCGGGCGCGAGCTCCTGGACATGGTCGGGCAGCTGCACGGCCTGCATGGAGCTGCGCTTCGGCAGC
>JADGOR010000127.1 GCA_017882855.1 Cellulomonas sp. | reverse complement strand
GTCTCCTCAACTCCTCGGTTGGGCAACGTCCTGACGTGCGAGCTCGATCACGGCCTCGGCGAAGACCTTCGGGGCCTCCTGCGGCACGTTGTGACCGATGCCGTCGAGGATTCGATGCTGATAGGGACCCGTGAACCTGTCGGCATATGCCTTGCCGTCCGCGTTGGGGCCGTCGAAGTCACTGGCGATCGTGATCGTCGGCACCTCGATCGTCGGGCGCTCGGCGAGCTTCTGCTCGAACCCGAGGTACCGCTCGTCGCCCTCAGCGAGGCCCAACCGCCAGCGGTAGTTGTGGATCACAATGTCGACATGATTTGGGTTGTCGAACGACGCCGCGGTGCGATCGAAGGTGGCATCGTCGAAGTCCCACTTCGGGGAGGCGAGCCGCCAGATCAGCTTGTTGAAGTCGTGCGTGTACTGGCTGTAGCCCAGCCGGCCTCGCTCGGTCGAGAAGTAGTACTGGTACCACCACCCCAGCTCCGCCTTCGGCGGCAGCGGCCTCTGATTGACCTCGATGCTCCCGATCAGGTAGCCGCTCACGGCCACCAGTGCCGAGCAGCGCTCGGGCCAGAGCGCGGCCATGATGGCGGCGGTTCGCGATCCCCAGTCGAACCCGGTGACGATCGCCCGCTCGATTCCCAGGGCGTCCATCAGCGCCGTGGCGTCGACAGCGAGCGCGACCTGCTCGCCGTTTCGAGGGGTCTCGTCGGAGAGGAAGTGCGTCGTGCCGTACCCGCGCAGGTAGGGGACGATCACGCGATACCCCTCCGCGACGAGCATCGGCGTCACCTCATCGAAGGCGTGGATATCGTAGGGCCAGCCATGCAGGAGGAGGACGGCGGGGCCATCCTCCGGCCCGGCATCGACATAGCCGACGTTGAGGTCCCCGGCGTCTATCTGCTTGACGTCCATCCGATCTCCTGACTAGCCGAAGGTGAACACGTAGGCCTGGGCGCCGGCGTCGAGGAAGGTGATCTCGAAGGTGCGCTCGGTGACCGGGCCGTCCTGGCGGACCAGCTGGTAGAGCCCCTCCTCCGAAACGGTCCCGGTGCCCCGCTCGTCGACGTCGAGCCCACGGGCGCCGTTGGGCGGCTTCCCGTCGATCTGCACCAGAAAGCGGATCGGCCCGCCGTCCGCCCGGGAGCCCAGAACGAGGTTGAGGTCCCGCCCGTGGAAGCGGTGCACGATCCGGCCGCCGGGCTCGTTCAGCGTCGTGGTCTGCGGTCCCGCCGTCCAGTTGCCGGAGAGTGCCCAGTGGTTGAGCTTCAGCCGTGGCGGCTCCGCGTAGACCCGGTTGCGGTCGGGTTCGAGGCCCCCGGGTGATGCGAAGCCGGTGGCCCGGGCGTAGCCGACGTAGGTTTCCGGCGACCCGACCGTGTGCCCCTCGGCGGCGAGGTAGACGCCGTCCGGCTCGACCGACACCAGGTCCCCGTCGATGTCATCGCTTCCCGCCTCGGCGAGCAGCTGCTGGATGACCCTCTCCGACCGCTCGTAGTCTTCCTCACCGAAGTGGTGATGCCGGATCCGTCCTTCGGCGTCGACGAAGTAGAGCGCGGGCCAGTATGCGTTGTCGAAGGCACGCCAGACCGCGAACTCGTTGTCGACCGCAATCGGATAATCGACGCCCATCCCCTCGAGGGCAGACCGGATCTTGTCCAGGTCGTGCTCGAACGGGAACTCCGGCGAGTGGGCGCCGATCACGACCAACCCGTCATTGCGGTACTTCCCGGCCCACGCCTTCACATAGGGCAGCGTGCGCAGCCAGTTGACGCAGGAGAAGGTACAGAACTGGACCACGACCACCTTGCCGCGCAGGCCGGCCGGCGTCAGCGGTTCGGAGTTGAGCCAGGCGGTGGCGCCGGCGAGCTCCGGGAGCGCGCCCTCGATGGGCAGCTCGGTCGTCGCGGTCACCGCAGTGATCTGAAGGTCGCCCGGATCTCGTCGGAGAAGGTCTGCGGCTGCTCCCAGGCGGCGAAGTGGCCGCCTTCGTCGACCTTGTTGAAATGGATGAGCTTGGGATACGCCCTCTCCGCCCAGCTCTGCGGAGCTGGATACAGCTCGTCCGGGAAGACGGTCACGCCGACCGGGATCTCGACGCCCTTGGCATCGAAGAAGGCCAGCTTGCTCTCCCAGTAGAGCCGCGCGGAGGCGATCGCCGTGTTGGTCAGCCAGTAGTGGGTGACGTTGTCCAGGACGTCGTCTCGCGACAGACCGCCGGGCTGCCCCGCGAAAGCGCGGGCGATCAGCTCGTAGCTGCGGACGTCGTGATCGAGCATCCACGCCGCCAGGCCGACCGGTGAGTCCGCGATGCCGTAGAGGGTCTGCGGCCGGTTCGCCATCTCGCCGGCGTAGCCGACTCCAGTCGCGAAGAAGTGGGCCAGCACCTCGTATGCCTTCTCTTCGTCGGCGGAGAGGCCCGCCGGCGGCGGGTCGCCGATCGCGAGTGCCCTTGAGACGTCGGGGGGAACCGTCGCCGGCATGTTCGTGTGGATGCCGAGCAGCCCCGCAGGCTTCAACAGGGCCATCTGCTCGGTGACGGCATTGCCCCAGTCGCCGCCCTGCGCGACGAACTCGGTGTATCCGAGCCGGTTCATCAGCTCGACCCAGGCACGTGCGATGCGGATGGGGTCCCAGCCGGTCTCGGTCGGCTTGCCGGAGAAGCCGTAGCCGGGCAATGACGGGATCACCAGATGGAAGGCGTCCGACGCGCTCGCACCGTATTCGGTGGGTTTGGTGAGCGGTTCGATGATTTTCAGCTGCTCGATCGTCGAGCCCGGCCACCCGTGGGTGACGATGAGCGGCAGCGCGTCCTCGTGCTCGGAGCGCACGTGGATGAAGTGGATGTCGACGCCGTCGATCTCGGTGACGAAGTGCGGGAGGGCCGCGAAGCGCTCCTCGAATGTGCGCCAGTCGTACTCCGTCGCCCAATAGCTGGCGAGTGCCTGGATCGTCTCGAGCTGCACGCCTTGGGAGGCATCTGTTTCCCGGTCGGGCCACTTCGTCGCGTTGATGCGACGGCGCAAGTCGGCGAGCTGCTCCTCGGGGACCTCGAACGTGAACGGGCGAACGTCCTCTCCGGTGGCTGCCGTGGTCGAGGCTGTGGCTTCCATCTATGTCTCCTGACGGTTGAGTGAACGGAACGCTGCTCGGACCTGGCTATCGCAAAGGAGGATGTCCCGACCGCTGTTGCACTTGAGTGGCGGTTTCGGGTCATGTTAGGCGGTGGCTAGGACAGTTTCGGGCTGGGCGCACTTGGTGTGTCGGGCGAGGGCGGCGACGAGCAGCGGCATGTCCTTGTGACCCTTGATCCGGCGGAATTTGCCTTCGGCGACGAGCATCCCGGCGGCGGTCCACCGGCGGGCCATCGCCGCGTCTTTCCAGTTCTTCACGTTGCGCTGGGTGGTCCTCGTGATGGAGATCATGCTCTCGACCGGGTTGGTGGTCGTCAGCGTGCGTTCCAGGCTCGCGGACAGGCCGAGCCGGCGGACGGTGAACATCTCCTCCAATCCTTCCCGGACGCTGGCCGCGGCCGACGGGTGGGTGCGTTGCAGGGAGGTCGCCAGCTCCCGGGCGGCCCGCAGCCCCAGGTCGGGGTCGGGGTGGGCGAACGCGCGGACCAGCTTGCGGTCGATCAGCTCCCGCTCCCGCTCGGATAGGTGGTCGGCCAGGTTCCGGCGCTTATGCAGGGTGCACCGTTGAATGAGGGCGGCCGAGCCGAACACCTTGCGCACCGCCTTGGTCAGCGCCGTCGCACCGTCCAACACGAACAGCACCCCGCCGGTGGTGTCCAGGCCGCGGTCGACGAGGTCGGCGAGCAGCGCGGTGACCACGGTGGTGTTCTCGGTGTCGCCCTCGTACAGTCCGACCGGGACCTTCCTCCCGTCGGTGGTGATGGCCAGCGCCACCACCATCAGGTGCTCGGCGATGTGCAGCCCGTCGACCATCATCGCGGCGACCTTCAGGTTGGACAGGTCGCGGGCGAGCAGCTCGGCGAGCGCGGTCTCGGTGGCCCGCACGAACCGGCGGGACACCGCCGACCGTGACGTCGACCGGGCGTCGGCCTCCACCCGGGCGCCGACCGGCTCCTGCGCCGTGGTGAACCGGCGGCAGGCCAGCCCGGCCAGCATCCGCTCCAGGACCACCTCGGCGAGCAGGTCATCGCCGGCGAACGCGGCGAACGTGCCCAGCGCCACCTCCTCGCCGTCGCCGGTCCGCGCCCGCGGCCGCGAGACCGGCACCCGCCGCGCGCCGAGTGTCACCGAACTCGGCGCGCTGCCGTGACGGACCGCGTCCCGGTCCGGGTTGTGCTTGCCTTTCGGCCCGGCCAACCCGGTGATCTCGGCTTGCATCATCGCGTGCATCACCTTCAGGCCGGTAGCCACGCTCATCGCGAGCAGCCCCTCGCGGGCCGACACGGCGGCCTCGCTCAGGGCCAGCCGCACCTCCTCGTCCAGATCGGGCAGCTGCGGCGCGCGGTCCTTCGACACGACGCGCAGAGTCGATACCTTGCTCATGGCGGTCCCCTTCTTGGTCGAGCGGCTTGGCTGTTGCCCGACACCTACCACCCGGCAGGCATCAGGCGGGGGACCGCCACTCAAGTCCTACAAGATCTGGGACAACC
>JADGOR010000126.1 GCA_017882855.1 Cellulomonas sp. | reverse complement strand
GAGCTCGTCCTCGCTGATCCGCCGCGGGTTGGCAGGGTCGGGTCGGAGATCGTCGATCGGGACCTCGTCGACGGTGAGGGAGGGGAGCGAGGTCGGTGTGGTCATGCGGTACGGGCCCTCCGGGGGTTGTCGGCTATGAGAACATCTGTTCTATGAAGGACACACCGTCGGCCGATCCCCGCGACCAGGCCATCCGCGCCGCGCTGCGTGACGCCGCGACCCTGGCGGCGATGGTGGTGACCGAGTTTCGGGCGAGCTACTGGGGTGCCGAGCGGACGGTCTACGTGGCGACCCTGGCGGCCTACGTGACCGACCTCGGAGGGCACCTCGAAGAGGTGGGCACGAGGGACCTCGTCGCCGACTTCGGGGGACGTCGGATCACCGTTCGGTTCGGCTGAGGGCTGCACGAACGCGGTGGTCTTGTGATCGACGAAGGGCGAGAATGCCCGCATGAACCAGCCGCAGCGCCAGCCGACCGGCAGCGCCAGCCGGCGCAGTGCGCTCAACCGCCGACTCCGGATCGCCTTCATCGCGGGCGCCGAGGAGCGCTCACGGCGTGAACTCGGTCGTGGGCTCTCGGAGGAGGAACTCGAGCGGGTGCTGCGCCGGTATCCAGGGGACCTGCCCAGGCGATAGCGACCGGGATTTCTCGCGAAACTCGGCCGCGTGCGTACAAATGGGAGGCGCGGACGTCCAGGAGCGCAGGACCCGCGTGTGGGTACCCCCGGTCGGCCCTTCGTGCGTTCACGAGGCGCGCTCCGTTGGCCGAGTTCCTCGAGCGACACAGCACCCGAGTGTTGGCGGGGTCGAACGGCGCGCCGCCATCGATGAGCGCCAGGACGTGGTCAAGGGTGAGGTCACGCGTTGGATGCGCCGGATGCTCGGGACCATCGCCAGGGCAGACGTAGCCGTGCTGGCCGACGTGGCGGGCGATCATCCGCCTGGACAGGCGAGCCCATCGTGCATCCGCATGGACGTGATGGTTGGCACCGATGCCCGACAGGCGCGGATGCTCGCCGCAGCGTCCAGTCGATCGGCTGGTGACGACACCACAGACGGTGCAGAGTTTCATCCGAGCTCCGCGGGTGATCTGGCGACGCGTCTGACGCTGGTGACGCTAGATTGCAGACCCTTCGACATCACGAGGATCGTGAGCCGGGGTCGTGCCGACGTCTATTCGCCTGCGGTGCTACGCCCGCGGGACCAACCTCCGAGCGAGCCGGGCCGAGCCGGGCACCCTCCGACCGCTGTGGCGCCCGCCGCCGCTCCGCACGGAACGCGCTCCGGGCGTCCGGGGGCCGATCAGGCCCAATGCCCCTAGGCAGCGACGGCGGCGCTCTGGAAGAGTCGGAGACCCATGAGAGCAATCGTGTGCACGGACTACGGACCACCGGATGTCCTTCAGCTCAGGGACGTGCCGAAGCCCGTTCCGAAGGACAACGAAGTGCTGGTTCGAATCCGCGCCACGACGGTCAGCGCGGCCGATTGCGAGCTGCGGCGATTCGACTTCGCCCCCTGGATCTGGGTTCCCATGCGGCTGGCGTTCGGCATCCGCAAACCCAGACGACGTGTGCTCGGGCAGGAGCTCGCTGGTGACGTCGAGTCGGTGGGCAAGAAGGTCAGGTCGCTCAGGAAGGGCGACCGGGTCTTCGCGACGACGGGCATCCCCCTGGGAGCCTACGCGGAGTACATCTGCCTGCGAGAGGACCCCCAGACCGGGGCGATCGCGACGATGCCGGCGAACCTGGACTACGCGGAGGCTACGGCCGTTCCCTACAGGTGATCGAACCGAGTTGGGAAACCCAAGGACGGTGAACCCGCCGGAACCCAAACGGTTCCCTCGCTGCCGAGCCCTTCGGGTAGGGTCTGACGCAGCAGGTTCCCCGGCACGCGGTTTCTGGTCCCGCGACTCTTGACGGCCGATCGTGATGAACAAACGATCGGTGTGCAGCCTGCGTGCGAACAGGACGACAACGGGCGGAGGACGCAATGACCGTCGAGACGAGTCCCGAACTGGGCGCACTGCTGGGCTGCCTCCCGCGTCTGAACCGAGGCGAGTTGTTCGGACTCGCAGCCGCGCACCGCCGTCCTTCCGCGGCACGCGAGGCCGCCTGGGCAGAAGTCCGCGCAGTCGTCGCCGGCGAGGGTCTGGAACGCGAGCTCGATCAGGTCCGATCAGAGGTCGCCGGGTGGGCGACGCACCTCGCCACGATCACCGGGCAGGAGGCAGGTGCCGGAATGACCGAGATGCTGATGACGGACGCGCGTCGAGAGGCGGCAACGGCCGTCCTCGATGCTGCGGTCGCGCTCCTGCTTGGCGACAGGCTCGGCGAGGAACACCGGCGAGCCCTCCTTGGCCCCTGGCGGAGAGTTCGCGCGGGCTGACGCGCGGCCTACGCGGCGACGGGCACCCGGATCGGTGAAGGAGGCCGGCCGCCCTTCCCACGGAGCTCGGCGCAGTGCCGGCAGCCCGAGGCGATGATGCCGGTCCGCGAGTTGATCCGCGCCCGCCAGACGTGGGTTCGGTAGCGGTCGCACTGCCACCACGCGTAGTGGTCGGACCCGTAGGAGACCTCCGCAGCCGTCTGCGTCCCGTTCTTGGTCGGATGCCATTGCGCGGCGACGGCCGGATGCGTGGCCGGCAGCGCGTCTGACGGCGCGACCCTCCGTCCGGTGCAGAACGGGCAGCGCGCCCCGCTGATCGTGCGGTTCCGGACCTGCGCCGTCCATTCGTGATCGGACCCGTTCTCGCAGAGCCACCACACCGCGAGGCCCTGCCCCGCGGTGATGTCGTCCGGGCGCAGCGAGCCGTTCTTCGTCGGGTGCCATTGGCGAGCGAGACGCGGGAAGTCGCGGACCGTCATCCCGGCCACGCTCCCGGTCGCCTTCTCGATCGGCGGCAGCGAGAAACGCGTGCGGGTCGGCAGGCCGAGGACCTGGCGCTCTGCCTCGAAGGCGGCCTTGCGGGCCTGGTACTTGGCGGCGCGCTTGGCCGCCGTGCGGGCCTTCTTGTGGTCCGCGGCGCGCTGCTCGGCCTCTTGCGCGAGCGTCTCGATCGAGTTCGGGCCGTAATCGGGTCGGGGATCGCGGATCAGGCCCCACACGGGGCTGACCCGGCCATCGGTCTTCGCGAGGGACGCCCGGAGCGTGCGGGAGTAGGCGGCAACCGAGGCCTGACCGTTGATCTCGGCGACCGCGAGGGCGAGGAACAGGTTGAGCCGGTTGGCGTTCCGGAAGTGCGGCATCCGGTCGTTGATCGCGACCCTGATGCGCCGGATCGCGTCCTCGCACGCGCCGGCGCTGCGTGGGTAGGACGATCGCCCGGGCAGTTCCCGCTTCGCCCGTTGGGAAGCGTCGAGGCGCAGGTTGCGGCGCATCCAGGCGGTCGTCTTGGGCAGATCCACGAGGCTCGCGGCGGCGAACAGCATCCGCCAGTTCTGCTCGCTCCACTGCGCGCGCTCGATCAGCTCGAAGATCGGATCGCCGTCGAGGCAACCGTCCTCGCGCGCCACCGACTCGACGTTCTTGGCGATGTGCGCCTCGCAGTAGTAGTGGGGAACCTGCGAGTGCCAGACGTTCCGGACGGCGTTGATGATCGCGATGGCCCGGTCCGACACGATCCAGCGCGGCGTGCCGGGCAGCGAGAGGAAGAACTCGGTCCAGGACAGCTCGTCGCCGGCGGCCACGAACCGGGCGAGGAGGACCTTGGGCTTCTCGCCAAGCTGCGCCTGGCCGACCGCCACGAGGACCTGGCCGACCTCGCGGATCGTGGACGAGTGGGTGAGCTTGGGCTTGGGGGCCTTGTAGGGCTTGGGCGCGGCCGAGGTCGTGGTCGGCGCGAGCACCCGGTCGCCGAGATCGTCAATCAGCCACTCGAACCGTGCCGGCAGGAGGGCCGCCGGCAGCGGCTCCTCCTTCTCCTGCCGACAGCACGTCGAGTGGTCGGAGATGCGCAACGGGATCGAATCGACGGCCACGATGGCGGGCCACTCGCGCACGGCGATCGGGGCGAGCACGATCGGCGCGAAGACGTCCGTGTAGTCCATCGCGAGCTGGCCGGTCGTGGCGACCTCGCCGATGTGCGCGCCGCGGGCGCTGACCCGGCCGATGGCCTTGCGGAGGTCCTCGCTGATCCGCCGGTAGGCGTTGCCCCGGCCGACGCGCACGAGCGTCGTTGCGATCTCCCGGATGACGAAGGTGAAGTGCCAGCCGCCGGCGAGACCCTCCGCCCGCAGGAAGAGGCGCTCGCAGGCGTCGCACTCCATTCGCTTCCCGGGTTGTCGCCGCTTGGATAGCGGTTCGAGGAAGACGTGCTGCCGCTCGCCGTGCTCGGTCGGCAGGCAGCGGAATCGGGGACGTTCGAGCGACCTGTCGCGGCTCTTCGAGCTGCCGTCGAGATAGACGTCGCCGACGTGTCCTCGGGGGCAGCTCGGTCGCGAGATGCCGGTGATCCTCGGTCGTGCCATCAGGCTCTCGTTCGGGCCCGGATGTCTCGGCCGAGCCTCCTATGCCTGCGACCTTACGCACTCCCGATGCCAGCTCCTATGGCACGGAAGTCCGGGGTTTCCCAACTCGGTTCGATCACCTGGACCGGCTCGCCGACATCTGTGCCAGCTATCTCGGCAAGGGCATGACCGTCGCCCTCGAGGGCCGCATCCA
>JADGOR010000061.1 GCA_017882855.1 Cellulomonas sp. | reverse complement strand
CGCGGCGGCCTTCTCGTCCACGTCGGTCTCGGCGGTCTTCTCGGTGCCGGCGGTCTTCTCGGTGGCGTCCGCGGCATCGGCGGCCTTGTCGTTCAGCTCGGCGGGAGCAGCCCCGCCCGCCGCCGCCCGCGCCTCCTGGACGATCTCCTGGATCGTCGCGTCGGCGTCGACCTGCGCGACGGCTGCCGCCTCCGTGATCGGGTCCTTCTCGACGGCCGGCTTCCCGGCCTTGGCCTCGGCGCCCTCGTCTGCCGCGTCCCCGCGCGCCTCGGCGGAGAACGCTGCGGGCCCTCCCTTGGCATCGGAGGAAGCCTTGGCGGTTCGAGGCTTGCGCTCGGCCGGACGTTCGGCACCGATGGCTGAGAACGCCGCCTCGGCCTTCGCCGCCTTCTCGAGCGCGGCCTTGCTCGGAACCGGCTCGTGACCGAGCAGACTACGAAGCTCGTCGAGGTAGCTCGTGATCGACTCGCGCTGCCGGTTGAGGTCCTCGACCTGCCGTTGCGACGTCGTCCGCTCGCGTTCGGCCTCGGTCATGGCATCGGAGAGCGTCTTCTCGGCGTGCTCGCGGGCCTCGGAAACGACTCGGTCCGCATTGCGCCGGGCGTTCGAGAGGAGTTCCTTGGCGTACGCGTCGGCCTCGCGGCGGACCTGTTCCGCCTTCTCGAGCGCCTTGGCCACCCGCTCCTCGGCAGCCGAGGCGTGTGCTTCGGCATCCTGGACGAGCTTCTCCGTCGCGGTGCGGGCTTCCTCGTGGCGCTCGGTATCGGCCTTCTCGGCGACTTCGTGCCGGGTCGCGATGTCCAGCTCGCCGTCGGCCACGAGGGTCTGGGCCTTCTGACGAAGATCATCGGACTCGGCCTTCGCCGCGGTCACGGTCTCGGTGGCACCGCGACGGGCCAACGCGATGATCCGCTCGACGTCGACTCGGGTCGACTCGCGCAGCGCGGTCGCCTCACGCTGCGCCGCGGCGCGCAACTCGGCCACCTCGCGGTCGGCCTGGTCGCGGAGCTCGTTCGTCTCACGCTCGGCCGTCTCGCGCAGGTGCGCCGCCTCGGCGACGGCCGCCTCGCGCTGGTCCGCGGTCTCCCGGTCAGCTGCTGAGCGAAGGTCCGCGACGTAGTGCTCGGTCTCCGTGCGCGTCGTCGCGAGCTCGTCGTCGTGGGTTGCGCGCACCGCGGTGAGCTCGTCGGTCAGGTTGGCCTTGAGCTCGCCGATCTCCCGATCGGCCGTGGTGCGGACCAGTGCCGCGTACTGCTCGGCCTCCGTGCGCTGGGCAGCAACCTCAGCCGTCACCCGCTGGCGCAATGCCGTCGTCTCGCGATCCGCGTCGGAACGCATCTTGTCGGCGTACTCGTTGGCGGCGGCGCGGACCCGCGCCGCCGCGGTCTCGACGAGCCGGGTGGCCTCGGCGGCCTTCTTGTCGGCGTCGGAGCGCAGGGTCGCCGAGTACTCCTCGGCGGCTCGCCGCAGCTCGGCGGCGTCGGTCTCGGTCTTCTGCCTCAGGGCGTTCGTCTCGGCCTCGGCGTTCCCGCGGAGCTCCCGGGCATACTCCTCGGCATCGGTCCGCTGGGCCGTCGTCTCGGCCTCGGTGGTCGAGCGCAGTCCATGCGCGTGCTGTTCGGTCGACACCCGAAGCTCGGTCGCCTCCCGCTCAACTGTCGCGCGCAAGGTGCCCAGCTCACGCTCGAGCCCGGCCCGCCGCTCTGACTCCTCGGCGTTCAGCAGCCCATGGATCCGAGCCGCCTCGCGCTCGGCGGAACCGACCAGCTCCTCGGCCCGGCGCTGAGCGTTGACGAGCTGAGTCTCGGCCTCGGAGGCTGCGGTCGACCGGACCTCGTCGGCCTCCCGGCGAGCGGTGGCCAGCAGCTCGGCCACCTCGTTCTCGGCTCGGGCCCGCAGCTGGCCGGCGGAGAGCTTGGCGCGAGCCAGCGCATCGGCTGCTTGGGCGTTGGCCTGGGCGACCACGGCGGAGGACTGCTCCTCGGCCGAGCGGAGCAGCTGCTCGATCCGTGACCCGAGGCCGGAGTAGGTGGGACGCTCGGCTTCGCGCAGCTGACGGTGCGCCTCGGAAAGCTCGCCCGCTGCTTGGATCGTGCGGGCGTCGAGCGCTTCGACCTGCGAACGCGCCGCGGCCAGGGCGTGCTCGAGGGACGCCACCCGGGTGTCCACCGCGGCCCGGTCGTAGCCGCGAAGGACAACGGGGATTGACTCATGCTGATCGGACACGCAAACCTCCTGAGCACCGTGGCCGTCGCTCGGCCCGGGAACAGTGCCGACACCGTTGCTGAGGCGGCACATCTGCATGCCAGCGTATCGGCCTGGGCGCCTCCCGCGCGCCTCGGGGAAGGCCCCGCGTGTGCTCCGGGGCGCCCGGATCGCCATGCCTCGCCTATCCTGGGGAGTCCGTTCCGAAGGGATGCTCTGTGCTGAAGCGTTTCCTGCCCGCGGTATTCGTGCTGCTCGGCCTGCTCGTCGTCGGTCTGGGGATCGCTTCCGCGACCCTCTGGAAGCCGTCGCCGACCGTCCGTGCGGTCGCGACCCCGGTGGACGCCGGGAACGTCGTGATCACCGCCCCCGGAGTACTCGACCTGGTCGGGTCCGAGGTGACAGTCCGCGCAAGCGCGCCGGGATCGCGCGTCGTGCTCGTGATCGGCCGGGACTCCGACGTCGCCGCATGGGCAGCAGCAAGTCCGCACGTGCTGGTCACCGGGCTCTCCTCATGGACCCGGCTCGCTACGGATTCGGCACCTGCAAGTGTGCCGCAGGCTTCCGCGAGCGCATCCGCGGCCGACACCGCAAGCCCGACTCCCAGCACCGCACCGACTCCGAGCACGGCGGCGGACGGCGGCGCGTCGGCCGCCGCGACCGCAGGAAGCGCCACCTCGGCCGGCGTCGCGCCCGACCCCTCGAGCTCGGACATGTGGCTGGTTCAGTCCGACGGCAAGGACGCCGCGACCCTGACGTGGGCGGCCCGCCCGGGACGGTGGAGCGCGCTCGCGGTCAGCCTCGGCACGAGTCCGACCGCGCCCGAGCTCGAGCTTTCCTGGCCGCACTCGGTGACCACGCCGTGGTCGGCACCCGCGATGGGGGTCGGCGGGGCGCTGCTTCTGCTGGGTCTCGGTCTGCTCGCGCTGATGCGCGTGCGGACCCGCTCGCCCGCGGTCGTCGAGGCCTGGCGCAGCGGCGTGCGCATCCCGGCCGGGATCGGGGCGGAGTCGGCCGCCGCCGTGACCGCGGCAGCCGCGCTGTCGGGGGGACTCACCCGGCGCGAGATGCGGGAGCGGGAGCGCGCCCGGGAGGAGGCCCCGACGGTCGTGTCGCCGGGACCGTTCGCACGGTTGCGGGCGAGTCTGGTGACCTGGGCGTTGCGATTCCTGCCTCCTGCCGCCGAGCGGGTCGCCGTGCCGACCGCTACGTCGGCGATGCGGGCGACACGATCGACGCCGATGCCGGCGCCGGCGCCGAACCCGATGCCGAACCCGATGCCGAACCCGATGCCGAACCCGATGCCGACGCCGAACCCGATGCCGACGCCGAACCCGATGCCGACGCCGCGTGGCCCGGCAACCGCGCCGACCCCTGGCCCGGCCGCCGCCGGATGGTCGCGGGTACCTCCGCAGACCCGGGAGCCGAACCCCACCGGCTGGACTCCGGGCGCCCCGGCGGCCCAGGAGGCCGCGTCGCACTCTGAACAGCCCGGGTCGCGCGCGCAGCAGCCCGCTCCTCAGGGGGAGAATTCAACGCCCATCTCAGGGCGGCGCGCGGCTCAGTCCGGACTGCACGCTGCCGGTCGACCGGCGATGCCCGCACCCCCGCCCACCGCTCCGCGCTGGGGTGCTCCGCCGCCGGACTCGCCCGCGATTCCGCTGCCCCCCGCTCCGGTAGCCCCGGCGCCGGGCGCGGCGGCCCACGATCCGCAGGCGGCGGGCTCGACCCGCGCGGACGCTTGGCGCAGGGCCTGGGGCTTCCCAGGGATCCCGGACGGTACCGACAACGCAACCGAGGACGTCACCGACAAGGAGGAGGGCCGATGAGCATCCGTCGTCGCCTGACCTCCGCCGCGATCGTCGGCATCGTCGGCCTGTTGCTCGCCTCGTGCGCAGCGGGCTTGCCTCTCGCCCACCCCGATCCCGCGCCCGCGGTACCGCCGCCGGCGCTCGACGCGAAGCAGGTCAGCGCTGTTCTGGCCGGCCTGGGAGCCGTGCTCAAGGTGGCGGACGCGACCAATGACCCCGCGCCCCTTGCCGCGCGCTTGTCCGGTCCGGCCCTGGCCAGCAGGACCGCGGAGTACCTGGTCAGCGCCAAGCTCGCCGACCCGTCGGTGCGCACCGAGCTTCCGGTCGGCAGCCAGACGGTGATCTCGCCGGACACGAACACGTGGCCGCGTGCCGTCGTCGTCGTGACCGAGCAGCCCCAGAACCTGCAGAGCCCGCGAGTGCTCACGCTGGTGCAGGACGACCCCCGGAGCCCCTACCGCCTGTGGGGTTGGGCCCGCCTCCTGCCGGGTAGCAAGATGCCGCCGACGGCTGCCCCGGCCGCGGGCAGCAAGCCGCTGCCGCCGGATGCTCCGGGCCTGGTCCTGACCCCGGAAGAGGTCGTAGCGCAGTACGCGGACGTGCTGGCGAAGGGCGACGTCTCAACCTTCGCGCCGAGCTTCGCGCCCGACGTCTTCCACAAGCAGATCGAGACGACGCTCGCCGCCACCAAGAACGGTCTTACGCAGGGTCTCGGCACTGCCGCCGCCGTGACCGAGACCTACCAGCCGGGTCCGGGGGAGCTGTACTCGTTCTCAACCCTCGACGGCGGTGCCCTCGTGATCGCGGGAATGACCACGACGACCTCGCTGACCCTCAGCGGTGGCAAGATCGAGTTCCAGAACGATGTGGCGGCACTGCTCGGAACGACGACGGTGAGCAGCTCCGCCGTCTTCGTCTGGTCCGATGTCCTCGTCTTCTCGGTGCCGCCGAAGGGTTCGTCGGAACTGATCCAAGTGCTCGCCGCCGAGCACGTCCGTACCGCGATCACCGGATCGTGACCCCGGGAGCCCTGACGCGATGACTCAACCCACCGCACCTCGTCCTCGCCTCGATGTCCGTGGCGCCATCGACCTGTCCTCGCTCGGTCGAGCTCCAGCCACCCCGCCAGGGGGAGCTGCTGCGACGATCGACGCGCCGGACGGCACTGCCGTCGTCGTGGACGTCACCGAGGCGACCTTCGCCGCCTTGGTCGAGCGCAGCGCGACCGTGCCCGTCGTGGTGATGCTCTGGGCCGAAGGCTGGCCGCAGTGCGATGAGCTCGCGCCGGTGCTGACGACAATGGTGAAGGAGGACGCGGGCCGCTGGTTGCTCGCGCGCATCGACGCGCAAGCGAACCCGAGCATCGCGACGGCGTTCCAGGTGCAGACGGTCCCGAGCGTGATCGCCCTGGTCAAGGGACAGCCGGTTCCGCTGTTCCAGGGCGCGCACCCCGTCGCGCAGATCCGTCCGGTGATCGACCAGGTGCTCGAGCTCGCCGCGTCGAACGGGGTGACCGGCAGGGTCGGTGTGGCCGACGCGGACGACGCCGGCGCGGACGACGCCGGCTCGGCCGACGCCGATGCGCCCGCCGAGCTGGCGGAACCACCGCTCCCGCCGCTGCACCAAGCGGCCTTCGACGCGCTCGAGCGTGACGACCTGGACGGCGCGGCGGTCGCGTACGCCCAGGCGCTCCGGGAGGACCCGCGGGACGAGATGGCGGCGGCCGGGCTCGCGCAGGTCTCGTTGCTCCAGCGCCTGCACGGAGTCGATCCGGTCGCGGCGCGAGCGGCGGCGGCGGCCGGCCCGCGAGACGTCACCGCTCAGCTCGTGGTGGCGGACCTCGACGTCGCGGGGGGCAGGGTGGAGGACGCGTTCGGGCGGTTGGTCGACCTCGTCCGGGTCACGGCCCGCGATGAGCGGGAGCCGGTTCGGCTGCGGATGATCGAGCTCTTCCGGGTGGTCGGGGACACCGACCCGCGGGTAATGGCGGCGCGCCGGGCACTCGCCAGCGCCCTGTACTAGCGGCCCGGGCGCTGCCGGAAGCCAGGTCGGAGCGTCAGCCCCGCGCCGGCACCAAGAGCACCGCACCGAGCGGTGGCAGGCGCACGACGGCGGAGTGCGCGCGCCCGTGCCACGGGACGGCTTCTGCCGTCACTCGACCAAGGTTGCCGACGCCCGAGCCGTGATAGATCTCCGCGTCCGTGTTGAGCAGCTCGAGCCAGTCGCCACCTGACGGCAGGCCGACGCGGTAGCCCTCGTGCGGCAGCCCCGCGAAGTTCACCAAGACCGCGACCTCGTCCCCGAGCCCATCGCGACGCAGGTAGGCGAGCACGTTGTTGTCGGCGTCGTTCGACTCGATCCAATCGAACCCCGCCGGGTCGCTGTCGAGCGCCCACAGGGCGCGGTGCTCCCGGTAGATCCGGTTGAGGTCGCGCACCAGGGTGGTCACGCCGGAGTGGATCGGGTACTGCAACAAGTGCCACTCGAGCCCCCGGGACTCCGACCACTCGCTGGTCTGGCCGAACTCGCCACCCATGAAGATCAGCTGCTTGCCCGGATGCGTCCACTGGTACGCGAAGAGTGCGCGCAAGCCCGCGGCTTGCTGCCAGTCGTCGCCGGGCATCTTGCGGATCAACGAGCTCTTGCCGTGCACCACCTCGTCGTGGCTGAGCGGGAGCACGTACTGCTCCGAGAACGCGTAGACGAGGGAGAAGGTGAGCTCGTTGTGGTGGTAGCGCCGGTGGATCGGTTTGAGCTCGACATACCGGAGCGTGTCGTTCATCCAGCCCATGTTCCACTTCAGCCCGAACCCGAGGCCGCCGACGTCGGTCGGTGCGGTCACCCCGGGGAAGGCGGTCGACTCCTCGGCGATCATCACGATGCCGGGCGCGCGCCGGTAGGCGGTGGCGTTGGCCTCCTGAAGGAACGCGATCGCCTCGAGGTTCTCGCGCCCACCCCGCGCATTGGGATGCCACTGACCGGCGGACCGCGAGTAGTCGAGGTAGAGCATCGAGGCCACCGCGTCGACCCGCAGGCCGTCGATGTGGAACTCCTCGAGCCAGAAGACGGCGTTCGCGACCAGGAAGTTCTTCACCTCGAGCCGGCCGAAGTTGAAGACGTAGGTGCCCCAGTCCGGCTGCTCGCCGCGGAGCGGGTCCGGGTGCTCGTACAGCGGGGTGCCGTCGAAGCGACCGAGCGCCCACTCGTCCTTGGGGAAGTGCGCGGGGACCCAGTCCAGGAGCACCCCGATGCCCGCCCGGTGCAGCGAGTCGACCAGGAACCGGAAGTCGTCCGGGCTGCCGAACCGCGAGGTCGGCGCGTAGTACGAGCTGACCTGGTAGCCCCACGAGCCGCCGAAGGGGTGCTCGGCGACCGGCATCAGCTCGACGTGGGTGAACCCGAGGTCCTGGACGTAGCTCGTCAGCTGCTCGGCGAGCTCGCGATAGCTCAGACCAGGTCGCCACGACCCGAGGTGCACCTCGTACGCGCTCAGCGGACCCTGGTGCGGATCGCGTCCGGCGCGCTCGGCCAGCCAGGCCTCATCGCCCCAGGTGTAGGTCGACTCGGTGACCACCGACGCCGTCTGCGGCGGTTGCTCGGTCGCTCGCGCGAGGGGGTCGGCCTTCTGGCGCCACGAACCGTCCTTGGTGAGGACCTCGTACTTGTACCGGGTGCCGACACCGACGTCGGGGATGAACAGCTCCCAGACGCCACTCGATCCGAGCGAGCGCATGGCGTGCGAAGCGCCCTGCCAATGGTTGAAGTCGCCGACCACGCGCACCGCCCGCGCGTTCGGCGCCCAGACGGCGAACGAGGTCCCGGTGATCTCACCCGTCGCGCTCGGGTAGCGGCGGACGTTCGAGCCGAGCACCCGCCAGAGGTGCTCGTGCCGGCCCTCGCCGATCAGGTGCAGGTCGAGCTCGCCGAGGCTCGGCAGGAACCGGTACGGGTCGTCGCACTCGCTCGTCTCGTCGTCGTAGCTGACCCGGAGCCGGTATTCGGGCACCTCGGTCATGGCAGCGGCGACGACCCAGATCCCGTCCTGCTCGTGCGTCATCTCCAGCTCGGCGTCGGCCAGCAGCACCGTGACGGACGAGGCGAGGGGGCGCAGCACCCGGATGGTCAATGTGTCGTCGACGATGCGGGGCCCGAGCACGCCGTGCGGATCGTAGCTGGTGCCCGCGGCCACCTGGGCGAGCACGGCAGGCGGCACCTGACACGGGACCGGGTCGGGCATGCGTGCGCTGGGTGTCATGCCGCCACCTTTCCACGAGGCCGACGCGAGTGCCCAATGCCCGCTGGGTCGCTCGCGCCCCGTCGTGCCCGAGTCATCCCGGTCTGACCGGAGTGGTGGGGGTCAGCAACCGGTCCAGAGCCGCCAGCGGGACCGGCAGCCAGGTGGGTCGGTTGCGGGCTTCGTACACCGCCTCGTACAGCGCCTTCTCGACCTCGAGCGCGCGCAGGGCCGTCTCGGCGTCCGGGCGGGTAGGCCCGCGGAAGTACCCGGTGAGCAGGCTGCGGCGAGCCTCGTCCGCCCAGCCGCGCTCGGCTGCGGTGAGTGCGGCGGCACCACCGGACCCACCGACGGCGGCCGCGTAGTCGATCGAGCGGAGCATCCCGGCGACGTCGCGCAGCGCCAGATCGGGGCGGGTCCGGGTCGTCACCGGCGCGAGCGGCTCACCCTCGAAGTCCAGCACGAACCAGCCGGTGGCCGCGTGCATCACCTGACCCAGGTGCAGGTCGCCATGGATGCGCTGCGGAGCCGGCGGGATGCCCAGGGCGCGGGTGCCCGTGGCGAGGCGCTCGACGTCGGCGGCGTACCTGTCGAGCGCGGGAACGGAGTGGGCGGCCCACCGGAAGCGCTCTCGGAGTGACCGCGCCAGGTCGTCGCCGCGATCGAGGCCGGGCTCGGGGGCGGGAGTGGGCAGGGCCCGGGCGAGAGCCTCGTGCATCTCGGCGATCGTCGCCCCGAGGCTTGCCGCGAGCCCCGTGAACGACTCGCCCCGCCGCACCATCGAGCAGGCCAGCTCGAACCCGTCGTGAGCGTCCGGGACGAACTCGCTGAGCACCCCGAGGTACCCGCGGACCCGCTCGCCGTCGACCGACCAGGCCGCCTCGAGCCAAGCGAGCGGTCGTGCGACGTGCGCCCAGCCGGCCGCCGCGAGGGCGCGCGGGACGTCGACATCCGGGTTGTCGCCCGGGGTGAGCGTCCGGAACACCTTGAGGATCGCCGCCGGGGTCGCGGACTCGGACTCGGACGCGGACTCGAGCGCGGGCAGGACGACAGAGGAGTTGGACTGCTCACCCGACAGCACCCGCGCCCGATCCGGGTCGACGACGGCGCCCGGTCCGTCGGCGGCGGCCAACCACGCGCGCAGGAACGCGGGGTCGTCGACGTCGTCCCTCAGCCCGGTCGGGGCGCGGACGGTCACCGGCACCTGGAGCACCGAGTCGATGTCGGGCGCCCGGACCCGCACCAGCAGCACCCGCACGCTCGCCTCGCCACGAGGATCCGCCAGGGTCAGGCCGCCGATGCACTCCAGGCGTGCCGCGACGCCCTTGGCGGGAAACCAGCGGCGGGTGGGGAGCCAGTCGCGCAGGATGGTCAGCAGCTCGTCATCGGCCGGCGTGTGCGCAACGTCGCGCTCGTCCGGTGCGGCCCCAGTCATCCGCGGGTGGCCACGGAGAGCCAGTAGAAGTCACGCGACCCGAAGGTCATCGTGAGCCGCCCGTCAGAACTGATCGCGGGGAACGGCGTGCCCCCGAAGATGTCCACCACCTCGCGACCGGCCAGGGCCTCGAGGCTCAGGGTCGCGGCCCGCGGCGTCGTCGCGAGATTCGCCACGCAGAGCAGCGTCTCTTGCGGCGTCCGGCGGAGGAAGGCAAAGACGGACTCGTTGCTCGACACCACCGGCACGTAGTCGCCGAGCCCGAACGCCGGATGCTGGCGCCGGACCGCCAGCAGGCCACGCACCCAGTGCAGCAAGGAGGTCGGTTGGGCGATCTGCGCCTCGACGTTCGCGCTCGTGTAGTGGTGCACGAGCGACTGGATGACCGGCAGGTAGAGCTTCCCGGGATCCGCGGCCGAGAAGCCCGCGTTGCGGTCGGGTGTCCACTGCATCGGCGTGCGCACGGCGTCCCGGTCCGGCAGCCAGATGTTGTCACCCATCCCGATCTCGTCGCCGTAGTAAAGGCACGGACTGCCTGGGATGGAGAGGAGCAGGGCGTTGGCGAGCTCGATCTCAGCGCGCGAGTTGTTCAGCAGGGGAGCGAGCCGACGCCGGATGCCCACGTTCGCCCGCATCCTGGCGTCGGGCGCGTACCAGCCGTACATCGCGGCGCGTTCCTCGGTGGAGACCATCTCGAGGGTGAGCTCGTCGTGGTTGCGCAAGAAGGTGCCCCACTGGCCACCGGCGGGGAGCTTCGGGGTGTCCTCCATGATCTCCACGAGCTTCTTGGCGCGCTGTTCCCTGAGCGCGAAGAAGATCCGCGGCATGACCGGGAAGTGGAAGCACATGTGGCACTCGGGCTCGGCCTCCGTGCCGAAGTACGGCACGACGTCGTCGGGCCACTGGTTCGCCTCGGCGAGGATCACGGTGCCGGGGAACTCCGCATCGACCGTCCGGCGGATCCGGCGCAAGAACTCGTGGGTGGCGGGAAGGTTCTCGCAGTTCGTGCCCTCGGCCTCGAAGAGGTACGGGACCGCGTCGAGCCGGAAGCCGTCGACGCCGCGCTTGAGCCAGAACCGCGCGACGTCGATCATCGTCTCCTGCACGGCGGGGTTCTCGAAGTTGAGGTCGGGCTGGTGCGAGAAGAACCGGTGCCAGAAGTACTGACGGCGGACCGTGTCGAAGGTCCAGTTCGAGGTCTCGGTGTCGGTGAAGATGATCCGCGCGTCGCCGTAGCCGGTGTTGTCGTCGCGCCACACGTAGAAGTCGCCGTACGCGCCGGTCGGGTTCGAGCGCGAGGACTGGAACCACGGGTGCTGGTCGCTCGTGTGGTTCATGACCAGGTCCACGACGATCCGGATGCCACGCTCGTGGGCCGCCTCGACGAGCTCGTCGAAGTCGGTCATCGAGCCGTACTGCCCGGCGACGGCGCGATAGTCCGCGATGTCGTAGCCGCCGTCCCGAAGTGGCGACGGGTAGAAGGGCGGTAGCCACAGGCAGTCGATGCCGAGCCACGCGAGGTAGTCGAGTCGTTCGATGAGTCCGCGCAGGTCCCCGATGCCGTCGTCCGACTCGTCGGAGAAGCAGCGGACCATCACCTCGTAGAAGACGGCCGTGCGGTACCACTGAGGGTCGTCGGCCAGCGGACGGCGCTCGTAGTCCCGCAGTGCGTCGAACGCCCGGGTCATAGGCTCCGCACCTCGATGATGTGGGCGCACTGCACGGTCGGGTCGAGGCGAACGAACGCCTCGTGACCCCAAGCGTAGGTGGCACCCGAGAGCAGGTCGTGCGCGGCGAACGACGGCGTCGTCGGCGTGTGCTCAGGTTCGACACCGAGGGCCTCGAGGTCGAGGTGAACAGTGGACTCGCTGACGCCGTCCGGGTCGAGCGCGACGACGACGATCACGGTGTTCGCGCGGTCGGTCGGCGAGTGCTCGGCCGGCACGTGCCGCGAGAACGCGAGCACCCGGTCGTTCGTCGTGTCGTGCACGTGCAGGCCGCGCAATCGCTGCAGCGCCGGGTTGTCCCGACGGATGTCGTTCAGCCGGGTCAGCAGGGCGGTGATCCCGAGGGCCTCGGCCGCCGCCCAGTCGCGCGGCTTGAACTCGTACTTCTCGTTGTCGATCTGTTCCTCGACGCCGGGCCGCGCCACGTTCTCGAGCAGCTCGTACCCCGAGTAGATGCCCCAGGTGGGGGAGCCGGTGGCGGCCAGCACGGCGCGGATCGCGAAGGCCGCGGCACCGCCGTGCTGGAGGGTCGGCGTGAGGATGTCGTGCGTCGTCGGCCAGAAGCTGGGGCGCAACAAGCCGGCCGTCTCGGTGGAGAGCTCGGTGAGGTACTCGGCGAGCTCGTCCCGGGTGTTGCGCCAGGTGAAGTACGTGTACGACTGCTGGAACCCGATCATGGCGAGGGTGCGCATCATCGCCGGCCGGGTGAACGCCTCCGACAAGAAGATGACGTCGGGGTGGGCCGAGCCCACGTCCGCGATGATCCGCTCCCAGAACGGCAGCGGCTTGGTGTGCGGGTTGTCGACGCGGAACGCGGTGACGCCGTGGTCGATCCAGACCTGCAGGACGCCGCGGATCCCCGCGTAGATGCCCTCGGGGTCGTTGTCGAAGTTGAGCGGATAGATGTCCTGGTACTTCTTCGGCGGGTTCTCGGCGCGAGCGATCGTGCCGTCGGCCCGGGTGGTGAACCACTTGGGGTGCTCGGTCACCCACGGGTGGTCCGGCGAGCACTGCAGCGCGAGGTCCAGCGCCACCTCGAGCCCCAGCTCGCGGGCCCGCGCCACGAAGGCGTCGAAGTCCTCGAAGGTGCCGAGCTCCGGGTGGATCGCGTCGTGCCCGCCCGCGTCGGAGCCGGTGCCGTACGGCGATCCCGGGTCGCCAGGCAGGCAGGTGAGCGAGTTGTTGCGACCCTTGCGGTTCGTGGTGCCGATCGGGTGGATCGGGGTGAGGTAGACGACGTCGAAGCCCATCTCCGCGATCGCGGGCAGCCGCTCGGCCGCCGTGCGGAGCGTGCCGGATGTCCACTTTCGGGTGCGCTTGTTGTACATCGCGCCCTCGGAGCGCGGGAAGAACTCGTACCACGAGCCGAACAGCGCGCGCTCGCGGTCCACCCGGAGCGGGTACGTGGCCGACGCCGTGACGAAGTCGCGCAGGGC
>JADGOR010000125.1 GCA_017882855.1 Cellulomonas sp. | reverse complement strand
GCTCGGCCTGTCGATCGTGGCGGCGGTCGTCGCCGCGCACGACGGGACCGTCGTGGTCGAGTCCGCGCCGGGAGCGACGTCGTTCGTCGTGAACCTGCCCGCGGCGTAGAGACCCATCCCCTGGCGGGCCGCCGCGTCGCGCGGTGGTCCGCCAGGGGATGGGTCTCCCGCACCGGCCCGTCGGCCCGACGCGGATCCGTCAGACGAGCAGGAAGCCGTCCCGGACGAGTCCGCGGGCCGAGGGCAGAACGTCCCCGGCGAGCTCCTCGGCCGGGACCTCGAGCAGCGCCGCGAGCGCGCCGATGATCTGGCCCACGCTCAGCTCTCCGTCGCACCCGCCGACGAAGCCGGCCAGCGCGGTGTCCGCCTGGATCCCCCGACCGAGGCCGTCACCCTGGCGCAGCACGATGACCCGTGGGTCCGCGCTCCCCGGCTCGAGATAGCGCTCCTCGGTCACGTCGGCGGCCACGGTGAGGTGGGCCGCCGCGAGCGCGGCGTCGTCGTGGGCCGCGAGCCAGTCGTGCATGGCGAGACCGTGCGCCAGGTGCGCACCGAGCGGCTGGTGCAGGCTCCCGGTGTGCTCCTCGAGCCGGCGCAAGAGCGGCGCGTCCTCTCTCATCGGGCGTCGCAGCGTGATGATGCCGAAACCGATGCCCTCGACTCGGCGGCGCTCGAAGTCGTCGAGCCACGCGGCGTAGGCGGCCTGGAAGCGCGCCGGGTCCCGGTCCGGCGTCAGGCCGCCGTCCCGCAGCCACGTCTCCGCGTACTCCGCCGGATCGAGCACCTCGCGCTGGATCACCCACGCGTCGAGACCGCACGCGTCGACCCACGAGCCGATCCGGTCCTGCCAGTCCTCGCCGCGCCAGAACTCCCAGTTGCCGAGCAGCTGCGCGACACCTCCCGGGGCGAGAACGGTGCCCACCCGGAGCACCAGGTCGCGCACGACGTCGTCGCCGGCGGTCTCCGTCTGGCGGTACTCGAACCGGGGCAGCCCGGCGTCATGGACGGCGCCCGGGGTGATGACGAACGGCGGGTTGGACACCACCAGGTCGAAGGTCTGCCCGCGCACCGGAGCGAGCATCGAACCGGCCCGCAGGTCCAGGTCGACGTGGGCGAGGGCCGCGTTGAACGCCGCGAAGGACAGGGCGCGACGTGACGTGTCCGTCGCCACGACGCTGCGGCAGTGCCGGGACGCATGCAAGGCCTGGATCGCGCACCCGGTGCCGAGGTCGAGAGCGCGTTCCCGCGGTTCCCGGATGGTGACCTGGGCGAGCGTCACCGAGGCGGCGCCGACGCCGAGCACATGGTCAGCCTGCAGCGCCTCGCCGGTTGCCAGCTCTCCCTGGTCGGAGGCGAGCCACCAGGTGACCTCGCCGGAGGCGTCGAGGACCTGGTAGGGCCGCAGGTCGACGTCGGCGCGAACAGCGTCGCCCGATTCGCGGCCGGCGCTGGTGACGAGACCGAGGCGCTCGGCGCCCGAGGTCCCCAGCCGGGGCAAGGCGTGGTCCAGCTCGTCCCGCGCCACCTTGGCCCCGAGCACGAAGAGCCGCACGAGGGTGGCGAGATCCCCCGGGCGATCGGTGGCGCGCAGTGCGGCGAGCGACTGCTCCCGGCCGAGCGCGGCGGAAGCGAGCGGACCGAGGAGCGACTCGACTGCGGGCACCGTGAAGGACGCCGCCGTGAGGTCGCCGCGCAGCGAGTCGATCAGGAGGCGATCGCGGCCGACGCCGTGCGACTGATCGAGCTCGGTCATCGGTGGGTCCGTTCGGCGTCGACCGGGGTGCTGTCGGTGGGGGCGATGTCGTCGGGGGCGATGTCGTCGGGGGCGATGTCGTCGGGGGCGATGTCACAGTAGAGAGGGCAGTGGTCGCTGGCGAGCCCGGTCACCTGATCGTGTCGAACCCGGCTCTTGACGACCCGGTGCCGCGCGCCGACCAGGATCGCGTCGATCCGTCGGCCCGGGTTCGCCGACGGGAAGGTCGGACCGGCGTGGGCCGCGGCATCGGCGAGGTGGGCGGTGAGCGCCGTCCAGCCGGCCCCACCCGGCTCCTCGTTCAGGTCCCCGACGACGACGACGCGCTCCGGCCCGTACCGGGTGAGCACCCCCTGGATGATGGTGAGGTGCCGCTGCCGCTCGGCCGGGTCGAGGCTCAGGTGCACGACGATGACGGGCACGCCGGCCACCGTGGCGACAGCGATCCCACGCCGGGTCCGACCGATCTTCCAGGGCATCGGGATCCGCTGCGGCTCGGTGACCTCGAGACCCGGCCGGACCAGCAGCGACGTCTCCCGCGCACCCCAGCCGGTCACCGCGACCTCGAGCCCGGCATCACGCGCGAGCCTGGTGAGGCGCCGGCGCCGCACCGGCCAGTGGGTCGACTCCTGGATGCCGACCACGTCGGCGTCGAGGTCTTGCAGTACCGCGACCACCGCCGCGCGGTCCTGGCGGAGCGACTTGATGTTGTAGCTCGCGATCCTCATCGGACCCACCGCTCTCCCGCTCCGCGTGGCCTCAGGCCAGGTGCGCCTCGTTCTCGAGCCGACCCGCGCGGTCGACCCGGGCCGCCCGTACCCGAGAGTAGATGACGGCGGCGAAGGCCACTCACGTTGCGGTCGCCGCGCCGACCAGGCCAGCCTGACCGCCACGTCGACCAGATAGCGGCGCCCGGCGGCGCGGCCGGGCGACCTTCCCTCACGGCACGCTATCTTCGTGCCGAGGGGGTCGCCATGAAGACTGAAGAGCCGCGCCAGGTCAAGTCCTCGCCGTCTCCGGCTCAGCCGGTTCGACTGATCGCTTTCGAGCAGCGGGCGCTGCGCCGGGCGGTGCTGACGGTTCTGCTGATCGTCACGCTGTGGATGATCGCGCTGTGGGTCTTCCAGTCGATCAGCCACTTCCTGTTCCTCCTCCTGCTCTCGTGGCTGTTCGCGATGGCCATGGAGCCGGCCATCAACTGGCTGACCGAGCGGGGATGGAGGCGCGGCCTGGCCACGGCGCTCGTCGGCAGCCTGGTGGTTCTCGCGGTCGTCGGGCTCGGCGCGATGTTCGGCAACCTGTTCTTCAACCAGCTCGCCTCGCTCGTCCAGTCGCTGCCGGACGTGGTCACCAATGTCATCTCGTGGGCCAACCGCACGTTCAAGCTGACGCTGGATCCCACGACCGTGACCAGCAACCTCAACGTGACTCCGTCGCAGGTCGGGTCGGTGGCCTCCAACCTGGCTGGCGGCATCCTCGGCGTGGTCACGTCCCTTCTGACAGCCGTGCTCAACGCCGTCACCTTCCTCGTCTTCGCGCTCTACCTGGCCGCTGACGGACCGCGCGTGCGCACGACGATCGGTTCCTGGCTTCCGCCGGCGCGCCAGGACGTCTTCGTCAAGGTCTGGGACATCGCCCAGGCCAAGACCGGCGGCTACGTGGTCTCCAAGGTCGTGCTCGCGGGGCTGTCGTCCGTGTTCTATGCGGCGTTCTTCTACCTGGTGGGCGTGCCCTCCTGGCTGCCGCTCGCCGTCCTGGTGGGCCTGATGGCGCAGTTCGTGCCGGTGATCGGCACCTACTTCGGGATCCTCATCCCGATCCTCTTCGTCGTGTTCTCGTCGCCGATCACCGCGGTGTGGATCGTCGTGTTCGCCACGATCTACCAGCAGATCGAGACGTACGTGTTCACCCCGCGGGTCAGCAAACGGACGATGGACGTCAACGCGGGCATCGCCTTGGCCTCGGTCTTCATCGGCGCTGCCCTGTGGGGCGCCATCGGCGCGCTGATCGGGATCCCGATGGCTGCTGCCATCGTCGCCGTGCTCGACACCTACGGACACCGGCACGAGCTGGTGCCCGCGCTGGCCGCGATGGACGAGTCCGACGAGGACGAGTCCGACGAGGACGAGTCGGATGACGACGAATCCACGGACGCGAAGCTCGACGACGCCGAGCCCAAGGACTCCAAGTCCGACGACTCCAAGCCCAAGGACTCCAAGTCCGGCGGCGCCGAGTCCGACGACGCCAAGAATTGATCGTCCCCCCGACCCATCCTTTTGGCCCCGACGCGCGTTATAGGAGGTAGAGGCGGCGCGCGGTGAGCGACGGGCCGATCGGGCGAGGGGCGACGATGACGTACACGGAGCCGATGCTCGACTCGGACCTGCCCGCGCGTCGCATCGCCTTCCTCGGCGCTCTCGAGCCGCGCCGCGACCGCAAGCGGTCCATCTCGGTGCGACGCCTGCTCGAACGAACCGCCGCGCACCAAGGGTCACCGCACACGAGCGCCCAGCGGCTCGCGGTCGAGACGACGATGGCGGCCCTGTCCCCGCGCGAGCGGGCGTGCGTCATCCTCCGCTACTGCGAGGACCGGACGACGGCGGAGATCGCCGCGGCGCTCGGGATCACCGACGACGCCGTCAAGAAGCACCTGGGCACGGCGGTTCGGCGACTCTCCGGAGTGCTCGGCCCGCTCCCCGGCCGCCAGATCGAACCGATCACCAGGTCCGACGGGCGCAGCACGACCTGACCGCGTCCGCCGCGCTTCGAACGAGCGCCGCGCGCACTGAGCTGCGTCACCCGCACCGGGTTGCGTCACCCGCACTGAACTGCGCACCGCGGCATCCCGGACCGCGGCGGAACCGGCACCATGGTGATATCATCGCGATAGCACCGTTACCAATCGACCTAAGGTGGAGGAACACGAAATGAAGACGCTCGCCGAGTCCAAAGGACGCGCACGGAACGGGATCGCGTGGCTGATCCTGGACGTCGTCCTGTACCTGGGG
>JADGOR010000124.1 GCA_017882855.1 Cellulomonas sp. | reverse complement strand
CGTCCCTCCCCCCGCGCTGCGGGGGGAGGGACGTCCACGCCCGACCCGTCGGCGGGCGACCAGGGGACACCCATTGCGACGCTACTTCGGGCGCAAGCTTCTCATCTACGCGGCCACGTTCTTCATCGCGGCCACGATCGACTGGCTGATCCCGCGTTTCATGCCCGGGGACCCGGTCCAGAGCCTGGTCAGCCGGACGGGGTTCGGGCTCAGCCCTGAGGGGTCGCAGGCGCTCGTCACCTACTACAACAACCTGTTCGGGCTCAACCACCCGATCTGGGAGCAGTACATCAACTTCTGGGCATCACTGCTCCACGGCGATCTCGGCAGGAGCGTCTACCTGACCGGCAGGCCGGTGACGAGCGTGATCATGAGCGCCGTTCCGTACACCCTGGCGCTGCTCATCCCGGCCGTCCTCCTGAGCTGGTGGGTGGGCAACACGATCGGGGCGAGGGCCGCCCGTCGACGGTTGCTCGACAACGTCGTGCTGCCGGTCGGCTATGTGCTCACGGCCACCCCGTACATGTGGCTCGCGATCGTGCTCGCCTGGGTCTTTGGCTTCATCTTGAACATCTTCCCGATCTCCGGCGGCTACAGCTACTCGCTCGAGCCCACCCTGACGTGGAAGTTCATCGGAAGCCTCTTCTCGCACTGGGTCCTGCCGTTCGCCTCGCTCTTCCTGGTCGGGTTGGGCGGCTGGGCCATCGGGATGCGGAACATGATCATCTACGAGCTCGAGGCGGACTACTCGCGCTACCTGGAGGCGCTCGGCGCCCCGAGCCGGCTCGTCCGCAAGTACGCGTTCCGGAACGCGATGCTGCCCCAGATCACGGGCCTGGCACTGAGCCTGGGCGTGGTCGTCGCCGGTGCGCTCGTGACCGAGATCGTGTTCTCCTACCCGGGCCTCGGCAAGCTGCTGCTCGCCTCGATCCAGAACGAGGACTTCTTCCTGCTCCAGGGGATCTTCCTGTTCATCATCCTGGGCGTCCTCATCGCGAACTTCATCGTTGACATCGCGTATGTGATCGTCGACCCCCGGACGCGGGTCGCGATGAGCGGAGCGGAAGAATGACGACTCGAGCGCCCTCAGCGGGCGCGCAGACCCCGGACGTCGTGCAGGGCCCCCAGGGCGTGCCGACGGTTCCCGGCGCGGTCCCGGTGGGCGGGCGGCCCGACCCGCGACCGATGAGCCGCCGCGGTGAGATTCTCTACTTCGCGCTGCGCACCAAGAAGGTGATCATCGGCCTCACCATCATCGCGGTGTTCCTCGTCCTCGCGCTCATCGGCCCGATCATTCGACCGGGCGATCCCGACGCCCTCATCGGGCCGCTGGGCGCCTCCCCGTCCGCCGACTGGTGGTTCGGGACCACCTCCTTCGGGCAGGACATCTTCGCCCAGTTCGTGTACAGCCTCGGCTCGACGTTCCTCGTTGGCGCGCTCGGGGGCGGGATTGCGGCGATCATCGGGATGACGGTCGGGTTCGTCGCCGGATACCGGGGCGGCTGGATCGATGAGGTCTTGAACATGATCACGAACGTCGTCCTCGTGATCCCGACGCTGGCCCTCCTCCTCGTCGCGGCGGCCTACCTTTCGGCTCGCGGCGTTGTCGTGGAGGCGCTGTTCATCGGGTTCACCTCGTGGCCGTGGGCAGCCCGGGCGATCCGCGCGCAGACGTTCTCGCTCCGATCACGGGAGTTCGTCAACCTCGCCCGGATGAGCGGCGTCAAAGGTCTTCGGATCGTCTTCGGCGAGATCGCACCGAACATGAGCTCGTACCTCTTCCTGACCTTCATCCTCCTGTTCGGCGGGGCGATCCTGATCGCCGCCACGCTCGACTTCATCGGGCTGGGTCCCACGAGCGGGTCGTCGCTCGGGCTGATGATGTACGACGCGGTCGCCTGGAGCGCCCTCCAGCTCGGCCTGTGGTGGTGGTTCATCCCGCCCGGCGTGGCGATCACGGCCATCGTCGGCGCGCTCTACATCACGAACGTGGGCCTCGACGAGGTCTTCAACCCCAAGCTGAGGAACACGTGAGCCTCCAGGTCACGGATCTGCGCGTCTACTACCGGACCCTGGCGGGCGACGTCAAGGCGCTCGACGGGGTCACCTTCGGCATCGCTGATGGCGAGATCATGGGTCTCGCCGGCGAGTCCGGCTGCGGCAAGTCGACCCTCGGCAACAGCCTCATCCGCATGGAGGGGCGGATGCGGCACGTGGGCGGGACGGTCACGCTGGACGGCGTTCCGCTCCCGATCGACGACCAGGCCGACATGAACCACTTCCGGTTTGCCGAGGTCTCGATCATCCCGCAGTACGCGATGAGCGCCCTGAACCCGACGCGCAAGATCGGGAAGATGGTCGGGGAGCTCGTCGCAACGCGGGGCGTGCGGTACCACGACATTCGCGAGGAGCTGGAGCGACGCCTCGAGCTCGTGGGCCTTGCCCGGGACGTCCTGGACCGCTACCCGATCGAGCTCTCCGGCGGGATGAAGCAACGGATGGTCATGGTCCTCTCGACGCTCCTGGACCCGTCGCTGCTGATCGCCGACGAGATCACCTCCGCCCTCGACGTGTCGAGCCAGCGCGCGGTCGCTCAGACGCTCGTCGAGTTCCGCGACCGCGGCTTCGTCAAGAGCATGATCGTGGTCACCCACGACGTCTCGATCCTGTACCAGATCTCGAACACGCTGGCCATCATGTACGCCGGCAAGCTGGCCGAGAAGGCCCCGACCGACGTGATCATGTCCCGGCCAAAGCACCCGTACACGCGCCTGCTCATCTCGTCCCTGCCGGAGATCGGCGTGCGGTTCGAGGAGCAGCGCCTGACCGGGATCCCGGGGACCCCCCCGTCGCTGCTGAACCCGCCGACCGGCTGCCGCTTCCGCGAGCGCTGTCCCATCGCGATCGCCAGGTGCACTGACGAGGAGCCCCCGTTCGTCGAGGTGGAGCCGAACCACTCGGTGGCCTGCTGGATGGCCTCGTGATGCTGACGCTCGAGCGGGTCTCCAAGACCTACAAGGTGGGCCTCTTCGGCGGGACGGACCTCGCGGCCGTCCGCGACGTGAGCTTCTCGCTGCAGCCCGGCGAGGTGATCTCGCTGATCGGCGAGAGCGGAAGCGGGAAGTCGACGATCGGCAAGATGATCCTGCGGCTGCTGGCCGTGAACGGGGGTGCCATCACCCACGACGGGACCGACATCGCGACGCTCCGCGGGTCCGCCCTGCGCTCCTACTACCGCACGGTCCAGGGCGTCTTCCAGGATCCGTTCAGCTCGTTCAACCCGATCTTCAAGGCGGACCACGTCTTCGGCCTCATCCGCGGCGTCTACTTCGGATCGGCGTCCACCGCGGAATGGGAGCGCAAGCTCAACGACGCCCTCGAGGCGGTCACCCTCGATCCGGGCCAGGTCCTCCACAAGTACCCGCACCAGTTGAGCGGCGGGCAGCTCCAGCGACTCCTCATCGCCCGCGCCCTGCTGCTCGACACGCGATACCTCGTCGCGGACGAGATCATCAGCATGCTGGACGCGTCGACCCGGATCGACGTGCTGAACCTGCTCGGCGATCTCAAGGCGCGTGGCCTCGGAATCCTGTTCATCACGCACGACCTCTCGCTCGGCAACTACATCAGCGAACGAACCGTGATCCTGCGCCGGGGAAGGATCGTGGAGATGGGGGCCACCGCGGCCGTGTTCGGGCAACCGCTCCACCCGTACACCCGGATGCTCATCGCGTCGGTCCCGCGGCTCCACGAGAAGTGGGGCCAGATCGACGCAGGTGTGCGCGCCGGGTCGGGCTGGGCTCCGGCCCCCGGCGAGCGGTGCCTCTTCCATGCGGCCGTCCCCGACGGCGGCGCCGCGGCGGATCTCGCCGGCCTCGCCGGATCTGGTCTCGCGGAGCTCGAGGCGGGCCATTTCGTCGGCTGCGTCGCACCCACCGCGGACGGAACGTGTGGAGGGCGGTCAGCGTCAGCCGCCTGATCATGGCCGCCTCTGCCCGCCCGGGGTCGGCGCAGGGACGGGCCCTATGCGACACTGCGTGGCATGCTCGCCGTGACCCCTGACACGATCGGCCGCGTGGCGGCGACGTCCGCATGACGGCGACGTCCGCATGACCGGCCCCGCGACGCGCCCGGGCGAGGCAGACGCCACACGCTGGGAAGCGGTCATCGGGATCGAGGTGCACTGCCAGGTCCGGACCGCGAGCAAGATGTTCTGCGCCTGCGCCGTCCCGCACCCGGACGCCGCGCCGAACACGCACACCTGTCCGGTCTGCCTGGGCCTGCCGGGCACGCTTCCCACCCTCAACCGGCGGGCCGTGGAGCACGTGCTGGCAACCGGGGCCGCGATCGGGGCGGCCGCGCCTGCCACGACCCGCTGGGACCGCAAGAACTACTTCTACCCTGACCTCCCCAAGGGCTACCAGATCAGCCAGTACGACCTTCCGCTGGCGTCGAACGGCTCGCTCACGTTTCTGACCTCCGAGGGTCCCATCACGATCAGGATCCGGCGAGCGCACCTGGAGGAGGACACGGCCAAGCTGGTCTACGCGGCTGGCCCCGACGGGAGCAGGGTGAGCCTCGTGGACTTCAACCGCTCCAGCGTGCCGCTGATGGAGATCGTCACCGAGCCCGACGTGCGGACCGCCGAACAGGCGCGGCGCTATGCCGAGGAGCTCCGGCTCGTGCTCCGGGCGATCGACGTCTCCGACGCGGAGATGGAGAACGGCCAGATGCGGGTGGAGGCGAACGTGTCGCTGCGCCTCCGCGGCACGGAGCCGTTCG
>JADGOR010000060.1 GCA_017882855.1 Cellulomonas sp. | reverse complement strand
CACGGTGGCGTCCGGGAGTGTGTTCCGCCTCGTCGTCTTCGTCGCGCTGGTCGTGCTCCTCTCGGTCAAGGCGCGTTGGGAGGAGGCGCGGCTCTCCGCTCGGTTCGCCGGCTACGCCGCCTACGCTGCCCGGACGCCGAGGTTCGTCCCGTTCCTGCCGCGGCAGAGGTAGGGCACCGCTGTCGGTAAGGTCCGCCCGGGGCAACCGACACAGGACGGAGCGCAGATGCGCGAGATCGGACGCAGGGTCGGTGCCCTGGCCCGGGCCTGCCACCTCGGGCCGACTCTCGCCGTCACGGCCCTGGTGACGACGGTGGCAGTCGGCGCAGGTGCCGGCGGGCGCGTCTCTGCCCTGATCGGCGCTGCGGTGCTCGCCGGCCAGCTGTCGGTCGGGTGGTCCAACGACTGGATCGACGCCGAGCGGGATCTCGCCGTCGGCCGCCGCGACAAGCCGATCGTCGCGGGGTCGGTGACGACGCGCGTCGTCCGTGCGGGTGCCCTCGTCGCGGCCGCTCTGTGCGTCCCGCTGTCGCTGGCCACGGGATGGCGCGCCGGCTCCGCGCATCTTGTCGCGGTGGCTGCCGCGTGGGGGTACAACGCCAGGCTCAAGAGCACCTGGTGGTCGTGGGCGCCCTATGCGCTCTCCTTCGGCCTGCTCCCGGCCTTCGTCGCGCTCGCGCTGCCCGGCCATCCGTGGCCGACCTGGTGGGTCGTCCTCGCGACGGCGCTGCTCGGCGTCGGGGCGCACGTCGCGAACGTGATGCCCGACCTCGAGGACGACCGGTCCACCGCGGTGCGCGGCTTGCCGCACCGGCTCGGGCGTACCTGGTCGAGTCTGCTGGCACCGTCGGTGCTCATCGCGGCGAGCGCGTTGATCGTGCTCGGCCCGGCGGGTGGCCCCGGGGCGGGGGCGCTGGTGGGCCTGGTCGCAGCGGGCGTGATCGCGGTGGCGGCAGCGGTCGTGGCGCTCATGCGGCGACACAGCCGCTTGCCGTTCTCCCTGACGATCGCGGTCGCCGCGGTCGACGTCGTTCTCCTGGTCAGCGCGGGCGCTTCCCTCGTCGCACGGTGAGCCGGGCCGCTGGGGCGCCCGACCACGGACGGCTCAGCGTTCCGTCGGGCGATCTCGGCGGAGCCACGCCCGGACCCGGGCGGTCCAGCCGCCGACGGCCAGTGCGCTGATCTCGGCATCGGTCATCGACGCACTCACCGCGCCGGATCCGCTCGACCTGAGACCGGCCGTCGCACCGAGCAACCACGCGTTGCACGCCTGGCAGAGCCGGCGACCCGTGAACGTACGCGCCGGGGTCGACCGGAACCTGGTTTGGCAGTTGTCGCAGATGAATGCCATTCCGGGAGTGTGGCACGCCCCGGTGGTCAGCCGTGATCGGCAGCGAGTCCGTCGGGTGCCGGCATCGACGCACCGGTGCTCGACCCGACGCTCGTCGGCGGCTCCGCCCGGCTGATCGAGGCGGTGCGAACGAGCGGTCAGTCGCCGCCGCCGCCGTCTGACGCCTTGGTCGGCACGCCGTCCTGGCAGGTCGCATGGAGCTTGCTCTCGGATCCGCTCAAGCGGAAAGTGACCTCGCCGCTGACCGGACCGTTGTGGTCGATCTCCACCGACCAGTCGTTCAGCGGTGCGGCGTACATCGTGAACGCCGCACCGGTGCAGAAGGCGTCGACCTGCCCGCCGGTCACGTTGAAGATCCGCTCGACGGTCGCGGCCGACGGCGAGGCAGTCTGCGCGGGTGTGGTCGTGGGCGTAGGCGTGGGCGTCGCCCGGTGCGTCGGCTTCGCAGTCGCGGACGGCGATTCCGAGGGCACGTCCGTCGTCGGCGTCGCGGTGGGGGTCGCGGCGGGCGTCACGGTCGGTGACGCGCTGGCCGCCGGCGCTGCGACCTGCTGCTGGAGCGCCGCCGCGACGTCCGCCTCGCTCAGCACGCGCGCCTTGGCAACACCCTCTTCGCTGCCGATCACGGATACCGCCCACGAGGTGACGGTGCCCGCCAGCACGGCCGTCATCGCCCAGACCAGGACGACGAGCGTCCGGGCCGGGCGCGACAGCTCGCGCCGCTTCATCGGGAGCACTCGTCCTGCATGCACCTATGGTGCCGTGCGCGCGGGTGAAGGAGGGGTTAAGGCAGCTGCAAGATCGACCGAACCGACGTCCTCCTGGGCGCCGGTGATGCCAGGCGCGCCGTCGATGGCCTACCGTCCGTGTTGTGGCCGATGTGCTGATTGTCGAGGACGACGCAACCATCCGGACTGCCCTGGTGCGCGCGCTCACGGCCCGGCAGCATTCGACGATGACGGCCCCGACGGCGATGGAGGGCTTGCAGAGCCTCGTCGAGCACCGTCCGGACGTGGTGCTGCTGGACCTCGGGCTGCCGGACCTCGACGGTGCATCGCTGCTCGCGATGATCCGCGCCGTGAGTGACGTCCCGGTGATCGTGGTCAGCGCCCGCGACGAAGGAGCGGAGATCGTCGCCCTGCTGAACGCCGGTGCGGACGACTACCTGGTCAAGCCGTTCGCCGCGGACCAGCTCGACGCGCGAATCCGCGCCGTGCTGCGTCGCGCTGAGTCGGCCGAGGTCTCCGGTCCGGTCACGGTCGGCGGGATCGTCGTCGACGCCCGGGCCCGGACGGCGCTCCTGGACGGCGTCCCGCTCGATCTGAGCCCCAAGGAGTTCGACCTGCTCTACTACCTGGCCGAGCGGCCCGGTGAGGTGGTCGGCAAGCGCGAGCTGCTCGCCAAGGTGTGGAACCAGCCGTACGGCGGCGCGGACAAGACCGTGGACGTCCATCTGAGCTGGCTGCGACGGAAGCTGGGCGAGAGCGCCGACGCCCCCCGCTACCTGCACCGGGTGCGCGGGGTCGGCGTCAAGCTGGCGCCGCCGCCGTGAGGCGCCTCCTGGTCCGCTACGGACTGGCCATGACCTCGGTGATGCTGGTGGCGTTCCTGGTACCGCTCGGCGTGCTCGCCCGCACCCTGGCCCACGAGCGCGCGCTCGCGGCGGGGCGGCAGGACGCGCAGAGCGTGGCGGTGTTCGCGGGCGGGGTCACCCAGGACCGCTCACGACTGGAGGCTGCGCTCCTCTCGGTGAACGACAGTCCCCGGAGCACCTCGGTGTTCTTGCCGGACGGATCGGTCGCGGGGGCGCCGGCCGCTGTGTCGCCGTCCACCCAGCTCGCCGCGCTCGGTCGGGCACTGACTGCCAGCACCCCCGGTGGGGTCGAGGTCCTGCTCCCGGTCGCGGGTTCGACCGGCGTGGCCGTGGTCCGCACCTTCGTCCCGGACTCCGAGCTGAACCAAGGGGTCCAGCAGTCCTGGCTCGTGCTGGCCGGCGTCGGGGCGCTCCTCATCCTCGTCACCGTGTTCGCCGGGGACCGGATCGCCGCGCGCCTCTCGCGGTCCGTCCTCGACCTCTCTCACGTCGCCGAACGGCTCGGCGGCGGTGACCTGACCGCCCGCGTCGACCCGTCCGGGCCACCCGAGGTCGCCTCTGTCGGTCGGGTGCTGAACGGCCTCGGCGCGCGGGTCGCGGGCCTCCTGACGGCCGAGCGCGAGCTGGTGGCGGATCTGTCGCACCGGCTCCGCACCCCGATCACGGCGCTCCGCCTGGATGTGGAGACGCTCGCCGACTCGCACGAGCGAGACCGGATGACCGCGCACGTGGACGACCTCGTCGGTGCGGTCGACGCGGTCGTCTGGGCGGCCAGGCACCCCTCGCACGACGTACCGCCGAGCACCTGCGACGCGGCCGCCGTCGTTCGTGAGCGGGCTCGATTCTGGGGTGTGCTCGCGGCGGACCAGGGGCGGGACCTCCGGGTGGATGTTCCCGCGGACGCCGTCGTGGTGGGCGTCTCGTCCGACGAGCTCGGCGCCGCTCTGGACGCCCTGGTCGACAACGTGTTCAGCCACACGCCGGCGAGCACCGCGTTCGGCCTCGCCGTGCGGGTGACTCGGGAGCGCACCGTCCAGGTGATCGTCGACGACGACGGGCCCGGCTTCGAGGGAGAGCACCTCGCGGAGCGGGGCCGCAGCGGGGCGGGCTCGACCGGCATCGGCCTCGACGTGGCACGTCGAACTGCCGAACGCGGCGGCGGCCGGCTCGTCCTCGCGTCGGGAGCGTCCGGAGGCGCCCGGATGGTCCTCGAGATGCCGGTTGCGGCTTAGCCGAGTCTTAGCAGGGACTTGCCCCCTCCCTCACCTACGCCGGGTGAAGGTGTGTCCAGACGCGCTCGTCGCGTCGTGACATCAACCGAGGGACTGATCATGAATCGCAAGAGCCGAACCTCCATCGCCGTCGCCGCCGCAGCAGTGCTCATCGGTGCCGGCGCAACGACTGCGGCCCACGGCGTCGGGACCCCCGCGTCCGCCAAGGGCGCCTCGAACCTCGCGCAGACCACCCTGGCCGACACGACCGTCAACGGGACCCGCACGGGCGACCTCGACCACTCGATCACCAACCTGCTCGCCGAGATCGACCGGCTCGAGGCAGCCGTCGCCGCCGGGAAGGGCACGAGCACCGGAACGACGCACGGCGACGGCTCGACCGCCCAGGGGGACAAGAATGCGGACTCCACCACGGCCGGACCGAGCGACTTCGCTTCGCCCGACCCTACGTCGACCACGTCCTCCAGGCATGAGTCCGACCACCAGACGTCCGGGTCCGGTGGGACCGAGACGCAGAAGCCTGAAGACCCCACCCATGACTGATTCCGCCAAGGTTCGCCGCCGGGCGACCGCGCTGGCCCTGATCCCCGCGACAGCGGGAGTCTTCGGGGCCAGCGTGGCGTGGGCCAGCTCGCACGACCCGTTCTCCGCCGCTGCCGGCGCCGCCGGGGCCCCCGCCGCGTCAGCACCGGCAGGCCAGACGACGACGCCGGACCCGCAGGCCACGGTCGACCAGAAGGTCACCGACCTGGCTGCCAAGATCTCCCAGGCCCAGGACCGCATCGCGCAGCTACAGGCGACCCTCGACGCGCAGACCGGAGGCACGGCGCCCCAGCCAGGGACGAGCGCGGCCTCGAAGTCGACGTCGAAGACCACCGCACCGGCAGCGGCGGGCGCTCCGGCGGCTGCGGCGCCCGCCCCGAAGCCGGCCCCCGCCGTGCAAGTGGTGACGAAGCCGTCCGGGGCATGACCGCCGTGCACGCGCGCCAGGGCGCCGGTCCGACCCTTCTTGACGGGTCGGCGGTGCTGTCGTTCCGTGCCATGGCCAGCCCGATCACCTTGACCGTCCTGCGGCCCGGCCCGGATGGCGACGCGTGCCTCGAGCGTGCGGCCGAGGTCATCCGGGACGTGGAGCGCACGTGCTCACGATTCGATGCCGAGAGCGCCCTCTCGCTCGCCAACGCCGCACCCAGCCGTTGGCACGACGTCCCGGCCACGCTCGTCTGGGCGGTCGAGGAGGCGCACCGCGCGTACTGGGAGACCGGCGGCCTGTTCGACCCGCGGGTCCTCGACGTGCTGCTCAGCTGGGGCTATGACCGCTCGTTGCCGTTCGGTTCGGGCGAGGTCGACCGCACCGCGTCCTCGGTTCCGATGACCCCGCCTCCGGACCGCCCCGACGGCGCCTTCCCGTGGTGGCCGGAGGTCGCCCGCGGTGACATCGGGTGGCGGCTGAACCTCGCGGGGCAGCCGATCGACCTCGGCGGGATCGGCAAGGGCCTTGCGGTCCGCTGGGCCGCGGCGGAGCTCGCGAATGCCGGGCAGGGCTACTCCGTCGATGCCGGTGGTGACTGCGCGTTCGGCGGCGTCGGCCCCGACGGCGACGGCTGGCACGTGGGCGTCGAGGACCCGGCCGACCCGGACCAGCTCGTGCTCGTGCTGGACCTGATCGACACCGGTTGCGCGACCTCGTCCACCCGGCTGCGCCGCTGGCGCGTCGGTGGCGCGCCGGTGCACCACCTGGTCGACCCGCGGACCCGCCGCCCCGGTGGCGACGGTCTGGTGGCCGTGACGGTGGTGGCCTCGGATCCGGCGTGGTCGGAGGTCTGGAGCAAGACCCTGTTCCTGGCCGGCGCGGCCGAGATCCGCTCGCGCGCCGAGCGCCTCGAGCTCGCCGCGGCGTGGGTCGAGGAGGACGGGACGGTCGGGACGACCACCGCGCTGGACCCGATGGTGATCTGGCGGCGCGGCGATGTCTGATGCTCGCGCCGCGGCTTCGACGCCGGCCGTGATCGGCCGGGCGCTCGCCGTCATCGCCGGCGCCGCGACGCTTGGTTTCGCCGCCTTGCTGGTGCGCGACTCAGTGGGCGGGCCGCAACCGATCAGCTGGTTGCTCGGCCGCGCGACCGGCATCGCGTCGTACCTGCTCCTGGCGGCACTCGTGACGACCGGCCTGGTCCTGTCCCACCCGTGGGCGCGCGGTGCCCGACGGCCGTCCGCGGCGACGCGGCTGGGCCTGCACGTCTCGCTGGCCACGTTCACCCTCGTCTTCGTCGTGCTGCACATCGTCGTCCTGGCGACCGATCCGTGGGCGCACGTGGGCTGGAAGGGCGCGCTCCTCCCGCTCGCCTCCGCGTACCGCCCGGTCCCGGTCACCCTTGGCGTGGTCGCCCTGTGGGCCGGCCTCGTCACCGGGCTGACCGCTCGTCTCGCTGGCTCGGTCGCGGCCCGGGTCTGGTGGCCGGTGCACAAGGTCGCGGTCCTGATGCTCGTCCTCGTCTGGGGGCACAGTGTGCTGGCCGGAACCGACGTCGTCGCACTGCGCGGGTTCTACCTGGCGAGCGGGTTCGCCATCGTCGGTCTCGCGGTGACCCGGTACGCCGCGCGGACCCCGGCCGACCAGGTCGACGAGCTGACTCGGTCGATCGACGAGAAGGCGGACCAGGATCACTTCGCCGACCTCTTCGACTTCGACCAGCGGGTTCGGCGGTGAACGTTGATGCGGTGACCGTCTCGACGTCACCGGCTCCGTCCGTCGCGCCGTCCCGATCACAGGCCCCGACCCATGCGGCAGCCCCGACCGCGGCCGGTGACTATGCCGGCCTGTTGCTGCACGGAGTCCGGATCGCGCGCGCGGGCTCGGCCGAGCCCCGCGCGCCGCACACCGTCGAGAGCCTCGCGCAGCTCGTGCACACCCTCGGGCCGCGTCCGCTCGGGACCACAGCGCTGATCGCCGAGCTCGAGCGCACGCAGCTCGCCGGACGCGGTGGCGCCCACTTCCCGGCCGCGGTGAAGTGGCGCTCGGCGCTGCGCGGGGCGGGGCCGCTCACCGTCGTCGCGAACGGCGCGGAGAGCGAGCCGCTCAGCGCGAAGGATGCGACCCTGATGCGGCAGCGCCCGCACCTCGTGCTCGACGGGCTCGTCATCACGGCCGAGACCCTCGGCGCGGCGCGCGCCGTCGTCTGGCTGCACGGGGACGACGCCGGAACCCGCTCGGCGATCCAGGACGCGCTCGCGGACCGGCGCGCCTGGGGCGTCGGGGGACCGGCGATCGAGCTCGTGATGGGTCCCTCCCACTACCTTTCCGGCGAGTCGAGCGCGATCACCCAGTCGCTGAACGGCGGCCCGACCCTGCCGACGGCCCGACGCCGCGGGGGTGCCTCCTTCGGTGCCCCGCGCACCCTCGTGCACAACGTCGAGACGCTGGCCCGGATCGCGCTGCTCGCGCGGGGGATCGCGCCGGCGCCCACCGTCCTGCTCACCGTGCTGACGCCGATCGACCGACTCGTCGTCGAGGTCGACCGACGCACCCCGATCACCGAGGTGCTCGAGCGCACCGGTTGGCTCGAGAACGGCCCGCCGCAGGCTGTGCTGCTCGGCGGCTACGGCGGGATGTGGGTGCCGTGGGGTGACCTGATCGACGCGACGTTCGACGAGGACGCGCTGCGGGCGATCGGCCTCAGTGCCGGAGCCGGCGTCGTCGCCCCGATCGCAGCCGGTGCGTGCGGGATCGCGGAGACCGCGGCGATCTCGGAGTACCTCGCGTCGATGAGCGCCCGGCAGTGCGGGCCGTGCCTGTTCGGGCTGCCCGCTCTGGCGGGGAGCATGGCTCTGCTCGCGGACGGGAAGGCGTCACGGCGCGAACGGGCCCGGATGCTCTCGGACCTGCGTGCGGTCGAGGGACGCGGCGCGTGCCACCACCCCGACGGCGCGACCCGGCTGATCGCATCGGCGCTGACGGCGTTCCGGCACGACGCGAGCGAGCACGCGCACGGTCGGCGCTGCGCGGGCGCCCGGCAGCCCACCATCCCGGTGCCTGGCGTGACGTGGTGAGCGGAGTGACGTGGTGAGTGGGCCCGGAGACCGCACGAGCGCCGTTGCCGCCTCCCGGTTGCGGATCGACCCGGTGGCCTGTGACGGCGTTGGCGTGTGCGCACACCTGGCGCCGGACCTCATCGAGCTCGACCGCTGGGGTTACCCGGTCATCCCCGCGGGCGACCTGTCGCGCCGCGAGCTCGCGGCCGCTCAACGCGCAGTGCAGGGCTGTCCGCACAAGGCAATGTGGATCGAACGGGTGGACGCGCCCGTTCCTGCGAACTGGGGGCCGGCGGCTCAGCTGTCCTGAGCCGCTGCTGCCGCTGCGAGCACCGCGTCACGGGCGTCTCCGCCGACGCCGAGCACGGTGCGGATCTTCAGCTTGCCGAGCGTGTTCGCCATCGGCGGGCCCATGTGACCGGTCACGACGACGTCGACGTGGTTCTCGATCAGGAACCGGGCGATCCGGGCGTGGTGCGAGCCCTCGGTGCCCTCGTCGTGAGCGATGTCCCAACGGACGTCGATCTCCTGCCAGTCGCTGATGGCGCCGTCGGCCACGGTGGCGAGCGCCACCCGTCGGGCCTTGCCCCACCCTCCGCCGACCTGTCCGTCATCCGTCACGGTCGCGCACACGATCATGGCTGCTCCTTCGTCTCGTCCGGCTCCCAGTATCGACCTCGAGCGGTCGGCGGCTCGCGCCGTCGTCGCTGGCGCGGTGGCGAGGCGTCAGCGCCGGCGAGCAGCGAGAACCGACACGAGCGCGTCGATCCCGTCCTGGAAGGGCGTCGTGCACTTGAGGAAGTCCGGGCTGGACGTGTCGGCCAGCTGGGTGAGGTTGGGATCCGATCCGGGCATCCCCTTGGCGTGGACGAGTTCGACGGGAGCGCCGGCTCGGTCGCAGATCAGCCGCGCTGCCTCTTCGAGGGTGATCCCCTGACCCGAACCGATCTCGCGGGAGGTCGCGCCCTGACGGGGACGCTCGAGGAGATCGGCCAGATGACCCGCGACGTCGTCGACGAAGCAGAAGTCGCGCAGCCGCGCCGGGTAGTTGAGCGTGAAGGTCTCCCGGCGCATCAGGGTCGTGAGCGCATCCATGACGAATCGGCCGGGTGGCTGGCCCGGGCCGTAGGTGTTGTGGATGCGGACGATCGCATGGGGAAGTCCCGCCGCGCGGAGCCGGGACCCGGTAGTGCGGGTGCCCTCAGCCTTCGTGCTGCTGTACGTCGACTCGGCGGTCTCGGCGCCCAGGGGTTCCGTCGAGCTAGCCGCGTGGACGAACCAGGGAGGCGTCGCGAGATCCGACATGACGCCGGCGAAGACCGACGCGCCGATCGAGTTCACGACGTTCATCTCGCGGTCGTTCGCGGTGCCCGAGGTCACCCCGGCGGCGGCCAGGTTGACGACACTGTCGAACCCGCCGTTCTCGAGCGCGGCGCGGCACGCGTCCGGGTCCGTGATGTCGAGCGGCAGGTATCCGGCGCGCCGCCGGGAGGAGCCGACGACGTCGTGCCCCCGCGCCGCCAGCTCGCGGACGACGGCGGTGCCGAGGAACCCGGACGCTCCGATGACGAGTGTTCTCATGCCCGGTGCCGCCGCCCGAGCCAGCTCAGGTAGAGAAGGGTCTTGATGTACGAGACGACGAACGGGCCCAGGCGCCGCTTGGTGACGCCGTGAGTGCGCTCGAAGAACCGGTCCGGGATCTCCTTGATGACCAGGGCCTTGCCGTGGAGCATCTTGAGCCGGAACAGCAGCTCCTCGACGACGTCGAAGTCTTTGCAGGTGAGGGTGATCTGCGCCAGGTCCGCGCGCCGGTACAGCTTGAAGTTGGTCGAGACGTCCTTGCACCGGATCCCGAGGATGATGCGGTACGCCATGTTGAGGGTCCGACTCATGGTGCGGAGCGCGAAGGAATTGTCGGTGGTCCCGCCTTTGGTGTACCGGCTCGCCACCACCACGTGCGCGCCGTCGGATGCTTCCAGGAGACGGACGATCGTCGACGGGTCGTGCGAACCGTCAGCGTCCATGATGATAACGACGTCGCCGGCGGGATCCGCGGCGGCAATTCCACTCCGAATCGCGTCCCCGAACGCATCCGTTGGCCCGCGAAGAACAGGTCGGCCACCGAGCGATCGGATCTCGGCCAGCTCGGGCTCTTGGGTGAACCCTGGGACGACGACATTGATCTCTGCCGTGACATGAGGAATCAGGGCGATGATTGACGCGATGCCGGGGAGCAGCTCTCGCAAGTTTGGGAGCTCGTCGTAGGCGGGCATGACGACCGACAGCCGAACCGGCGCCTTGCCATCGTCAACGTGGCTCATTCGTTCTCCAAATAGCATCGGGTAAAGGATCGATCGGCGCTCGTCGCATTCTCGCCAGTCCCCAGATCGCCATGGCAACCAGGAACACAGCCCAGGCGAAGGTCGACAGAAGGGGGAGCAGCGGCGCCACTGGTGGGACCAGACTCAGGCCCAGCGGGATGAGGAGAGGACTGAGCCCGAGCACCAGGGCGACGCTCAGGGTGCGTGGCATGGCCCTGTCCCAGCGGGTGTCCGTGGGCCAGTTCGTGAGCCCGTACCGGAAGACGATCGCAATGACGGGAATCATGAACACGCCGTAGTAGCCGAACGTCAAGGGTGAGGCGAGGGAAGCGATGGCCAGTAGGGCGATCCCCGATGCCAGCGGCGGCAGATGCCTGCCACTTAGCACGAGGATGCCGATGATGACGGCAAGGATTGCCATGCTTGCGGTCGTGTAGGTTCCGTCGGCGATGGTCGACACGTGCCGGGAATCGCGCCACGGCCCCGCGTGAGCGAGCAGGTAGAGCAGTCGCGGGAGCGAGATGTTGCTCGGCCAGTTGGCCGACAGCGGCTGGGACCTCGTCCAAGCCTCGGCCGTATGGAGCCAGGTGACGAAAGCTGACCGCCACGCGCCCCCGAGGAGCAGAAACGGAGCGACGATGATCACAGCCGAACCGGCGATGCTCACGGCAGCTGCTCGCCAGTGTCGGAGCGCGAGCAGCGCGACGCCGAGAATGGCGAACTGCGGTTTGACGCTGGTAGCAGCGATCGTCGACACCACCACCAACCACGGCTTGTCGAGGACAAGGCCGAGAAGAGCCAGCAAGAGGAAGGGGACTGTCAGCGTGAGGATGTTCCCGCGGTCCAGCAGCATGAGGACGGGCAACGTGGCTACCGAGGCGACCGTCACGACAACAGGCTTGAGCGCCCAAGACGTGTCCCGGACCGCCCACACCGCCGGACCGATCACGCAAGCCACGCTGGCAACGAGAAACGCGATGAGACCCGCGGTGTACCCGCCGATGGAACCGATCACAAAGAAGGGCAGGCGGAGGATCCGGCTGGACAGCGGGTAGACCAACTCCGGCCTCAGCGGGGCATCCGTCACGGAGGCGAACTGCACGGCTGGGTAGTCGCTCCAGCAGTGAACGCCGACGCCTTGCTGAGGAAGCTTGCAGTAGCCGTCACCGCCGTAGAAGCTCATCATGGCAGCGACATCTACCTTGAAGTAGGACCCCAGCACCCACGCCACTACCGCCGCGACGCCGAGGAGTCCGGCGAGGATTCCGACGATGTTCCAGCCGATCCGGGAGCCACCGGGACGGGGCAAGCTCGGAACGGGCGGACCGGGAGCGGGTGAAGCCCGATCGGGCGAACTCGGATCCGGCGAACCGGCATCGGTCGCACCCGGCGGCTTTGGTGGCTCCGTCGCCGAGCCCGAAGACAACTCCGCTCCCGTCACTGACCGAGCATGGGCCGCAGGACGACCCGAACGGGTCCACCACCGTCGTGCTCGGTGCTCTCCCGGCCGGCCCGCTACCGGCGCTCGAGGCCTGCGGTGCGGAGCCGCGGACTGTGCCATGACTGCATCGCGCCCTTAGGTAGTGGGGTTCTGGGGATGGTGGACGCGACGGGCACCAGCGACGTCGCCAGCACAGCCGGTGCCCCCGGCTTGTGCTGAACACTCACGACAGATTAGGCTAGTCGGAGCGTCAGAACTGCGCAAGTCGCATATCGAATCCCGGGAATGCGATCAGTCCATTCATATACAAGACGGGGGTTCTCCGTGCGTTGGTTGGTCACTGGCGGAGCTGGATTCATTGGGACAAACCTGGTCGAGCACGTGCTTGACCATGGTGATGAGGTCGTCATTATCGATGACCTGTCGCGCTCCGGCTCCGAGATCAATGCCGCATTCCTTGCCGAGAAGCGCGGCATCGAGGTGAACCGCGTGGATGTCAGCCGTGAGAGCGAGCTCGGTGCGTTTCTTGCGGACCGGCCGACGTTCGACGCCATCGCTCATTTCGCCGGTCAGGTTTCACTTCTTGCGTCGCTGGACGATCCGAGGCGAGATTTCGAGGTCAATGCGCTCGGCACGCTGAACGTCTTGGAGCACGTCCGGCTCCACTCGCCGGACACCGTCGTTATCGGCATGAGCTCGAACAAGGTCTATGGCGACCTGCTGCAGGTCGAGGTCGTCGAGGAGGCGACGCGGTACGTCACGCCCGGCTACCCCAACGGCTTCAACGAGGAGATGCCCCTCGAGTTCCACGGACCCTACGGATGCTCCAAGGGAACGGCCGACCAGTACCTGCTCGATTACGGCCGGATGTTCCACCTGAAGACAGCGAGCCTTCGCCAGTCCTCGGTGTACGGACGGCACCAGCACCCGAGGTCGGACCAGGGGTGGGTCGCCCACATGCTCGAGGAGGCGATCGCGGGTCGCACGATTCAGCTCAACGGCGTCGGCAAGCAGGTGCGGGACCTGCTCCACGCGAGCGACCTGGCTCGGCTCTTCGTCGCGCTCGCCGCAAGTCTTCAGGCGGGAAGCCCGCACGCCGTCAACGTCGGCGGCGGGAAGAGCAACTCCCTGTCAATCCTGGAG
>JADGOR010000123.1 GCA_017882855.1 Cellulomonas sp. | reverse complement strand
TTGGGCCGGGCCGCCGCGATCGCGAGCGCGTCCGGCGCCTCCGGGTCACGCACGAACTCGACGTAGGCCTCGTCGAGCGCCACCACCACGGTCGGCGGCACGACGTCGAGGAACGCCTCGAGCTCGGCCGCGCGCACCGCCGGTCCGGTCGGGTTGTTGGGCGAGCAGATGAGCACGACCCTGGTCCACTCGGTCACCGCCGCGGCCATCGCCGGGAGGTCGAGGCGGCCGTCGTCGGTCACCGGGACCCGGACCGCGGTGGCGCCGCTCAGCTGGACGTAGATCGGGTACGCCTCGAACGAGCGCCAGGCGTAGACGACCTCGTCACCCGGGTCGCACGTCACCGCGAGCAGGTGGCCGAGCAACGCGACGGAGCCACAGCCGACGACGACGCGGGCCGGGTCCACCCCGCACCGGCGGGCGAGCGCTCCGCACAGCTCGGTGGCGTACATGTCCGGGTAGCGGTTGACCTCGGGTGCGGCGTCGGCGATGGCGGCCAGCACGCCCGGCAACGGCGGGAACGGGTTCTCGTTGGCGGAGAGCTTGAAGGCGGGCTCGGCGCCACTGGCGCGTTTGCCAGGGATGTACGCCGGCAGACCGGCGACCACGGGGCGGAGGTGAACCGGCTGATCGGTCATGACGGCCAGCATGCCACCGCGCCAAACCTCGCGGCACTCATCGTCCGACGCGTGACGGCGCCGACCGCGCGGAGGGCATTCCCGCCGGCGGGGCCGCGTGCCAGGATGACGCCATGAGCTTCCTCTGGCGCACCGTCATCAATGCGATTGCCATCTGGCTCGCCGCCGCCCTGCTGGCCGGGGTGTCGATCGTGACCAAGGGCAACACAACCGACAGCAACGTCCTCAACACGATCCTGACCTGCCTCGTCATCGGGGCGGTGCTCGCGCTCGTCAACGGCTTCGTGAAGCCGCTGGTCAAGCTGCTCACCTTGCCCGTGTACATGCTGACCCTCGGCCTGTTCGGGTTGGTGGTCAATGCGCTGATGCTGCTGCTGACCGCGTGGTTCACCAAGCACACCGACTGGGGGCTGCAGGTCGACGGGTTCTGGTGGGCCGTGGCCGGCGCGCTGTTCATCTCGGTCGCCGGGATGATCCTGGAGAGGGTGCTGCCGGGGAAGTATTCGCGCCGGCGCTGAGGCGCGGCTAAGGACTGCGCACGCCGGTGAACTCGCGCGCGGTGACGGTCGCACTGCCGTCGCCGAGCACCTGCGCCGCGGCTTCGCGCCAGCCGTCGAGGAACGGGTCCGCGTCGGCGTCCACGACCGCGGCGCTCCGGGCGTAGACGGCCACCCGGTGCGAGTCGGGCGTCGAGTGACCGGCCAGCCGATCCTGCGGGCTGGACGACTTGCGCAGCTCGCGGCGCACCGTGGTGCGGTTCGGCTCGTCCGGGCTCGGCGCGCCGTCGGTGGTCGGGATGAAGTCCTCCGCGTGCTCGAGGTTGAGCACCTGGGTGCTTCGCGGCACCGAGAAGGTTGCTACCGGTGACCCGAGGGTCGCCACCGCCGCGACGCGATACCTCGAGGCGAAGGTCGAGCTCCCGGCGAGCGCCATCGCCACCATCCCGCCCTGGCTGTGCCCCACCATCAGGATCGGCTCGTCCGCGCCGACGCCGGCCTGCTCGAGCGCCTTGGTCACCAGCGCTGTCCCGTCGTTGGGGAGGCCGGCCATCAGCCGCAGGTTCGTGGCCATGTCCATCGGGTTCGTGCCGCGGATCCCGGTGTCCTGCGTCCCGGGGATCTCGACCACCCAGGTTCGGGTCCCGTCCAGGTGGTCCAGCTCCTCGACCCTGATCGTGCCCGGCGTGCCGCCGACCTCCGGGTACAGCGCGGCCAGCCGATCGACGACGTCGCCCAGGTCCCGCGGGGCCGGCGGGTGGCTCGTCTCGATGGCCGGGACGACGGTGAGCGGACGGTCGGGCCCGAGCCTCAGCACGGCGTCGGCGAGGCGCGCTGCCTCCCGTACCGGGCTGGGGTCGAACGGCTGGGGCCCGGGCATGAGGGCCACGAGCGCCTCCGAGGCGCCGGAGAGGAGTGCTTCGATCTGCACGGCATGTTGGGTCAGCGTCTCGTTCACCAGGTCGGGCACCCGCGCGAAGGCGGACCGGACGATGTCGGCGGGCAAGCGAAGCTGAGCGGTCGACGGGGCGACCGACGAGATGGTCGACGGGGCGACCGACGAGATGGTCGACGGGGCGGCCGACGGGCGCGGCGGCACCGGCGGGATCGTCATGAAGTACGGGCTCGTCACGACCGACCGGGCCGCCGTGAAAGACCCCGCCCCCGACCCCGCGACCGCCGCGACTGCGGACTCCGCAACCCGCGCCGCCGCAACCCCGGACACCGCTATGCCCGCCACCGCAACCCCCGCGACCGCGACCGCCGCCACCACCACCACTCCAGTGGCCACACTCCCGATCAGCAAGAACGGGTCTTCGCCGACGATCCAGCCCTGCCACCGGCTCAGCTGCCCGAGAAGGCCCGAAGCCCCGTTCTCGGCCTCGAGATACAGGCGCGCCGCACGCCGCAACGCTTCCGCCAGCTCGGTGACGTGCGCGGCTGTGACGCCCGGCGACACAGGACTGCTCCGGACCTCGGCGAGCGCGGCGAGCGCAACTGAGCGTGCGCGCACCTCGTCCGCGTCGACGTCGACGACGGCGGCGAATCGAGGGGCGCGAGCGATGTGCCACTCAGCCTGCACGCAGCACGCCGCCGCTGCCTCCAGCTCGCGAGCCGCACCCTCGAGCACTCCGGTCGCCCGGGCCAGGTCCTCCAGGTTGGCGCGGGTGCCGCACCGCCCGCCGTAGACCGTGATTCCCGGTTCATCGGTCGTCACCACGGGCCAGACCTCCCGGCGAGCGGCGATGAGGAGGCGGGTCCGCGGCAGAACGGCGCGGACCCGGCCTCGAGGCCCGCGACCGTGGCGTGCTCGCGCCGAGTCATCGCTGCGTGGTCGCGCACCGCCCGGTCCGCCCGCTCGACCAGCACCTGGGCCCGCAGGACTACGGCGAGCGCGTCCTCGACCGCCGCGAGGTATCTGTCCGCGGCGTCCGACGCCCACTCGACCGCGGTCGCGTGGCGCAGCAGCCGCAGTGCCTCGGCCACCCCGTCGTAGGCTGCTGCCACGTCGTGGCAGGCCGGATCCAGCTGAGCGACGACCCCATCCATCTTCGCCCCCCGACGCACGCCCGTGTTCGCGGGCCGGGCAAGCCGCCCTCACCCGCATCGGCGACGACGGTAGGTCGAGCGGCGCGGCCCTGGGGCGCCGTCGTCGAGGCGGCGTGAAGGCGCGCGCCGCACGCGCGCCTGGGGATGCCCGAACCGCTCGCCCGCCGGGCTCGCGGCCGCCGTGGAACACTGGAGCCATGCCCAAGCACGACGCGCCGAAGACCACGCCACCCGCCGACACCACGCCACCCGCCGACACCACGCCACCCGCCGACACCACGCCGGCTGCGGCGACCGACGCGCCAGCCGAGACCACGCCACCCGCCGAGACCACGCCACCCGCCGAGACCACGCCACCCGCCGAGCGCACGTCGCTCGCGGCGATCACGCCGCCGATCGCGCTCGGCCCGCTCGACGGCCGATACCGCCGCATCGTCGCGCCGCTCGTCGACCACCTGAGCGACGCCGCCCTGAACCGGGCGCGTGTGCACGTGGAGGTCGAGTGGCTGATCCTGCTGTGCAACGGCCAGGTCGTGCCCGGGGCGCCGCTGCTCAACGACGCCGAGCAGGCCTACCTGCGCGGGCTCGTCCTGACCTTCGGCGCCGACGAGATCGACGAGCTCGCGACGATCGAGCAGGTCACGATGCACGACGTCAAGGCGGTCGAGTACCTCCTCAAGGACCGGTTGGCTGCCGCGCCCGCCGCCCTCGGCGAGGACACCGTGCTCCCCACCGTCGCGGAGCTCGTCCACTTCGCGTGCACGAGCGAGGACATCAACAACCTGGCCTACGCGCTGATGGTGCGCGGCGCCGTCTTCGAGGTCTGGCTGCCGGCCGCGCGAGGTCTGGTGGCCGACGTCGTCGCCCTCGCCCGGGAGCACGCCGCCCAACCGATGCTCGCGCATACGCACGGCCAACCCGCGACGCCGACGACGCTCGGCAAGGAGCTCGCCGTCCTGGCCCACCGCCTCGGCCGCCAGCTGCGCCGGATCGAGAAGGCCGAGTACCTCGGCAAGGCCAACGGCGCGACCGGCACCTACGGAGCGCACCTGGCCGCGGTGCCCGGCGTGGACTGGATCGCCGTCTCGCGGGCGTTCGTCGAGGCCCTCGGCCTGACCTGGAACCCGCTGACCACCCAGATCGAGTCGCACGACTGGCAGGCCGAGCTGTACGCGGACATCGCCCGGTTCAACCGGGTGCTGCACAACCTCGCGACCGACATGTGGACGTACATCTCGCTCGGCTACTTCGCGCAGGTGCGCGGCCAAGGCACGGTCGGCTCCTCGACGATGCCGCACAAGGTCAACCCGATCCGGTTCGAGAACGCCGAGGCGAACCTCGAGCTGTCCTGCGCGCTGCTCGACACGCTTGCGGCGACGCTCGTCACCTCACGCCTGCAGCGCGACCTCACCGACTCGACCACGCAGCGCAACATCGGGCCGGCGTTCGGGCACTCGCTGCTCGCGATCGACAACGCGCGGCGCGGCCTGGCCGGTCTGGACGCCAACCCGACGGCGATGGCGGCGGACCTCGAGGCGAACTGGGAGGTCCTCGGCGAGCCGGTGCAGTCCGCGATGCGGGCGGCGTCGGTGGCCGGTGTGCCCGGGATGGAGAACCCGTACGAGCGGCTCAAGGAGCTGACCCG
>JADGOR010000059.1 GCA_017882855.1 Cellulomonas sp. | reverse complement strand
TCGCCTCCCCTGGGGTGGCGCTCGCGGCGATGCAGCACGCGAACGGTGAGGTCGGCACGATCCAGCCCGTCGAACGGGTCTACTCGGCCGCGCACGACGCAAAGGTCCCCCTGCTGCTGGACGCGGGCTCGAGCCTCGGCCACCTGGCGCAACCCGACGCCTGGGACCTGCTCACCGGCAACGCCGCCGATTGGGGCGGGCCGGCCGGGATAGCCTTCCTGGCCGTCCGAGCCGGGGTTCGCTGGACGCCCGACTGGCCGACCGACAAGGACGAGGGCGGTTGGTTCCCGGGCGGCGTCAGCGTCCCGCTCGCCCTCGCCGCGGCCGCCTCGTTGGAGGCCGTGGTCCACGAGCGCCTGGAGAGTGATGCCCATCGGCGCGCCCTGGTGGAGCTGATCCGCGAGACGGTGCCCCGGACCGTGCCGGACGTGCAGGTGCACGGCGACCCGTTCGACCGGCTTCCGCACGTCGTGACGTTCTCGTGCCTCTACGTCGACGGCGAGGCACTCTTGGGCGAGCTGGAGAAGTTCGGCATCGCCGTCGGCTCAGGCTCGGCGTGCACGTCGGAGTCGGGGAAGCCGAGTCACGTGCTAGCGGCGATGGGGGCCCTCACCCACGGGAACGTCCGGGTGGTGCTACCTCGTGACGCCACCACGGCGGGCGTCGAGCGATTCCTCGCTGTGCTGCCGTTGGCCGTCCAGCGGGTTCGGAACCAGATCGGGGCCGCGGGACTGTGAGTGACGCACATCGTCCGGTGATCCGGGGCGCCGTCGTGGATGCCCGCGGGCTGAACTGCCCGGTACCGGTGATCCGACTCGCGGCGGCCGCGAAGGCCGCCGGTCCACACGCGATCCTGACGGTTGTCGCGACCGACCCGGCAGCCCGCTACGACGTGCCGGCGTGGGCGCGTCTGCGTGGCCACGAGGTGTTGGCGATCGATCAGGACGGCGACGAGCTGTCCATCACCGTTCGGCTCGGTGAGCTGCCCCCGGTGACCGCGATCAGCTGAAGGAACCGCCGCAAGCGCAAGAGCTGCCCGCGTTCGGGTTGTCGATCGTGAAGCCCTGCTTCTCGATCGTGTCCGCGAAGTCGATCGTCGCGCCGTCCAGGTACGGGACGCTCATCTTGTCGACCACGACCTCGACGCCGTCGTAGTCGCGCAGCGCGTCGCCGTCGAGGACCCGCTCGTCGAAGTAGAGCTGGTAGATCAGCCCCGAGCAGCCACCTGGCTGGACCGCGACCCGCAGCCGGAGGTCTTCGCGACCCTCCTGCTCCAGCAGGCTCTTCACCTTGGTCCGGGCCACGTCAGTCAACGCGACGCCGTGCGTCGTGGTCTGGGTGGTATCGCTCATGGTGTCTCCGCTCGTCTCAGCTGGGTGGTGCGCTCTCGCTTGAACTGAATGTTCAACAATGCACACCGGGCCGGTGTTCCCGTCAAGGGCCGTCATCGCCCACCAGGGTACGTCCCGTTCCGCCCCGGCCAGACCACGCCGGTCACTCAGCGCGGCGCCGGGGCACGCTCCGAGCCTCGCGCCGGGATCAGCCCGACCAGGTACGTGCCACCCGGGCAGCCCGGGCGGTGAGGGTCCCGGCCGGGTCGGCGAGCGATGCCGCCACCTCTGCCGGGCGTTCCGCGAGCGGGTACACCCCGGAGATCCCGTTGGCGCTCCATTCGCGTCGGCCCACCGTCGACTGCCCGGCCAGGACGATGGCCGGCACGCCCGTCCGTCCCGCCAGCCGAGCCACCTCCGCGACCGCCTTGCCGTGCAGGGACTGCCAGTCGAAGGTGCCCTCCCCCGTCACCACGAGGTCGCTCCGAGCGAGCCGCTCCGCCAGCCCCACGGCGTCGGCGACGAGCGTCGCACCCGGGACCAGCCGCGCGCCGAGCAGCGCCAGGCCGAAGCCGAGACCACCCGCCGCGCCGGCGCCCGGGATCGCCACCACCCGTCGGTCCGGGCCCGCTTCCGCGCCCACCAGAAGGCTTGCCCGCGCGGAGGTGCCGCCCAGGGCGCGTTCCGCGAGGGCCGCAAAGTGGCCGAGCGCGCGCTCGAGCTCGTGCGCCTGCTCCGGGGTAGCGCCCTTCTGCGGCGCGAAGCCCGCGCTCGCACCGTGCAGACCGAGCAGCGGGACGTCCACGTCGACCGCCGCGACCAGGTCCAGGCGGGCCAGTTCGCGCCGCAGCGACACGAGTCCGACCAGGTCCAGGGCCGTCGCGGAACCGAGGCCCCCGCCGCCCTGGCCGAGCGACCCGCCGCCCGGCGGGAAGCCGAGGCCGAGTGCCGCGAGCATGCCGGCGCCGGCGTCGTTCGTACCGGAGCCACCGAGCCCGACGACGATCCTCCCGGCGCCGAGGTCGCGCCCCGCGAGGATCAGCTCTCCGACGCCGCGACTGGTCGTGCGCCGCGGGTCCCGACGGTCGTCGGGCACAAGGTGCAGCCCGCACGCGTCGGCCGACTCGAGGTAAGCCGTCGGCGGGCCGCCGGGTCGTCCGACCAGCAGCACCCGCCCGGGCACCATGGCACCGAGGGGCCCGCTGACCGACAGCTCGTGGACGGTGCCGCCGAGCGCCGCGTGCATCGCGTCGAGGAACCCGGGGCCGCCGTCGGCGAGCGGGCACAGCTCGATCGAGTCGCCCGGTGCCCAGCGCGCCCACCCCGCCGCGATCGCCCGGGCGGCTTCGGGCGCGCTGAGCGTCCCGCCGAAGCTGTCGGGGGCCACCAGCACGCGCATGAGGGCATTGTGGCCGACGCAGCGGTGCCGCCCGAATCGGCACCTCTCTTGTGCCGTATGGGAAGATCAGACCGTGAGCGCGATCGTTGAGTCATCCACCGCCGGCTCGTTCGACGAACCGGCGCCGTCCGCCCTGCTCCTGCTCGGCCAGGGTCGCGACCTCTTCTCGGAACGCGGCGTCGAGTGCATCGGCGCGCTCCCCGCGGCCAGCGATCCGGACCTCGTCGAACGGGCCCGTGGGGCGCGCGCCGCCCTCGGTGAGCGCGCCTTCATCCTCGGTCACCACTACCAGCGCGACGAGATCATCCAGTTCGCCGACGTGAGCGGCGACTCGTTCAAGCTCGCGCGCGATGCGGCCGCCCGGCCCGACGCCGAGTTCATCATCTTCTGCGGCGTGCACTTCATGGCCGAGAGCGCCGACATCCTCACCTCGGACCGGCAACGGGTGATCCTGCCGGACCTCGCAGCCGGCTGCTCGATGGCCGACATGGCCGCGATCAACCAGGTCGAGGATGCCTGGGACGTGCTCACCGATGCCGGCGTCGCGGACAAGACGATCCCGGTCACGTACATGAACTCCACTGCTGCGATCAAGGCGTTCACCGGCCGGCACGGCGGGACGGTGTGCACCTCCTCGAACGCCGAGGTCGCGATGCGCTGGGCCTTCGACCAGGTCGGCGGCCGGGACGGAACCGGAAAGGTGCTGTTCCTCCCCGACCAGCACCTCGGCCGCAACACCGCCGTCCTGAGTCTCGGTCTCTCGCTCGACGAGTGCGTCGTCTTCGACCCGCACCGACCGGACGGCGGCCTGAGCCGCGAGCAGCTGACGGCGGCCCGAGTCATCCTCTGGCGGGGCCACTGCTCGGTGCACGGGCGCTTCTCGGCCCGCAACGTGAGCGACATCAGAGAGCGGGTCCCGGGCGTCCGGGTCCTGGTGCACCCCGAGTGCAAGCACGAGGTCGTCACCGCGGCCGACGAGGTCGGATCGACGGAGTACATCGTCCGGGCGCTCGCCGCCGCCGAGCCGGGCTCCGCGTGGGCGATCGGCACAGAGCTCAACCTGGTGCGCCGGCTCGCAGCGAAGAACCCGGACAAGACCGTTCACTACCTCGACTCGACCGTGTGCTTCTGCTCCACGATGAACCGGATCGACCTCCCGCACCTGGTCTGGGTGATGGAGTCGCTAGTCGAGGGACACGTCGTCAACCAGATCGTCGTCGATCCGGACGAAGCGCACTGGGCCAGGGTCGCCCTCGACCAGATGCTGGCGCTACCGGGGTACTGACACGCCGCGCCGTGCGTCAGACCGGCTCAGCCAGGTTCTGAAGCAGCAACGCCTCCGCGACGATCACCTTCTGCAGCTCCGCGAGGTGCACCGACTCGTTCGCGCCGTGGGCACGTGAGTCCGGGTCCTCGACACCAGTGACCAGGATCTCGGCGTCCGGGAACTGGGTCATCAGGTCCGCGATGAACGGGATCGAGCCGCCGATCCCGATGTCCACCGGCGGGGTGCCCCACGCGGCCTCAAAGGCTCCCCGGGCGGCGCGCATCGCCCGGGAGTCCGCCGGTGCCAGGAACGGCTTCCCGGTCTCCCCCGGTGTCACGGTCACCCTGGCGCCGAACGGCGCGCGCTCCTCGAGGTGAGCGGTCACGGCGGCGAGTGCCGCCACAGGGTCGCCCCCGGGAGCGACCCGGATCGACAGCTTGGCCCGGGCTCGCGGCGCGAGGGTGTTCGAGGCCGCCGCGACGCTGGTCGCGTCGAGACCGATGACAGCGATCGCCGGGCGGGTCCACATCCCGGCCGCGATCGGACCGGAGCCGGTCAGACGCATGCCGTCGAGGAGCCCGGAGTCGGACCGGAACTCCGTTTCGTCGTACTCGACCGACGGGTCGGCGGCGCTGGTCAGGCCTGCCACGGCGACGTCGCCGGCGTCGTCGTGCAGGGTGGCGATGAGACGCGCGAGCAGGGTCACGGCATCGAGCACCGGGCCGCCGTACATGCCGGAGTGGATCGCGTGGTCCAGCACCGCGACCTCGACCACGCAGTCGGCGAGTCCGCGCAGGCTTGTCGTCAGGGCCGGCACACCGACCCGCCAGTTGGCGGAGTCCGCGACCACGATCACGTCGGCTGCGAGAAGGTCGCGATGAGTGCGCAGGAACTCGCCGAACGTCGGCGAGCCCATCTCTTCTTCACCCTCGACGAACACCGTGAGGGAGACCGGCATCGCGTCACCGAGGACGCGGATCGCCCCCAGATGAGCTATCACGCCGGCCTTGTCGTCCGCCGCACCGCGTCCGTACAACCGGCCGTCGAGCTCGACCGGCGTGAACGCGGGCGTCACCCACTCCGAATCGACGCCCGGCGGCTGGACGTCGTGGTGCGCGTACAGCAGGACCGTCGGCGCACCGGCCGGCCCCCTCCGATGTGCGATGACCGCAGGCGAGCCCTGGCGTCCGTCGGACCCGGTCACGGACACGATGCGCACCTCGGGCAGATCGGCACCCCTGAGCAGCGCGGCGACCGCTTCGGCACTGCGCAGGACCTGTACCTGGTCGAATGCGGGGCTCGAGACGCTCGGGATGCGCACGAGCCGCTCGAGCTCGGCCTGCAGCGCGGGGAACTCGACGGCTACCCGCGAACGGAGGGTCTCAAGGCTGAGCGGGCCACCGGCCCCGATCGTGGATCCAGGGGTCTCGGTCACGCGACCACCGTAGTACGCGCCTCCACTAGTCTTGCCCGGTGCACCTACGCAAGAAGCAACCCGTCCGCGACGTCGTGACACCGGACCCGACCTACGCGGAGCAGGCCCGCAAGGGCCGACCGACGCCCAAGCGGAAGCAGTCCGAGGCGGCCAACCGCCGACCGCTCGTCCCCGCTGATCGCAAGGTCGCGGGGCAGAGCGATCGGGAGCGGGCGCGCGCCAACCGCGAACGCGAGTACCAAGCGCTGCGCACCGGCGACGACCGGTACCTCCCGATTCGGGACAAGGGCCCGCAGCGTCGATGGGTCCGCGACTTCGTCGACGCCCGATGGTCCCTCGGCGAGTTCTTCTTGCCGATCGCGCTAGTGATCGTGCTGGCCACCATGTTCTTCGCGAGAAGCCAGATCGCGGCGACGGCAATCACGATCGCGCTGTACGGCGTCGTGCTGCTTTCGATCCTCGACCTGTTCGTGATGACGCGGGTGCTCAAGCGCGGCCTGGCCGCGAGATTCGGCGCCGACAAGATCGAGCGCGGACTGGTCTGGTACGGCGCGAGCCGGTCGATGCAGATCCGTCGCGTACGGCTCCCGAAGCCGCAGGTGAAGCGCCGCCAACCGCCCCGCTGACCGGGCCTAGGCTGGGCCCATGGTTGCTTATCGATACCTGGGCGCGAGCGGTCTGAAGATCTCCGAGATCGCCTACGGGAACTGGCTGACGCACGGCTCGCAGGTCGAGAACGATGCCGCGTTCGCCTGCATCCGGGCCGCCCTCGAGATGGGCATCACGACGTTCGACACCGCCGACGTGTACGCCAACACGGTCGCGGAGTCGGTGCTCGGCGAGGGTCTCAAGCGCCGGCGCCGCGAGTCGCTCGAGATCCTGACCAAGGTCTACTGGCCGACCGGTCCTGGCGGCCCGAACGACGCCGGCCTCTCGCGCAAGCACATCCTGGAATCCATCGACGGCTCGCTCCGCCGCCTGCAGACCGACTACGTGGACGTCTACCAGGCGCACCGCTTCGACCACGAGACGCCGCTCGAGGAGACGATGCAGGCCTTCGCCGACGTCGTCCGGGCCGGAAAGGCGTTGTACATCGGCGTCAGCGAGTGGAGCTCGGACCAGATCCGGGCCGCTCACGCGCTCGCCCGGGAGCTCGGCTTCGGCCTCATCTCCTCGCAGCCGCAGTACTCGATGATCTGGCGCGTGATCGAGGCGCAGGTCATCCCGACCTCTCAAGAGCTCGGGCTGTCCCAGATCGTCTGGTCCCCGGTCGCGCAAGGCATTCTGACCGGCAAGTACAAGCCGGGTCAGCAGCCGCCGCCGGGCTCGCGGGCCACGGACGAAAAGGGCGGCGCGATGATGGTGCAGCACTTCCTGGACCAACCCGAGCTCCTCGAGCGCGTCCAGCTGCTCCGGCCCATCGCGGCCGAGCTCGAGCTCTCGATGGCCCAGCTCGCGGTCGCCTGGGTGCTGCAGAACCCGAACGTGTCCGCGGCGATCATCGGCGCCTCGCGCCCGGAGCAGGTGATCGAGAACGTCAAGGCATCGGGAGTCGTGATCCCCGCCGAGGTCATGAAGCGGATCGATGAGGCCCTGGGCGACTCGGTCGCTCGTGACCCGTCGCTGACCGTCGCGATGAACCCGAAGGGCCGCCCGGCCTGATCCGCCCAGCGGCCGCACGACTATCCGTCGAGCGGTTCCACCAGCTCGACCGGCGCGCCCTGGGGCGTCCCGTCGAGCAGCACTGTCGCGGCAGCCACACCCTCGGTGGCCAGCGCCCTCCAGTGCTCGCCCAGCCATGCCTCGGCATCGAACCGGCTCGGCAGGGTAGGGCCGATCGGCGGCTTGAGCACCGTGCCGTCAGCGCCGGCAAAACTCCAGGTCCACTGCGGCGGATGCATCAGACGCGCCGCGATCGGAGCAGGCCGCGATTGATCCGCGAGCCCCAGAAGGGCCCCTGATAGATCAGCCCGGTGTAGCCCTGGACGAGCGTCGCGCCCGCGTCGAGATACCGCTGCGCGTCGGCCACCGTCGTGATCCCGCCGCAACCCATGATCACCGGCTCGGCACCGAGTCGCCCGCGGAGCCGCGCGACCACCTCGAGGCCGCGCGCCAGCAGCGGCGGACCTGAGAGCCCGCCCGGACCGAGGTCGTGGGCGATCGTGGTGTTCACCGCGACCACGCCGTCGACGCCCAGCTCGAGGGCGAGATCGGCGAGCGCGTCGAGATCCTCGTCGCTGAGGTCCGGCGCGATCTTCACGAGCAGCGGCACGGGATGCCCCGCGGCCTCGGTCGATGCAGTCCGCACCGCCTCGAGAATCGGGCGCAGCGCCTCCGTGGCCTGGAGGTCCCGCAGCCCGGGGGTGTTCGGCGAAGACACGTTGACCACCAGGAAATCGGCGAAGGGGGCAAGAGCGCGGGCGCTCGTCGCATAGTCGGCCGCGGCGTCCTCCAGCGGCGTCATCTTCGTCTTGCCGATGTTGACCCCGACGACGAGCCGGCGGCCGGATGCGCGACTCCGCAGCTTGCGGAGCTGAACGGCAGCCGCCGCCGCTCCGTCGTTGTTGAACCCCATCCGGTTGCGCAGCGCGCCGTCGTCGACGATTCGCCACAAGCGCGGCGGCTCGTTCCCCGGCTGCGCCTGCGCGGTGATCGTGCCGACCTCGACATAGGCGAAGCCGAGCATCGTCAGGCCGCGAACACCGACCGCCGTCTTGTCGAAGCCCGCGGCGAGGCCGAACGGGCCCGGGAAGCGGATGCCCAGGGCGTCGACCGCGCCGCGCGGCGCGAAGATGCGCCGAAGCAGTTGCTGGAGTCCGGGCACCCGGGCCGCAGTCCGGATCAGGTTGAAGGCCAGATGGTGCGCGACCTCGGGGTCGAGGCGACGCAGGACGGTCATGAATAGGAGCCGGTACACGCCCGTCAACCTATCCGGCCCGGCGGGTCCGCCACAGCCAGATGAGACCCAGGATCGGCAGGACGAGGGGTACGTATCCGTACCCTTGCCCGAAGCCGGACCAGACGGTGGACCTCGGGAAGTCCTCGGGGCGGAGCATCGAGACGGTTCCGACCGACAGCACACCGAGCAGCTCGACGCTGATCGTCACCCAGGCGACCGCACGCGCGAGGCCACGACCGCGCGCTAGGGCCACCGTTGCGACCAGGTAGACGACGGCCGAGAAGGCGGACAGGGCGTACGGGACCGGCGCCTCGTGGAACTTGCTGACGAGCTCCCACCCCGCGCGCCCGGTTGCTGCTAGCGCGAGCACCCCGTACACGGCAACGAGGAGCCGGCCCGGTCCACTGGCGGTGGGCGCCGGTTCCCGGCGGACGACGGAAGCCGCCGCGGGCTGTCCCGCCTCGGCTTCTCGCGCGCTGTTCTCGATCGACATGCTCACCCTCCCCAGATCTGCGTGAGCCGCCATTCGACGACCACCAGGCTCAGCGCGGCAAGGCTCAGGATCACCGAGCTCCACCGGGTGCGCTCCGCGAACGCCCACGCACCCGCGAACGGCAGCAGGACGAAGCCGGCACCGAGATAGCCCCAGAGCAGGACCGGGTCGCTCGCACCACGCTGCACGACCAGGACGATGACGACGACGACCTGGACGAGCATCACCAGCTCGACGACGCCGGCGGCCAGCAGATCGTCCGACAGCACCGGGAACCCGCGAGCGGCGCGGTACCCCGCCCACGCTCCGAGGATCCCGGCGAGGATCGCGACAATGACGACCATCGTGGTGAACACGCTTGGAGAGTAGCGGTGCGGGGCGCGTTAGCATCGACGAGTGCCTCGCCTGACGCTCACCTCCAAGAACCTGTCCACCCTCCGCCATGGCGCGATCGTCGTCGCCGCGGCGAGTACCGATGACGGCGCGACCCTCGTCGTCGGCAAGGAGTTCCCGGCCGCGCTGCGCGCGCAGATCGAGCGCTCGGCTGCGACGCTCGGCATCACCGGTGCCACCGACGAGGTGCGGCGGGTGCCGACCGGCGGTCACCTGGCCGCGCCCGTGCTCGTCGTCACCGGACTGGGCCCGAAGTCGGAGGGCTACCCGGCCGAGACGCTGCGGCGTGCTGCCGGTGCGGCGGCCCGCGAGCTCACCGGCAGCACCGTCGCCATCGGCATGGCGCTGCCGTCGACGAGCACCGAGGACGACGTCGCGATCGCCGAGGGCGCCCTGCTGGGCGCGTACACCTTCACCCGCTACCGCGACGACGCGACGGCAGCCAAGGCTCGCTCCCTCGAGCACATCGAGCTCGTCACGCCGCGGGCCCACGACGGCGCGCTCAAGACCGGGATCGCCCGGGCCGAGGTCCTGGCGGCTGCCGTCCACGCGACCCGCGACCTGGTGAACACCCCGCCGCACGACCTGTTCCCGGCCGCCTTCGCGGACCTGGCCAGGCAAGCGGTGCGCGGCACCGGTGTGAAGATCTCGGTCCTGGACGAGAAGGCCCTCGCCGCGGGCGGGTACGGCGGTCTGATCGGCGTCGGTCAGGGTTCGTCCAGACCCCCGCGACTGGTCAAGGTGACCTGGGCGCCGCCGCACTCCCAGGGCAAGGTGGCGCTCGTCGGCAAGGGCATCACGTTCGACTCCGGCGGGCTCTCGATCAAGACCGCCAAGGGCATGGAGACGATGAAGTCCGACATGGCCGGCGCCGCCGCCGTGCTGCACACCGTGGTGGCCGCGGCCGCGCTCAAGCTTCCGGTGCAGGTGACCGGGTGGCTGTGCATCGCCGAGAACATGCCGTCCGGCACGGCCCAGCGACCCTCGGACGTCATCACGATCCGCGGCGGGAAGACGGTCGAGGTACTGAACACGGATGCCGAGGGTCGGCTGGTGCTGGCCGACGGCCTGGTCGCGGCGCTCGAGGAGGATCCCGACGCCGTCATCGACATCGCGACCCTCACCGGCGCCCAGGTGGTGGCGCTCGGTGCGCGGGTCGCCGCCGTGATGGGTACCGAGGCGGTGCGCGGCGAGATCCTCGACGCGGCGGGCAGCGCGGGCGAGCAGTTCTGGCCGATGCCGCTCCCGGAGGAGCTGCGCGCAAGCATGAACTCGAAGGTGGCCGACATCGCGAACATGGGCGAGAGGTTCGGCGGGATGCTCGTTGCGGGCCTGTTCCTCCGGGAGTTCGTCGGCAGTGCGCCGTGGGCGCACCTCGACATCGCGGGGCCGTCCTTCAACGAGGGCCCGGCTCACGGGTACACGCCGGAAGGCGGTACCGGCGTCGGCGTTCGAACCCTGCTCGCGCTGCTCGAGGCGCGCAGCCGCTAGGCCTGGGTACGCCGCACCTTCTGTGCGGTGTTCCACGCCCGCATCTGCTGCGGGTATCCGGTCAGGTTCACGTCGTAGACGGGGATGCGCAGACTCTGGGCCACCTGCCGGGCGATGACCCCGCTCGGTACCCGACGCCGGGTCCACTCCCCCGTCGTTGCGATCAGGACCATCGTCGTCTGCGTGACGTGCGTTGCCGGCTCGATGTATGCCTCGACGCCCGGCCGGGTGCGCACGAAATCACCGAAATGTTGCAGTGTCGCGCGCTGCGCGTCGGCCGGTGCGGGAGTCGACGATGTCGACTTTCCCTTCCGGCGGAACCATGGCATGAGCACAGGCTAGCCGCCCTCGAGCGCGCCTCCGCGTGTTTGCGCCGTCACGGTCGAGAACCCGTCGTTCGGTTAGGCTGGCGTGGCGGGGGTGACAAGATGAAGCCAGTTCACCCCATCACCTGGTCATCGTCAGCGCACCGAGGAGTCCACCTGTGGCCGATCCGAACGGAACCGTCTACGACATCGTTGTTCTGGGCGGAGGGAGCGGGGGCTACGCCACGGCGCTCCGCGGCGCCCAGCTCGGGATGAACGTTGCGCTGATCGAGTCGGGAAAGCTGGGCGGCACCTGCCTGCACAGCGGCTGCATCCCGACCAAGGCCCTGCTGCACGCGGCCGAGCTCGCCGACAACGCTCGCGACGGGCACCACTTCGGTGTGAACACAGAGCTGCACGGCATCGACATGGCGGGCGTCAACGCCTACAAGGACTCTGTGGTGGGCGGTCTCTACAAGGGTCTCCAGGGTCTGGTGAAGTCCCGCAACATCACGCTGATCGAGGGTCGCGGTCACCTCGTCGCCACCGACACGATCGAGGTGAACGGACAGAACGTCCAGGGCCGCAACGTCGTGCTCGCCAGCGGCTCGTACGCGCGCTCGCTGCCCGGCCTCGAGATCGGCGGCCGGATCATCACGTCGGACGAGGCACTGCAGCTGGACTACGTCCCGAAGTCGGTGGTCGTCCTCGGCGGCGGCGTCATCGGGGTCGAGTTCGCCAGCGTGTGGACCTCGTTCGGCACCAGCGTGACGATCGTCGAGGCGCTGCCGCACCTGGTCCCGAACGAGGACGAGTCGCTCTCCAAGGCGCTCGAGCGCGCCTTCCGCAAGCGCGGGATCGGCTTCAAGGTCGGCGTCCGGTTCGCCGGCGCGACCCAGGACGACAACGGCGTGCACGTCTCGCTCGAGTCGGGCGAGACGATCGACGCCGAGCTGCTGCTCGTCGCAGTCGGCCGTGGCCCGAGCACGAACGGCCTCGGCTACGAGGACCAGGGCGTGACGCTCGACCGCGGCTTCGTGATCACGAACGATCGGCTGCACACCGGCGTCGCGAACATCTACGCCGTCGGGGACATCGTGCCCGGCCTGCAGCTCGCCCATCGCGGGTTCCAGCAGGGCATCTTCGTGGCCGAGGAGATCGCCGGCCTGAAGCCCGCGACCATCATCGAGTCCGGCATTCCGCGGGTCACCTACTGCGATCCCGAGGTCGCCTCGGTGGGTCTCACCGAGGTCAAGGCCCGCGAGGTCTACGGGGCCGACGGCGTGGACGTCGTCGAGTACAACCTGGGCGGGAACGGCAAGAGCAAGATCCTCGACACGACCGGCTTCGTGAAGCTCGTGCGGGCGAAGAACGGCCCGGTCGTCGGTGTCCACATGATCGGCGCACGCGTCGGCGAGCTCATCGGCGAGGGCCAGCTGATCGTGAACTGGGAAGCGCACCCCGAGGATGTTGCTGCCCTCGTGCACGCCCACCCGACCCAGAACGAGGCGCTCGGCGAGGCCCACCTTGCGCTTGCCGGCAAGCCGCTGCACGCTCACAACTGATCCGCTGACCAGAAGGAGACACTCGGTCATGTCTGACTCCGTGACGATGCCGGCGCTCGGCGAGAGCGTCACCGAAGGCACAGTGACTCGCTGGCTCAAGCAGGTCGGCGACACCGTGGCGGTCGACGAGCCCTTGGTGGAGATCTCGACCGACAAGGTCGACACCGAGATCCCGTCGCCGTTCGGCGGTGTGCTCGAGCAGATCCTGGTCGCCGAGGACGAGACGGTCACCGTCGGTGCGCCGCTCGCGATCATCGGTACCGGCGCAGGCGCCGAGGCTGCCCCGATGACGCCGGAACCGGCCGCTGAGCCGGCAGCACCGGTGGAGGCAGCGCCTGCTCCGGTGTTCGAACCGGAGATCTACGTTCCTCGGCTCGAAGAGCCGGTGGTTGACGTGCCGACGAGCGTCGCCGCGCACGCCTACGCCACTCCGGGCTCGGCAGAGCCCGCCGCAGCCGTCGAGGCACCTGCCGTCGAGGCACCTGCCGTCGAGGCACCTGCCGTCGAGGCACCTGCCGTCGAGGCACCTGCCGTCGAGGCACCTGCC
>JADGOR010000058.1 GCA_017882855.1 Cellulomonas sp. | reverse complement strand
GGTACCTGTGGTTGATAGGGCGCCGAGGGTCGCGAAGGCTCTCCACCTGGGCTCAAGAACGGATCACTCACGCCGCTCGCCTCCTGCTCGCGGTGCGCTCCCCGTCAGCGCACACTACTTGTCGGATATCGACCGATCGACGCCGGACCTTGAGCGCGAAGTCGCCGCGCCCGCCGTCGCTAGGAGACAACCCGAAGAATCTCCTCTACGGACGTCTGACCGGCGATGACTTTTGCCCAACCGTCGTCACGAAGTGGGATCATGCCCTGCGCCCGCGCCGTCGTAGCGATATCCGCGCTCGAGGAGTGAGAGACGGCGTGCCGCTCGATCTCCTCGGTGACCCGCATCACCTCGTGGATGCCCATCCGCCCGTGATATCCGGTGTGGGAGCACGCGGTACACCCGGCAGGCCGGTGCAACAGTGGTGGCTCGTCCCCCGGGGTCCACGGGAAGCGGGCCGCAACGAGCTCCACCTCGGTCGGCCGGTACGGCTCCTTGCACTTCTCGCACAACCTGCGTGCGAGGCGCTGGGCGACGACACAGTCGAGGGCGGAACCGACGAGGAACGGCTCGATCCCCATCTCGATCAGCCGGGTGACCGCGCTCGGCGCGTCGTTGGTGTGCAGGGTCGAGAGCACGAGGTGGCCGGTGAGCGCAGCCTCGATCGAGATCTGGGCCGTCTCGTGGTCGCGGACCTCACCGAGCAGGACGACGTCCGGGTCCGACCTCAGGATCGACCGCAGAGCGCTCGCGAAGGTGAGGCCGGCCTTGGGATTGACCTGAACCTGGTTGATGCCCGCCAGCCGGTACTCGACCGGGTCCTCCACCGTGATGACGTTGATCTCGGGGCGCGACACGGCGTTCAGCGTTGCGTACAGCGTGGTCGACTTGCCGGAACCCGTCGGCCCGGTGACCAGGAGCATCCCGTAGGGCTTGGTGTACGAGGCCCGGTACGTCTCGAGGTTCCGGTCCAGGAACGACAGCTCGCGCAGGTCGAGGGTGGCGGTGGAGTTGTCGAGGATGCGCATCACGACCTTCTCACCCCAGACCGTCGGAAGCGTTGCCACCCGGAGGTCGATCTTGCGCCCGTGGTGGTTGACCGACATCCGACCGTCCTGCGGCTTGCGTCGCTCCGCGATGTCGATGTCGCTCATGATCTTCAACCGCGAGATGACACCGGCCTGAATCTGCTTGGGCGCACGCTGCACCTCGTGCAGCACGCCGTCGATCCGGTACCGGACGCGGAGGTCCAGCTCGGCCGGTTCGATGTGGATGTCGGACGCTCGGTCCTGGATGGCCTGGGTGATGAGGACGTTGACGAACCGTACGATCGGCGCGTCGTCCTCGACAACCTCGCCCATCTTCGACAGATCGTTCTCAGGCGCTGCCGCGACCGACTCCTCGAATGCCGAGGCGAGGTCGTCCATCTCCTCGTCCGCGCGGCAGTAGCGCTCGATCGCAGCGAGCAGGTCGGCGTGCACGGCCACCACGGGCTTGACCGGCATGTGGGCCAACGTGCGCACGTCGTCCACCGCGACGACGTTGCCCGGGTCTGCCATCGCAAGGATCAAGGAACCGTTCTCGATGCCGATCGGCAGAACGGTGTGGCGCCGGCACACGGCGGCGGCGACCAGCGAGACAGCAGCCCGGTCGACGGGGTAGTCGCTCAGCTCGACGAAGTTCATTCCGACCTGCTGGGCGAGCGCGGAGACGAGCTGGGCCTCCGTGAGCATGCCCAGCTCGACGAGCACGCGACCCAGGGACTGGCCGCGCTCGGCCTGTTCCGTGAGGGCGACCCCGAGGTCCGCCGCCGTCACGTACCCCTCATCAAGAAGGATCTCGCCTAGATGCTTCATGTGAGCCTCCCGCGCCAACACGAATCAGGTCGCGGTCGCCACACCACTACGTGGGCGACTACGAACTATTCGTCGGCAGGTTGAAGGCTCACCTGAAGTGCGGCGCGCATGACTTCCACTGGCGCCGCGAGGCCCGTCATCAGCCGGACCTGCTCAGCAGCCTGGTGCAAGAGCATGACGTGACCAGCGACCACCGGCCCGCCGGCCCGCGCCCAGGCGGCCCCGAGACCCGTCGGCCTGGGCTCGTACGCGACGTCGAGCAGGAGCCCGAAGGAGCTTGGCCCAGCCCGCTCCCCCCGCTCGAGCTCCGCGGCGATGCTGTCCGCGCCATGGCCCGGGAGCGTGGAGATGACCACGCCCGCCCCGGGCATCATGGCGACCGCGGTCCCGAGCAGATCGAACGCCGGTTCGACTCCCATCCGGTGCGCGGCCCGACGCAACGCGCCGGTTCGCCCCAGGGACCGCACCAGGACGGTCGGGGCGGTGCACCCGAGCTGCGCGAGCGCCGCCAGGGCCGACGCGGCCGTGGCGCCCGCGCCGAGGACGACCGCGGTCGCCACCCGCGTCACACCGCCCTCGCGCAGCGCGGCAACGATGCCGTGCACATCCGTGTTCGCGCCGACGAGCACTCGCCCCGCGCCACTGCCCTGAAACAGAACCGTGTTGGCGGCGCCGACCACGCCGGCCAGTGGCTCGACGTGGTCCAGGAGCGGCAGGATCGCCGCCTTGAGCGGCATCGTGAGGCTAAGTCCGGCCCAGCTGTCGTCGAGGCCCGCGACGAAGCCGGGCAGTGCCGCCTCATCGACGTCGACGGCGTCGTACGTCCAGTCCTCCAGACCCAGCGCGCGGTACGCCGAGCGGTGCAGCGTGGGCGACAACGAGTGCGCGACCGGGTGGCCGAGGACCGCGGCGCGATGCCCCGGCATCGGGGTCATGGGGTCGCGCTGGGGGTTGACGCTGCCGTGTGAGTGGCGAGCCACTGGTCGTAGAGCGCCTTGTTCTTCAGATGCTGCGAGTAGTTGTCGGTGAACAGGGTCTCGCCCGTGTCCGGATTGATGGTCACGAAGAACAGCCACGGTCCGGGGGTCGGATTGAGGACCGCCTCGATCGACGGAATGCCCGGGGAGGCGATCGGGCCGGGGGGCAGTCCCAGCGTGTGCGCGGTGTTGTACGGGTTGTTCCCGTCGACGTCCGCCTGCGTCAGCTGAAGGCCCGACTTGTTGAGGCCGTACACAAGCGTCGAGTCCATCCCAAGTGGCTGGGCGTGCGACAGCCGGTTCTCGATGACCTGCGCAATCTTGCCACGGTCGACGTCGAGCCTGCCCTCCTTCTCGACGATCGATGCCTTGATTAGGACCGTCTCGCGGTCGGCTTCGGCAACCGTGTGCTGGTCGAGGACGGCGATGGTCTTGGTCACCATCGGCGCGAGGATGTCGACCGGGTTCGTACCCGGCTGATAGGTGTAGGTGGCCGGGAACAGCCAGCCCTCGAGGTTTCCGCCAGCGACCGCAGGGACGCCGAGCGCCTTGGGGTCGGCCGCAGCCTTCTGGAGATCGGCAAGCGGGATCCCGGTGGAACCGGCGATCTTCTCCAGGATCTGCGTGACGCGGAGTCCCTCCGGGATCGTGAACTTGAGCTCGACCCGGTTCAACGGGTCGAGCAGTGCCGCGACTGCCTCGGATGCCCGCATCTCGAGTTTCAGCTTGTAGGTACCGGGTTGGATCGACTTCCCGGCCGCGTTGGCGGTCAGGGCCTTCGTGAACGCCTGGGTCGACAGGATGACGCTCTTCTGGACGAGTGTCGCGCCGATCGCCGCGCCGGTGTCACCGGGCTTGACGATGACCTGGACGTCATTGCCCCCTGGGCCCGGGTAGTCCAAGGATTCCGCCTGATGGCTCGTGAACATCGGCACGGCGTACGTCCAGACCGCGTATCCGGCACCGACCAGAAGAAGAACGGCCACCACCATCGCGACGCGTCCACGACGGTGCCGACGCCGTCGGTGCAGCCGACGATCGGCAGCCCGCCGGGCGGAGCGGGTGTCGGTTGCGGGCACGCCCGGGAACAGCGGTTCCCCGGGGAACAGGTCACTCATCGAAGCCGATCCTCCGTGGTCCCGGCGCGATCGACTTGATGCCGATCGCCGGTGATGGGTCCGTTCTTCCTATCATGCGCCGTGGCTGCGTTGTCACGCGCCGAGGTATCAACAGGTACGACGTCGCCGGCACGTTGGGTGATCGTGCGCTCCGTCTCAAGGGCAGTCTGCAGGATGATCACCGCCGCCGCCTGGTCAACGACCTCACGGTGTCGTCGGCCGGCCCGGCCGGCGGCATGCAGTGCCTGGTGCGCGCTGACCGTCGTCAGGCGCTCGTCGACGAGTCGCACCGGTACCGGCGCGATGACTCGCGCCAGTGCACCCGCGAAGGCGCGGGCGTCTGCCGCCGCGGAGCCCTCGACCCCCGACAGGTGTCGGGGCAGCCCCACGTAGACGATCGCCGCGCGCCGCTCGGCGACCTCCGATGCGATGGCCACCAGGTCCGGGGACACGCCGACGGCGTCCACGGGCACGCCCGCCGCGGCACGTGGCAACGTCGCGATCGGCGTCGCCACGAGCCCGTCCGGGTCGCTGGCCGCGAGGCCGATGCGCACCGAGCCGACGTCGACGCCGATTCTCACACCCCTCATCGATTGGCCCCCGAAGCGGAGATCTTGGCCTCGATCGCCGCGAGTGCCGCAGGCACGGCCGTCACATCCGTGCCGCCGCCCTGCGCCATGTCGGGCTTCCCACCACCGCCGCCGCCGAGCACGAGCGCCCCAAGCTTGGCGAGCGGTCCGGCTGCGAAGCCACCGTCACGTGCCGCCGCGTTCGTCGCGACGACGACGACGGCGCGCTCCCCCGCCACTCCCCCGACAGCGACGACCACCGGCTCCGACTCACCGAGTCTGGACCGCACATCGAGCGCCAGGGTGCGCACATCGTCCGGGCTGTCGACGAGGCCCGCATCGTGTGCGATGGTGCGGACCCCGCGGATCGACGACCCCCCGGTCGCGATGGAGCGCGCGGCGCCGAGCAGCGTCGCTTGCCGGGCCGCCGCGAGCTCCTTCTCCGCCTCGCGCAGCCTGGTCAACAGGCCGTCGACCCGATCCACCAGCTCCTCCGGCCGGGCCTTGAGCGTCTCGGTGAGGGTGGCCACGAGAGCGCGTTCGGCCGCGAGTGCGTGGAACGCCTCGATGCCGACCAGCGCTTCGATCCGGCGGGCACCGGCGCCAACGGAGGACTCCCCCGTGACGGCCAGCATCCCGATCTGGCTCGAGTGGTCGACGTGCGTGCCGCCGCACAGCTCTCTCGACCACGGGCCGCCGATCTCGACCACCCGGACCTGCGTGTCGTAGGTCTCCCCGAACAGGGCGATCGCCCCGGCTGCCTTCGCATCGGCGAGAGTCATGTACTTCCAGGACACCCCAAGGTCCTGCCGGATCGCGCGGTTCGCGACCTCCTCGACCTCGCTCCGCGTCTCCGGGGAGAGCGCCTGCTGCCACGCGAAGTCCAGCCGAAGGTAGCCCGGCTTGTTGTACGAACCGGACTGCAGCGCGTGTGGACCGAGCACCTCCCGCAGCGCCGCGTGCACGACGTGCGTCCCCGAGTGCGCCTGTCGGGCACCGAGCCGCCACTCGGGATCCACCTGGGCGTACACCTCGGCGCCCGGCGTGACCTCGCCCTCGGCGACCTTCACCGTGTGCACGATGAGTCCCTTGACCGGGCGCTGGACGTCCAGCACCTCGAGCCGGACACCGTCGGCCGTGATGATGCCGGCGTCGGACTCCTGCCCGCCGGACTCCGCGTAGAACGGGGTGCGCTCGAGCACGACCTCGACGGTGTCCCCGACCAGCGCAACCGAGACGAGCTCACCGCCACGGACCAGCCCGCGCACGGTCGCCGAGGTGCTGAGCTCGTGATATCCGGTGAACTCGGTGGCCCCCGCGTCGCGCAGCTCGCGGTAGGCGGGGCTGGCGACATGCCCACCCTTCTTCGACTTCGCATCCGCGCGGGCGCGTTCCCGCTGCGCCTTCATCAGCTCGCGGAAGCCGGCCTCGTTCACGGTGACGCCCTGCTCGTCGGCCATCTCGAGCGTCAGGTCGATCGGGAAGCCGTACGTGTCGTGCAGCGCGAAGGCCTGCTCCCCGGACAGCTCGCTTCCCTGGGACTCCTTGACCTGTCTCACCGCGGTGTCGAAGATCACCGTCCCGGACGTCAGGGTGCGACGGAACGCCTCTTCCTCCGCGTACGCGATCCGCGCGATCCGATCGAAGTCGTGCCCGATCTCAGGGTACGAGCTCTCCATCGCGGCCCGGCTGACCGGGAACAGCTCCGGCAGGGACGGATCCTCCACGCCGAGCAGGCGCATCGCGCGGACGCTTCGGCGCAGCAACCGGCGCAGCACATAGCCGCGGCCCTCGTTGTTCGGCGTCACGCCGTCGCCGATCAGCATCAGGCCCGAGCGGACGTGGTCGGCGACCACCCGCATCCGCACGTCGTCCTCGTGGTTCGCGCCGTAGCGCTTCCCGGACAGCTCTTGCGCCTTCTGGATGACTGGGAAGACCTCGTCGATCTCGTACATGTTGTCGACGCCCTGCAGCAGGAACGCCACCCGCTCGAGACCCATCCCGGTGTCGATGTTCTTCTGCTTCAGCTCGCCGAGCAGCGGGAAGTCCTCCTTGCCACCGCCCGCACCGCGCTCGTACTGCATGAACACGAGGTTCCAGATCTCGAGGAAGCGCTCCTCGTCGACCACCGGGCCGCCGTCGGCCCCGTAGGCCGGCCCGCGGTCCACGTAGATCTCCGAGCACGGCCCAGCCGGTCCGGGCTGACCGGTGGACCAGTAGTTGTCCTTCATGCCCCGGCGCTGGATGCGCTCGTCGGGCAGGCCGGCGATCGACTTCCACAGCGCCGCTGCCTCGTTGTCCTCGTGATAGACGGTGACCCAGATCTTCGCCGGGTCGAGGCCGTAGCCACCGTCGCTCTGCGGAGTCGTGATGAGCTCCCAGGCGTACTCGATGGCACCTTCCTTGAAGTAGTCACCGAACGAGAAGTTGCCGTTCATCTGGAAGAACGTGCCGTGCCGGGTGGTCTTGCCGACCTCTTCGATGTCCAGAGTCCGGACGCACTTCTGAACGCTGGTCGCTCGCGGCCACGGCGGCGCCTGCTGACCGAGCATGTACGGGATGAACGGCACCATCCCGGCAACCGTGAACAGCAGCGAAGGGTCGTCCGAGATCAGCGAGGCGGATGGTACGACCACGTGGCCCTTGCGCTCGAAGTAGTCGAGCCAGCGCCGTCGGATCTCAGCGGTCCGCATGTCGTCCTCGGTGTGCGATGGGTGCAGGTGTGATGGGGTACGGAGGGCGCCGAGGCGCCCGGGCGGGGCTCAGAACTCGTACTCGGGCTCGTCGACGTCGTCCAGCACGCCACGCGAACCTCGGGCCGCGGCCGGCGCTCTCGACTCGCCGAGCAGGGCTTCCGTCAACTCGTGCTCGCGTTCGGACATCCCCTCCCGGATGTCGGCGCCGATCTCACGGATCGCGGCACCGACCTTGTCAGCGAGAGAGCTCGCCTGGCCGAGGAGGCCTGTCGGCGAGTACTTCTGCTTCGTCGCCGCCAGCTTGCGCGCGACCACGACAGCCGCCGCGGCCCCGACGCCCAGCCAGAACAGCCGGCGCATCATCGTGCCTTCTTGGCCGACCGCCGGCCGAAGGCGCTGCGCACCCCGTACGAGAATGCGGCGACCTTCACCAGCGGAGAGCCGACGGTCGCCGCGAACAACGATGTGAGCGCGGCGACGTTCTCGCTCACCTGCGCGGCCGACGACGTGATCGTGTCGACCTTCCCCAGCTGCACGTTCGTGGACGCGATGGTCTTGGCGGTCTCACTGAGCAGGGGCACCGAATGGTCGGTCAGGGTCCGGATCGAGGTCTTGGTCTCGTCGAGAACACGACCGAGCTTGATCATCGGGACGGCAAGGAAGCCGACGAGCGCAACGAACGCGATGGCGGCGATCAGGCCGGCCACGTCACTCACAGACATCTCTGGACCCTTCCAGTGCTCGACCGCGACCTCGATGGCCGCGACGCCTAACCGACCCTATGTCACGCACGAACGCCCCGCCCACGGCATGAGCCGCTGCGGGGCGTTCGCGAACGTCGTCGAAGCGAGAACCAGCGCCCAGGATCAGCGGGCGTAGTACTCGACGACGAGCTGGACCTCGCAGGTCACCGGGACCTCGGACCGCTTGGGCCGACGAACCAGTTGTGCATGCAGCTTCTCGAGGCTGACCTCCAGGTACTCCGGCAACTGCGGCAGGACGTCGCGGTGGGCGCCGGCGGCAGCGACCTGGAACGGCGTCATCGCCTGGCTCTTCGGCTTGATCTGGATCGTCTGCCCCGGCTTCACCTCGAACGAGGGACGGTCCACGATCTTGCCGTCGACGAGGACGTGGCGGTGCACCACGGCCTGGCGGGCCTGCAGGATGGTCCGCGCGAAGCCGGATCGCAGCACGAGCGCGTCAAGACGCATCTCGAGCAGCTCGACCAGAGCCTCACCGGTCAGACCGGGTTCCTTGCGGGCCGAGGCGAACGCGCGCGCCATCTGCTTCTCACGGAGGCCGTACTGTGCGCGAAGCCGCTGCTTCTCACGCAACCGCACGGCGTAGTCGGACTCGGTGCGGCGACGGGCGCGGCCGTGCTCACCGGGCGGATAGGGACGCTTCTCGAAGTGCTTGACTGCCTTCGGGGTCAGCGCGAGCCCCAGAGCGCGCGAGAGGCGCACCTGGCGGCGGGAGCGGGTAACAGAGGACACCGTTGTTCGATCTTCCTGTCGTTGTGGCACATCCCGCGGCGGAGGGTTCTCCGGCGGGTGTGGGACCGACCTTCGTGGTGCGGCTGAGGTCCCCAGGGTGGTCACCGCCTAGCAGCGACCTGTCGCCCGTCACCGGGCAACCGAAGGAGTCTACCGCAGCGGGCTCGTGCGGCCGGAATCGGAGGTGCCCCACCCCCGGACTTCGACCTCTGGTCGGGATCTGTCCGCTCTCCGCGCAGATTCCGATCGTTGCCCGGGCACGACGGCGGGGCGGGGCCCGCGAAGCTCAGTCGCCGCCCAGGATCTGCCGGATGCGGTCGAGACGCGCCGCCACCTCGCGCTCGTGGCCATGGTCGGTCGGAAGGTAGTAGCGAGCTCCGACAAGCTCGTCGGGCAGGTACTGCTGGGTCGCTATGCCGTGCGGCTCGTCGTGCGCGTAGCGGTAGCCCTGCCCGTGCCCGATCCGCTCCGCGCCCGCGTAGTGCGCATCGCGCAGGCTGGCCGGCACCGGACCGCTGCGACCCGCTCGCACGTCAGCCAGGGCCGCGTCGATCGCGAGGTAGGAAGCGTTGGACTTCGGCGCCGTCGACAGGTGCACGACCGCCTCGGCCAGGATGATCCGAGCCTCCGGCATCCCGATGAACGCCACGGCTTGCGCCGCCGCGACCGCGGTCTGCAGCGCCGTCGGGTCCGCCATGCCGACATCCTCGGCGGCGGCGATCACGATCCGCCGCGCGATGAAACGTGGGTCCTCCCCGGCGGCGATCATCCGAGCCAGGTAGTGCAGGGCGGCGTCGACGTCCGAGCCGCGCATCGACTTGATGAAGGCGCTCGCGACGTCGTAGTGCTGGTCTCCGGCCCGGTCATACTGGACGGCCGCCACGTCGATGGCTCGTTCGACCGTCTGGACCTCGACAACCCCGGGATCCGACGACGTCGGGGCGACCTCCCGTCCCTCGAGCAGCGCCCCGACCGCCGCCTCGAGGATCGTGAGCGCCTTGCGCGCGTCCGCGCCGGCGAGCCGGACCAGTCGATCCATGGCCCCGTCGGTGAGAACGATCGTTCCGCCGAACCCCCGATCGTCGGCGGCCGCGCGCGCCACGAGGGCGCGGACGTCGTCGTCGGCGAGCGGGTGCAGGGTGAGCAGCAGCGAGCGCGACAACAGCGGCGCGTTGACCGAGAAGCTCGGGTTCTCCGTGGTCGCCGCCACCAGGGTCAACCAGCGGTTCTCGACGCTCGGCAGCAGCACGTCCTGCTGCGACTTGGAGAACCGGTGCACCTCATCCACGAACAGGACCGTCTCGGCTCCCCCGGTGGCAAGACGTCGGCGCGCGTCCTCGATCACCTCGCGCACCTCCTTGACTCCCGCCGTGGCCGCGGACAGCTCGACGAACCGCCGCCCTGAGGTGAGGGCGATCAGATAGGCGAGCGTCGTCTTGCCGGTGCCGGGTGGTCCCCACAGCACGACCGACGACGGCGCAGCCGGTCCGGGTTCGCCGCTCACCGGGGCCAGCAGACGGCGCAGCGGCGACCCTGGCTCGAGCAGGTGCTGCTGGCCGAGAACTTCCTCGAGCGTCCGGGGACGCATCCGGACGGCCAGCGGCGCGCCGGCGCGCACCTCGGGCAGACCTTGCGGTCCGGTGCCCCACGCGTCGAAGAGGTCCATGCCGCGAGCCTACGCACCCAGGCTCGGCCGACGGCATCGGCAATGCCCGTCAAGGAGGCGCCAAACCTGCGATATTGGGCCGGTGTTCGAACACCTGGGCCGGCTCATCTCACGTCACCCCAAGCTGATCATCACCGTCTGGCTCGTCATCGCGGTCGGCGGGTTCACGGTGTCCACCGTCGGTCTCGGTGGCACGAGCCTCTTCGACCTGCTCTCCACCGGGGAGCCACGCGTCGCGGGCACCGAGAGCGATCAAGCCCAGAAGCTGCTCGCGGCCGACGAGCAGGGCGCCTCCCTCACCCTCGCGGCGCAAGGCATCGCACCTGACGCCAAGGGTCTCGACGTCCTGCTCCAGAAGGCGCGCACCGACCTCGCCGGGATCGACGGCGTGGACTCCGTCATCGATCCGCTTGCCCTGCCGGGTGGGATCGCGAGTCCGCTGGCGGCGCCGCTGCTGGCCAAGGACGGCCAGGGCTTCCTCGTCGTCGTGTACCTCAAGACCGGGCTGTCGCCGACTGTCGAGAGTGCCGGACTGGCCAAGGTCGAGTCGAGGCTGGACACCCTGCGCGATGACATCTCGGGCCTCAAGCCGGGCGCCACCGGCATCGTCGGCGGAACCTCGCTGATCGTGTCAGCCATCACCGGGCAGATCGAGCGCGACCTGAGAACGGGAGAGGCGATCGCGCTGCCGATCGCACTCGTCGTGATGGTGCTCGTCTTCGGCGGTTTCCTCGCGGCGAGCATGCCCATGTTGGGCGCCCTCGCCTCGATCGCGAGCGGTCTCGGCCTGCTCTACGGTTTCGCGCACGTCATCGACCTCGACTCGAGCGTGGTCAACGTGATCACCCTCTTGGGTCTCGGGCTCTCGATCGACTACGGGCTCCTGATCGTCTCGCGGTACCGGGAAGAGCTGCACCGCCTGTTGACGTCCGACGAGGGACGATCGGTCCGACGGCGGCGCGGCGACGGGGCGGTCGTGCAGGCCCTCATCGCCACGATCAAGACGGCCGGACGCACGGTCACCTTCTCCGCTCTCACGGTGGCGATCGCGGTTGCCGGCCTGACCGTCTTCCGGCCGTCGATCCTGCGCGCCTTCGGCGTCGCCGGGGTGTCGATCGTGCTGATCGCCCTGCTGACGGCTCTCACGCTCGTCCCAGCGGCGCTCGTGCTCGGCGGACGCCGCCTCGCCCGGCCCGGGCTCGCGGCACACCTCCCCGGCCTGCGGAAGGTGCTCGCCCAGACCGCCGACGTCCGCTCGGAAGAAGGAGCGTTCTCTCGCCTGGCCGGTGGGGTGCAGCGCCACCCGTGGTGGGTGATCGTCGGCACCCTCGGGCTGCTCACGGCTCTCGCGTCGCCCCTGTTGGGCCTGCAGTTCCGCAACTCGGGTATCCAGCTGCTCCCGGCCGCTGACACCCAGCGGGAGTTCTTCACCCTCCTCGCGGACGAGTACCCGGCCTCGTCGAGACCCACGGTCTGGGTCATCGGCGAGACCACTCTCGACTCTGCGGCGGCGTGGGTGCTCTCGCTCTCTTCGGTGCCGGGCGTGGCTTCGGTGGATCCGCCCAGCACGAGCGGGCCGTACGTCGTCGTCGGCGTGCGTGCGGCGACCCGCGACGCGGGCGGAAATGTCGCCCAGGACGTCGTGACGGGTCTCCGTGCGATGCATCCGCCGTTCCGCACCTGGGTCGCCGGTCAGGCCGCGAACCAGATCGACTTCGTGGCTTCGGTGCGGAGTCGCGCACCGGCCGCTCTCGCCATCGTGGTCCTGGCCACCTTCGTCCTGCTGTTCCTCATGACAGGCTCGGTGGTCGTGCCGCTCGAGGCACTCGTGCTGAACTCCTTGTCCCTGGCCGCGTCGCTCGGGGTGCTGGTCTGGGTATTCCAAGATGGCCATTTCCAGCGCCTGCTCGGGTACACCTCGACCGGCGGCATCGAGACCTACGTCGTCGCGCTCGTGCTCGCGTTCGGCTTCGGCCTCGCGATGGACTACGAGGTATTCCTGCTGTCCCGGATCAAGGAGTTCCACGACAGCGGCAAGCCCAACAACGAGGCGGTCCGACTGGGCCTGCAGCGGTCCGGGCGGATCATCACGTCAGCCGCGGCGATCATGGTCGTCGTCTTCGGCGGCTTCATCTTCGGCAAGCTGCTCGTGATCAAGGAGGTCGGCTTCGCCTTGGCGGTCGTCGTGGTCGTCGACGCAACCATCGTGCGCCTGCTGCTCGTTCCCGCCACGATGACCGTCCTGGGTCGCGCGAACTGGTGGGCACCACGACGATTCAAGGCGCTGCATGAACGCTTCTCCATCACCCACTGAGGTCGAGCGGCGCGCCCACGAGGACGCGTGGCGCAGCCACCTCAACCACCGGTGGGTCGCGATCGTCGCGACGGTCGCCGCGGTCGCGATCGCTGCCGGACTCGTCTTCCTGATGATGCGGGCAGCCGAGGCCTTGCGGCCGCTCGGGATGGTGCTCTGGGTCGTGCTCGTCGGTGACGTCGCGCTCTCGGTCGTCATCGTGCGATGGCTGTGGCGACGCGCACGGGCGACCCGGCCCGAGCCACTCGCCGATCCGGACGCCGAGCCGGAGCATCAACCGCACCTCGGCCTGTCCGGCCAGATCGAGCCGCCGACGCGCTGGTGACACGCCGCGACGGACCGGCTCAGACTGCTGGCGGCTCGGTGACTGCCTTCGGCTTGGCGTCCACGCCGGCCTCGCGTCGCTGCTCCAGCGTGATCGGGGCCGGCGCCTGGGTCAGCGGGTCGTAGCCGCCACCGGACTTCGGG
>JADGOR010000122.1 GCA_017882855.1 Cellulomonas sp. | reverse complement strand
GCCGCACTCGCCGATCCGACGCACCCCTGCCAGCGCCCTGCGGTGGCCGGCCGCGACGTCGGCCAGGACGTCGTCGATGTCGGAGATCCCCGGGTCGCGTCCGACGGCGCGGATGATGGCCACGTTCCCGACGAGCGCCTCCCAACAGCCGCGCGCACCGCAACGGCACAACGGGCCGCCGGGGTCGACCACGAGGTGCCCGACCTCACCGGCATAGCCACCACGCCCCCTGAGAAGCTCGCCGTCAACGATGATGCCTCCCGCCACGCCGGTCTCGCCGCGCACGTAGAGCACCTCGTCGTGGTGGCGAGCGGCCCCACGGAGATGCTCGCCGATCGCGCCGAGGTCTCCGTCGTTGCCGATCAGCACCGGGGCCGTCAGACCGCTGCGGGCGGCCATCGCGTCGGCCACCAGCCGAGCGAGCGGTACCTCGCTCCACCCCAGGAACGGCGCCCGCCGGACCAGACCGTCGGGTTGCCGCACACTCCCAGGGACGGAGACCACGAGGGCGAGGCAGCTCGCCGGTTGCTTCATCCGCTCGAGCATGAACTCCGCGAGGCCCACGATCGTCTCGACGACCCCGTCGACGTCCTGCGGGTCGCGGTCGAAGAGCCTGCGCCGGATCTGGAGGACGAAAGCGCCCAAGCCGACGGCCGCGGCGTTCACGCCGGTAGTCGTCACGTCGAAGACGAGAGCCTGGACCCGGCCGACGACGGGCTCGACGACGAGCGACGGGCGCCCCTTGCCCCGCACCTCCATGACTCCGGGCCGGATGCCTCCCGACCCCTCACGAACCAGGCCGAGCGCCGCGAGCTCGGTCGTCAGAGCGCCCGTCGTGCTCCGGTTGAGACCAGTGGCCGCCGTGAGCTCGGATCGCGTCAACGGGCCGCGCTCGTGCAGAAGGCGCAGCAGCGAAGCGACGTTCTGCCGGCGGACCGCTTCCTGGCTGGCCGGTTCCGACCTCCTGCGCACTGCGCCAGTTTCAAGCCTCACGACGAACCTCTCTGCGCGTGACTCGGGGTCACGCCCCGCCTGAGGCTACCGAGCGGCGCCGCGAAAGGGCGTCGACACCCGCCGCAAGAATGAGCACCGCACCTGTGACCAGGTACTTCACCCCCGCGGAGTAGCCCAGGAGACCCATCCCGTTGTCGATGACCGCGACCACCGCACCACCGATGAGCGCGTCGACGATCCTTCCCTTGCCGCCGAAGAGGCTGGTTCCGCCGATGACGGCCGCGCCCACCGCGTAGAGCAAGATGTTCTGCCCGCCGGCGTTCGGGTCGACCGAGGTGGCCCGCGAGGCCGCGAAGATACCGGCGACGGCCGCGAGGCCGGAGCAGAGAACGAAGCAGGCGATCCGGATCCGCGCGACGTTGATGCCTGCCCGCCGCGCTGCCTCGGCGTTGCCGCCGACCGCGTAGACGTGACGGCCGAACGCCGTCCGGCGGAGCACGAAGCCGAGGACCATGGCGATCAGAACGATGAGCGGCACCACGATCGGCACCCCGCGCAACGAGGTGATCCGCACGTTGAGGCTCCGCTCGAGATTGAGCACGAACACCACCGCGAGCGTGACGACTGTGACCGCGATGGGCTTGAGCAGGGCGACCACCAGGGGTTTGGTCGCGAGGCCATCGCGGCGACGAACCGCCCAGTTCACCATCGTCCCGATCGAGTACGTCGCGACGGCGATGACCGTGAGGATCCAGCCGAGCAGCGGCGGGACGTTCTTGTTCTGGATCGCGATGATGACCGGGCTCGTGATCGAGATGTTGCCGCCGCCGCCGATGATGAGCAGCACGACGCCCTGGAACGCGAGGAAGGCACCCAGGGTCACCACGAACGACGGGATCCCGATCCTGGCGACGAGGGTGCCGATGAGCAAGCCGATGAGCACTCCGGTTGCGATCGCCGCGGCCACGGCGACGAACCACGGTGCCCCGGCGTGCGTCAGCAGAACCGCCATCACCGAGCCGCACACCCCTGAGGCAAAGCCGGCCGACAGGTCGATCTCGCCGAGGAGCAGTACGAAGACCAGTCCCATCGCGATCGTGACGACCACGGCACCCTGCTGGAACAGGTTCGCCAGGTTGAGCGCGCTCGAGAAGGCACTGGGTCTCGCGACGGTGAAGATCGCGCTCAGCACGAGCAGGCCCATGACCGCTGGAAGCGCGCCCATGTCACCGCCGCGCATCCGGCTGACGTAGGCGTGGAAGTACTCGGACAGCGGGCGGAACGCGTCCTTCAAACCGCCGCGCGTCGGCGTCAGTTGCGCCCCTCCCGAAGAGCGCGGATCGGTGACCGGCGGGGTGGTGGTCACGTTGCTCATGCCTTGCTCCCGTCGTTACTCGTTGTTGCCGATCCCACGGTTGCGCGACCGTTGAGGTTCACTCCGCCCGCACCGCGGGTGCCGGTCGTGATGAGCTCCACGACCTCACCGCGGTTGCTGTCCGCAGCACGGATCTGGCCTGCCATCTGGCCGAGGTACAAGACCGCGATACTGTCTGCCACCTCGAACACCTCGTTCATGTTGTGCGAGATCAGGACGACGGCGAGTCCCTTGTCGGCCAGCCGGCGCACCAGGTTGAGCACCTGCTCGGTCTGGGCGACGCCGAGCGCCGCCGTCGGCTCATCGAGAATCAGGACCTTCGAGTTCCAGAGCACCGCCCGCGCGATGGCCACCGTCTGCCGTTGCCCGCCCGACAGGCTCGAGGCATGCTGGCGGATCGACCTCACGCTGCGCACGGACAGCGAGGCGAGGACCTCCGCGGTCCGGCGCTCCATCGCCCCCTCGTCGAGGAAGCCGTGCTTGCGGAGCTCGCGGCCGAGGAAGAGGTTGTGGACGACATCCATGTTGTCGCACAAGGCCAGGTCCTGGTAGACGACCTCGATTCCGAGACTGTTGGCATGTGCCGGGTCCGTGATGGTGACCCGTTCGCCGTCGAGATAGAGCTCACCCGAGTCGAAGGGGTAGATCCCCGCGATGCACTTGATCAGGGTGGACTTGCCGGCACCGTTGTCCCCGACGAGCGCTGTCACCTCGCCCGCGCGAGCCTCGAACGCGACGCCGCGGAGTACGTGCACGGCGCCGAAGCTCTTGCCACCGTTGCGCACCTCGAGGATCGCCGGCCCCGTGGGCACCTCGCGCGCGACATGCTCGACTGTCTGGGTCATCCTTGAACTCCGTGATCAGGGGTGCTGCGGTCGGACGGCCTGGCGGCCGCCCGACCGCAGCGGGATATGGCAGATTGACGTTGTCCTCGAGTCTCGGCGCTACTTGACGCCCGCCTTGGTGCAGGCCGCCGATAGCCCAGCGCTGCAGATGGCCGACGCCGTGGTGTAACCGTCGGCAACGACATCCTTGACGTTGTCGAAGTAGATGGCCACCGGCGTGAGCAGCTGCGCGGGAACGTCCCGAGAGGTCTGCGTGTCCTTGACCGAGCCGCTGACCGTGGGCGTCTCACCCTTGGCGAGAGCGATGGCCAGAGCCGCGGCGCTATCGGCCTCCTTCTTGACGGCCTTGTAGACCGTCATGCACTGGTCGCCCGCGAGCACGTTCTGCAGGCCCTGGTCAGTCGCGTCCTGGCCGGTCACCGGCACCTGTCCGTTGACCTTGTTCTTCTTCAGGATCGCGATCGCGGCGTTTCCGAGACCGTCGTTCGCGGCGAGGACGCCGTCAACCTTTCCGCCGGCCGCGGTGTACATCTGCTCGAAGATCGTGCCACCGACCTGGTTGTCCCACCCGGCCACGGCCTGGTCGCCCACCACGGTGTAGTCACCGGCGTCGATCTTCGGCTTGAGCATCTCCTCCGCGCCCTGCTTGAACAGAGTTGCGTTGTTGTCGGTCGGCGAGCCGTCCAGCAACGTGATGTTCGCCTTGGTCCTTCCGGCGTCCGTGAGGCACTTGATCAGGCCGGTGCCCTGCAGGCGACCGACCTCGACGTTGTCGAACGACACGTAGTAGGAGGCCGAGCCGCCGAGGGTCAAGCGGTCGTAGTCGATGGTCGGGACGCCCTGAGCCTTGGCCTTGTCCAGCACGGCCTTGCCGGAGCCCGAGTCGAGGTTGGCGATCACCAGGACGTTGACGCCACTCGTCAGCATCTGGTCCGCGATCGTCTGGAACTGGGTGGTATCACCCTGCGCGTTCTGGATGTCGTACCCGACTCCGGCCGCCTTGAAGGCCGCCTCGAGGTACTTCCGGTCTGCCGTCTCCCAGCGGGCCGAAGACTTGCTGTCCGGGAGGATGACGCCGATCTTGGCCTTGCTCGCCGCCTTGTTGCTTCCCCCCGTGCTGCTCAAGCTGCACCCGGCGACGATCAGCGACGATGCCGTCAACGCGGTCGCTGCAAAGAGGACCGTCTGGCGCATCTCGCGTCCTTCCCTGGACGCCGCTCCATCGCGGTCGTCCGGCCGGCGAGCTCCTTCGCTCGCACCTTGTTGCGCGCCTCAACATAAATGGTGCGCCGGGAGTACACAACCAGTATTGGCCCCCCTTGCCCGACCTTAGGTCACGATTCCGTAACGGGATCGCTCCCGCAGGCGCGTGCCCAGCCCCTGCCGCGGGCGCGTGCCCAGCCCCTGCCGCTCTCCCAAGGGCCGGCAGGGTCCGCCAGCCCAAAGGACGCGCGCAAAGGGGGCCACTGGGATCGTCAACCGCGCCACTTGGAGCGCCTCTGGAGAGACGGCGGTGGGCCGGGGCTCAATGGCCCCGGCCCACCGCCGTTCGATCTTCGTGGCAACAGCGGGCTCAGGTCTTCAGCGCGCCCTCCATGATGCCCTTGACGATCTGCTTGCCGGCGACGAACAGCAGCAGGATCAGCGGCAGCGTCGCGAGCAACGACCCCGCGATGACGATG
>JADGOR010000057.1 GCA_017882855.1 Cellulomonas sp. | reverse complement strand
CCCGCGACGCCGACGACGGCGAGCGCGATTGCCGCAGACTTGCGGCCCTTGTGGGACTTCTTGGTGGCAGGGGCGTTGGTAGCCATGGCGATACCTCTCTGAATGCTCTCCAGACGGTGCGCAGGGTTGCGCAGTGGGTGACCGTCGAGCCGGAGTGTACACACAGCACACCCCAACACCGGTTGAGAGCGCACCCAGCGCAGATCATGACGCGGGATCCGCCAACCATTCCTCGACATCCTCGGCGCCGAAAGGACCACCTCGGACCGCCTGCCACAGGTCGGGCTTCGACGAGCTGGCAGCGGGACTCGAACCCGCAACCGCCCGATTACAAGTCGGGTGCGCTACCAGTTGCGCCATGCCAGCGTCGGCTGCGCGCCGGTGCGCACAGCGGCGCACCACGATACCCGCCGCGCGGAGACCAGAGATACGCCGAGTGGAGTGTTCTGGCACCGGCGCGCCGTGCGCGCGTGCCAGAACACTCCACTCGAAAGGTGGGACTGCCGAACGGGAGCGGGTCAGCTCGCCGACGGGCTCGGCGTCGAACTGGCTGACGGAGTCGAACTGGCGGCCCCGCTGGCCGATCCACCCGCGGCGACGATGGCGGCCTTGAGCTCACCGGCAGTCTGCCAGTTCCCGCCGAAGACCTTCCCGTTGATCTTGACGGTAGGAGTGCCACCGACGCCGTTCTTCGACGCATCTTCGGTCGCGGCAGTCACCCAGTCGACGAACTTCCCGTCGGCGAACGTCGCCGTGACCGAGCTCGGAACGCCGACGCCCTGCGCGATCTGCTCGATCTGCCCGTTCGTCAGTCCACTGGTGTTCTCTTTCGGCTGGTTCGCGAACAGCGCCTCGTCGAACGCGAGGTAGAGCGCGGGATCCTGGTCGGCCACGACCGCGGCGGCCTGTGCGGCCCGCGTCGAGTAGTTGGTCCCGTTCGACGCACCGTCCAGGATCGAGATCGGGTGGTACACGATCGTCGCGGTCCCAGCCTTGCTCAGCGCGTCCAGGTCCGCGCCGTTCTGCTGCTCGAACGCACCGCAGACCGGGCACATGAAGTCCGTGTAGAGGTCCACGACGACCACGCCGGCCGGGATCGCCTTGCCGGCGACGCCGTCGGGGCCGATCGGGATACCCGCGTTGGCGGTCACGCCGGCCGGCGCAGCGACCTTCGACAGAGCAGGCTTGCCCGAGTTCCCGATGACCACGACGACCACGATCGCGATCGCGGCAAGGATGGCCACCGCCCCGGACACCAGGTACACACGCCGACGCTGCTCGCGCTTGAGCTGCTCCTCACGGAGGGCCTGGGCCTTGGCGCGTGCGGCGTCGCGGCGGTCGGCCTTGGTCGGCTTCGGGTCGTTCGTCGGCATCGTGACGTGCTCCTCTATCGCGGATCTCGGATGGACGGGACGTTCAGCGCGGCTGCGTGTCGAGGCCGACGGCGCGGTCGAGCGAGAACCGGGACCTCGGCCACCGAACGATGAATGCGGCGAGCAGGATGAAGCCGAGGTCACGAAGAATCTCGATGACGTACGTCGTCTTGCTCGGATCGATGTTGCCACCGCCGCCGAAGCAACCACAGTCGATCGCCAGCCCTCGCGCCCAGGCCGAGGCGATGCCGACCTCGAAGGCCAGCATGAGCAGCAGGGTGAGCCCGGCCGCGGCGCGAGTCAGCAAGCCCGCGATCAGAAGCACGCCGAGGATCAGCTCGAACATCGGCAGACCGTTCCCGACGAGCGGGACGAGGCTCTCCGGCAGCAGCTGGTACGCCCGGGTCGCGCGCACGCTGGCCGGCAGGTCGATCAGCTTCGCGTATCCCGAGTACACCAGCACACAGCCGAGCGCCACCCGTACCACCGTGGTGACCACGGGCTGGACCGGCCCGAACCTGGAGGCGAGGGACGCACTACCCGAGCGCCGCTCCGCACTGATCGTCGTCTCGTCCAGCATGGCGCCAGCCTACGTCGCGGGCCGGGCCGGGCGGGACACAACGCGGCGTCAATCTCGGCGTCGCAGTCGGCCCGGTCAGTGAATCGTCGGAGCCCCGGGGATCGGCCACCACACCAGCTGGTGTCCCCACAGCACGAGAACCGCGGCGACCGCGGCGAGAGCCAGGCACACGAGCACGAAGACGAGGGCTCCCGCACGTCCCGGTGCGATCGCGCCGAGAGTCCAACGGGCGCCGAGGCGGGTCCGAGCGCTCGCCGGGCCGAACCACGACGCGAGCACGCCGGCGGCCAGCGCGAGGGCGACCAGCACCGAGTAGACCCACGGCTCGTTCGCCCCGCCCGGCGCAGTGCCGTTCGCGCTCTGCACGGCTGGGATCACCACGCGATCCGCGGCCAGTGCCCACCATCCGACGCCCCCGACGACGATCGCGACGCTTGCTCCCACGATGATCGACGGCAACAGCCCCACGACCGCTCGCAGGAAGTGCCAGGGCGACGCGAGCACGGCCCGGAGCCGATCGGCCGACTGCTCTCCACGCGCGGACCGCCGTGCGTGCAGCGCCGCGACGTTGGATCCGACGGTTCGGAACACGAGCAGACCCGCGACGACCGCCATGGCCGCCCAGCCGGGACGTAGCGCAGCCCCGGCGCAGACGGCGAGCAGCAGCGCGAGCAAGGAGCCGAACCGGTGCCGCGACACGGGTGGCTCGTACGCCTCGTCGGCGAGCTCCTCCTCGCCCGTCGGCGGCTCGACCGCCGGGGACTCAAGGTCGGACCCCGGCTCGGTCTCGCCGTCGGGCGTGCCGGGCGCCTCGGTGCCGCCGGGGAGCAGCTTGGTCGGCTCGGCGGCCACCGCCGTCGGCTCACCCAGCACCGCCGTCGGCTCACCCAGCACCGCCGTCGGCGCGGGCATCACGGACGCGAACCGGAGTGCCTCCGCCGGGGTTGCCGCGCCGCTCGCCAGTGCCGCCGCGATGAGCGCAGCTTCGTCCGGCGCCTCGTTGTCGGTACCCGTCTCCAGCTCGACGGGCTCGTCGCGCGACTCCCCCTGCACCCGCAAGGCATCGAGCAGCTCTTGCGGTGCAGCCCGGTAGGCCGGATCGGCGGCAAGTGCCGCGCGGAGGGCCACGGCGCTCGCTCGGGGCAGTCCCCCGAGCTGCACCAGACCCGAGCGCACCCGGGCGAGGACCGCGGGCGTCGAGCCTGAGCCGAACGGCGGCCGACCGGTCCCGGCAAAGGCGAGAACGGCCGCCCAGCCCCACCAGTCGCTCGCCGCGGACGGATCCGCTCCGTCGAGCAGCTCGGGCGCGAGGTACCCGGGAGTGCCGGCGACCAGACCGACCTGAGTCAGCCGGGCGTCATCCCCCGCCTGAGCGATCCCGAAGTCGATGAGCACCGGCCCGTTGCTCGTGATGAGCACGTTCGCCGGTTTCACGTCGCGGTGCACGACGTCGGCCGCGTGCACCGCCGCCAGCGCGTCGTAGAGCGCAGCGGCGAGCTCGGCGAGGTGCTTTCGATCGAGCGGTCCATGGTCGCGCACGAACTCTTCGAGATCCGGCCCGTCGACTAGCTCCGTGACGACGAAGGCCTCGCTCGAGTCGAGCTCTGCGTCCCACACCCGCACAACTCCCGGATGCCGCATCCGTTGCAGCGCCGCGACCTCGCGAGCCAACCGTGCTCGCGCGTCCGTGTCACCACCCGGCAGAGTTCGCAGCAACTTGAGCGCAACCGGGTTCCCAGCGGCGTCCTGGGCCCGGTACACGGTCCCCATGCCGCCCGAGCCGAGTGGTGCCAAGATCCGGTAACCGCCGAGCTCGTCGCCGACGTCAAGTCCGATACGTTCCATATCAGCACGCTAGTGCCCAACCGGATCACGCGTCGGGTCAATCGCGCGAGGCATCGCCCCGACCGATAGCCTTGGCGCGACTTCAAGGGGCTGATCTCGGTGCATGCTGGCAGGTACGACCTCGTGATGGTCGCAAATCGACTGCCGGTGGACCCCCACGTCGATGCGCACGGCTCGATCGACTGGCAGCGCGCCCCCGGGGGCCTCGTCACAGCGCTCGAGTCGGTGATGCGGAACGTCGACGGTGCCTGGGTCGGATGGTCGGGAGCGCCCGACCTCGACGTCCCCCCGTTCGAGGTCGACAACATGTGGCTGGTACCGGTCGCGCTCAGCGCCGCGGAGGTCGAAGCCCACTACGAGGGGTTCTCGAACGCCACCCTCTGGCCGCTGTATCACGACGTGATCGCGCGGCCCGAGTACCACCGACCGTGGTGGGACGCGTACCGGCGGGTCAATCTGCGGTTCGCCGAGGCCGCTGCCGAGCAGGCCGCGCCGGGTGCCACGGTCTGGGTGCACGACTACCAGCTCCAGCTCGTCCCGGCGATGCTGCGTGAGCTCCGTCCCGACGTCCGGATCGGGTTCTTCAACCACATCCCATTTCCGTCGCTCGAGATCTTCTCGCAGCTACCGTGGCGCCGGCAGGTGATCCAGGGCCTCCTCGGGGCGGACCTGATCGGCTTCCAGCGGGCCGGCGACGCCTCGAACTTCGTCCGCGCGGTGCGGCGCCTGCTCGGCGCGACGACTCGGGGATCGATCATCACGCTCACGAACGGGCACGGCCGGGTCAGCCGGCACGTCCGGGCCGCGGCGTTCCCGATCTCCATCGACTCGGCCTCCTTCGACGCTCTGGCCCGGACGCCGGCGGTGCAGCTGCGGGCGCGAGAGATCCGGCAAGAGCTCGGCGACCCGGAGGTGGTCCTTCTCGGCGTCGATCGACTGGACTACACCAAGGGCATCCGGCATCGGCTCAAGGCGTACGGCGAGCTCCTAGCCGAGGGTCGTCTCACCGTGCCCGAGTGCACCTTGGTCCAGGTCGCCAGCCCGAGCCGGGAGAACGTCGGCACCTACCAGACCCTTCGGGAAGACGTCGAGACCACCGTCGGACGGATCAACGGTGAGTTCGGTGCGCTCGGGCAGACCGCGATCCACTACATGCACCACAACTACCCGCAGGACGAGATGGCGGCGCTGTACCTGGCCGCGGACGTGATGCTGGTGACCGCACTGAGGGACGGCATGAACCTGGTGGCGAAGGAGTACATCGCGGCGCGGTCCGACGAGCGTGGCGCTCTGGTGCTGAGCGAATTCACCGGCGCCGCCGACGAGCTGGCCGGCGCCTTCCTGGTCAACCCGCACGACATCGACGGCATGAAGGACGCCTTCATGCAGGCCGCCACCCTCGACCGGCGTGAGGCCCGCCGGCGAATGAAGAAGCTGCGCCGTCGGGTGCTGGACAACGACGTCGCGAAGTGGGCCAAGACCTTCTTGGCCGTCCTTTCTGCCTCTCCGACCCGGACGGAGCACCCATGAGCACCTCACCCGCCGCGACCGCGCTGGACACCGCACTGGCCGGTCTCGCCGCTCGGATGAAGCGGCCGGTCCTCCTGGTCGCCCTCGACTTCGACGGGACGCTCAGCCCGCTCCGGGACGACCCCGACCGATCCAGGATCCTGCGCACAGGGGTAGCCGCACTTCGCACGCTCGCCACCCGCGACGGCGTAGAGATCGCACTCGTCTCGGGGCGCGCGCTCGCGGACCTGTACCTGCGGGCCGAGGTCCCGGTGGGCACCCACCTGGTCGGGAGCCACGGCGCCGAACGCGGCGTCGTGACGGCGGACGGCGTCGAGTCGGTCGCCGTGACACTCGACGCCGTACAGCAGGCCCTCCTGGACAAGGTCGGCGCGGCGCTCGGCGTGATCGCCCGCGCCCGCGAGGGCGTCTGGGTCGAGCACAAGCCGACCGCGCACGTGCTGCACACCCGACGGGCATCTGTGGTCGACGCCGAGCTGGCGATCGCAGAGACCCGGCAGCTCGCGGCGTCCTTGGGGACCGGAGTGATGCGAGGCAAGGACATCGTCGAACTGACAGTCGTCGCCACCACCAAGGCCGCAGCGCTCACCCTCCTCCGTCACGACGTCGGGGCGACGACCGTCCTGTTCGCCGGCGACGACGTCACTGACGAGGTCGCCTTCGAGGCGCTCGGACCGGCTGACATCGCGATCAAGGTCGGCACCGGGAGCACCAAGGCGCGCTACCGGGTCCCGGACCCCGAAGCGCTCTGTCAGACCCTTCGGTACCTTGCCGAACTTGTGGCAGGATAGAGGGCGGTTCAACTCACCCGGCTCGCGCCGGCAGAAGGACCGTGTCAGCGCGTACACGCGGGGCACCTTTCACAACGGATCGTCCGGCACGTTCCTGCCGGTGAAGGGAATTACCTCATCATGGCAACTGTCACTTTCGACCACGCAACCCGGATCTACCCGGGCACCGAGCGCCCCGCTGTCGACGGGCTCGACCTCCACGTCGGCGATGGCGAGTTCCTCGTCCTCGTCGGCCCCTCCGGCTGCGGCAAGTCGACCTCGCTGCGCATGCTCGCCGGCCTCGAGGACATCAACTCCGGTCGGGTGTTCATCGGTGACCGCGACGTCACCAACGTGCAGCCCAAGGACCGCGACATCGCGATGGTCTTCCAGAACTACGCCCTGTACCCGCACATGTCCGTAGCCGACAACATGGGCTTCGCGCTCAAGATTGCGGGCGTCCCGAAGGCCAACATCCGCAAGCGCGTGGAGGAGGCAGCCCGCATCCTCGACCTGGTCGAGTACCTGGAACGCAAGCCCAAGGCGCTCTCCGGTGGTCAGCGTCAGCGCGTCGCGATGGGCCGCGCGATCGTGCGCCAGCCCCAGGTCTTCCTGATGGACGAGCCGCTGTCGAACCTCGACGCCAAGCTTCGCGTCCAGACCCGCACCCAGATCGCCTCGCTGCAGCGCCGCCTCGGCGTAACGACGGTGTACGTCACGCACGACCAGACCGAGGCCCTCACCATGGGTGACCGCATCGCGGTGCTCAAGGACGGCGTCCTCCAGCAGGTCGGCACCCCGCGCGACATGTATGACACGCCGACGAACATCTTCGTGGGCGGCTTCATCGGCTCGCCTGCGATGAACATCGGCACCTTCCGGGTCGAGAACGGCGCTGCCGTCCTCGGCGCGACCAGCCTTCCGCTGAGCCGCGAGACGCTGAGCGCCATCACTGACGGCGACAAGCGTCACGTGAGCATCGGCTTCCGTCCCGAGTCTCTCGACGTCACGTCGAGCGCGACCGAGGGTGCGTTCCCGATCGTCGTGAGCGTCGTCGAGGAGCTCGGCTCCGACGCGTACGTGTACGGCTCGCTTGCCGGCGCGCACAACGAGGCCCAGAACATGCACTCTGGTGCCGGCGACGCGCAACTCATCGTGCGGATCGACCCGCGCACTGTCCCCAACAAGGGTGACCAGATCTGGGTCACCATCCGCCCGGGTGAGCAGCACTACTTCTCCGCATCAACGGGCGACCGCCTGGCCTGAGCACACGGTTCACCGCACGACCGCGGGGCGGGTCCGGCGCAAGCCGACCCGCCCCACGGCGCGTCCACGGTCCTCGGCCTGTGGACCGCACCGGAACGGCTCGCGAGCGGCTCCGTCCGCCGCGCACCGGTAGCGTTCGCCCCACACCGATCCAGGGGAGTCCCCGCGTGGCCAAGTCCTTGCAGATCGTCGCCGCGGCGCCCGACCCGGCGCTCCTCGACCTGCCGTGGCACATCCCGCTCGAAGAGTGGCCGGACGAGACGATCGTGGCGCTGCCCCGCGGCATCTCGCGGCACATCGTGCGGTTCGTCAAGCTCTCGGGGCGGGTGATCGCGATCAAGGAGATCGGTGAGAAGGTCGCGCTCCGTGAGTACGAGCTGCTCCGCGCGCTGGACCGGATGGACGTGCCGAGCGTGGAACCGGTTGGCGTCATCACCGGGCGCACCTCGCCCGAGGGGGATCCGCTCGAGGCAGTCCTGATCACCAAGCACCTGCAGTTCGCCCTGCCGTACCGCGCCCTGTTCAGCCAGGTCCTGCAGCCCGACACCGCCACTCGGCTGATCGACGCCCTCGCCGTGCTCCTCGTCCAGCTGCACCTGCTCGGCTTCTACTGGGGCGACGTCTCGCTCTCCAACACCCTGTTCCGGCGCGACGCCGAGATGTTCGCCGCGTATCTCGTCGATGCCGAGACGGGCGAGCTGCATGACAGCCTCACCAGAGGCCAGCGCGCGTACGACCTCGAGATCGCGCGCACGAACATCATCGGCGAACTGATGGATCTCGTCGCCGGGGAGCTGCTCGACGAGGACACGGACACCGTGGCGATCGGCGACCTGCTGGCCACGCGCTACCAGGACCTGTGGGCGGCGCTCACCGAGGAGGAGTCGTTCGGCGCGGGCGAACGGTGGCGGGTCGCGGCGCGGATCGAGAAGCTGAACGCTCTGGGCTTCGACGTCGCGGAGCTCGACATGTCGGCGGATGCCGATGGAACCACGGTCCGGATCAAGCCGAAGGTCGTGGACGCCGGTCACCACTCGCGGCGCCTGCTCCGCCTGACCGGGCTGGACGTGCAGGAGAACCAGGCGCGGCGCCTGCTCAACGATCTCGACGCGTTCCACGCCGACCCGATCCGCGATGAGGAGGACGAAGAGTTCGTCGCACACGAGTGGCTGACGGACGTGTTCGAACCGGCCGTCCGCTCGGTCCCGCGGGACCTGCGCGGGAAGCTCGAGCCGGCCCAGATCTTCCACGAGATCCTCGACCACCGCTGGTTCCTGTCGGAGCGGCAGAGTCGCGACGTCCCGATGGCTGAGGCGACCGCCAGCTACATCGACGCGGTCCTGCGGCACCGACCCGACGAGAAGGCGGTGCTCGGCATCGACACCCAGGCGATGCCGGTGCTCGGCACGGACTGAGGGCTCAGCGCTCGCGCAGCCGGGCGACCTGGTACAGCGCGATCCCAGCCGCCACGCCGGCATTCAGCGACTCGACAGTGGAAGAGATCGGGATCGAGGCAATCACGTCGCAGTTCTCCCGGACGAGGCGTCCGAGGCCCCTCCCCTCCGACCCGACCACGATGACGATCGGGCCATCAGCGAGAGCGAGCTCGCCGATCGGCGTCGGACCGGCCGCGTCGAGACCGACCACGAAGCAGCCCGCGTCGCGGTACTCCTGCAGCGCCCGGACGAGGTTGGTCGCGCGCGCCACTGGCATCCGCGCTGCCGCTCCGGCGGACACCTTCCACGCCGCGGCGGTGACACCGGCGGCCCGGCGTTCGGGGACGACAACTCCGTGCGCGCCGAAGGCCGCTGCCGATCGAAGCACTGCGCCGAGGTTGCGCGGGTCCGTGATGCCGTCGAGGGCCACGATGAGCGCCGGAGCGCCGCTCCGCGCGGCTACTGCGAGCAGATCCACCGGGTGGGCGTAGCTGAAAGCCGGAACCTGGATCGCCACACCTTGGTGCACCGACCCGTCGGTCAGCCGATCGAGCTCGGGCTTCGTGACCTCGAGCAGCGGGATGCCGCGGCTCGATGCCTCCCGCAGGATCTCCCGGACCCTGTCATCGGCCTCGATCCGATACCCGACGTACACAGCGGTCGCCGGAACGCCGGCGCGAAGCGCCTCGACGACGGAGTTGCGCCCGGCGACGACCTCGACCCCGGAAGCGCCCGGGCGGCTTCCACCGGTGCGCGCCGGGCTCGAGGTGCGGGTCGGAGCCGAGGTGCGTGTCATCCGCGGCGCGTCGGCCTTTCGCTCGGCGGCCACCTTGCGACGGGCCGCAGGGTGAGCCGGACGATCCTCGGCCTTTGGCGTCGGGCCGCGGCCCTCGAGCGCGCGCCGACCCTTCCCGCCCGTCCCGGCGGTGGCGCCCTTCTTCGACCCCGGCTTGCGGGTCGCACCGCGGCGCTGCGAGTTGCCAGCCATCAGGTGGTTCCTTCCGCTTGAGAGGCGAGCGACCAGCGCGCCCCGTCACTGGCATCCTCGACCAGCACGCCGGCTCCGGCCAGGCGGTCGCGGATGGCGTCGGCCGCGGCGAAGTCGCGAGCGGCACGAGCGTCGGCCCGGGCATCGAGCTCGGCCGAGATGAGGACCTCGAGCGCCGACGACGCACGGCCGCCGGCGCCACTGCGTGCCCACGGCATCGCTCCCGGGTCGAGGCCGAGCACGTCGAGCATCGCCCGAACGGCGAGGAGAGCGCTCCGGGTCTCGGTCGCATCGGCGCCCGCCAGGGCAGTGTTGCCGGCGCGGACGTGCTCGTGCACGACGGCTAGCGCCGCGGGCACATTCAGGTCGTCGTCCATCGCCGCGACGAAAGGCGCCGGGAGCTCGGCGACTGCGACCTCGGCGCTGGTCGGGACGCCGACCCGCTCCGAGGCGCGCGCCACGAAGCCGCTCAGCCGCTCCCAGGTCGCTTGCCCCTCGCGGAGGGTGTCGTCGGAGTACTCGATCATCGAGCGATAGTGGGCCGCCGTGAGCACGTACCGGAGCACGACGGCATCGGTCTGCTCGAGGATCGCGGAGACGAGCAGCGAGTTGCCGAGCGACTTGCTCATCTTCTTGCCGCTCTGGGTGACCCAGCCGTGGTGCAGCCAGTACCGCGCGAAACCGCGTCCCGCGGCTCGGGACTGGGCGATCTCGTTCTCATGGTGCGGGAAGCGCAGGTCGAGACCGCCACCGTGGATGTCGAAGGTTTCGCCGAGGTAGCGGTCCGCCATCGCGGAGCACTCGAGGTGCCAACCGGGACGGCCCCGGCCGAACGGGGTCGGCCACGAGGCGGTGGCCGGTTCACCGGGCTTGCTCGCCTTCCACAGCGCGAAGTCGTGCGGGTCGCGCTTCCCGGCGCTCTCGCCGTCGTCGGACGGGCTGAGGTCCTCCAGCCGCTGATGAGTGAACTCGCCGTACTCCGGGAAGGACCGGACGTCGAAATACACGTCGCCGTCACCGCTGACGTATGCGTGGCCACGCTCGACGAGCTGCTGCATGAGCTCGACCATGTCGGTGATGTGACCGGTCGCGCGCGGTTCGTAGCTCGGGCGGATCACGCCGAGGGCGTCGTACGCGTCCCGGAACTCCCGCTCGTGGGTCATCGCCCAGGCCCACCACGGCTCGCCGGCGGCCTTGGCCTTCTCGAGGATCTTGTCTTCGATGTCGGTCACGTTGCGGATCATCGTCACGCGCAGGCCGGAGCGGGTGAGCCAGCGGGTGAGGACGTCGAACGCGACGACCGAGCGCATGTGCCCGATGTGCGGCGACGCCTGAACGGTGGCACCGCAGACGTAGATTCCGACCTCTCCCGGCTTCAACGGGACGAACTCGCGCAACGCCCGCGCTGCGGTGTCGAAGAGGTGAAGGGTCACGGGCGCAAGGTTACCGGCGCGAGACGGTGAACCGGCACCGCAGCCTCGTCGCGCCCGCGCGATCAGCGGGCGGAGTCACTCCACGGGGTCGACGGTCTCGACGATGAGCGCGGTCGCCATCGCCGCGATGCCCTCACCGCGGCCGGTCAGGCCGAGACCGTCGGTGGTCGTCCCGGAGACCGTCACAGGAGCGCCGCACGCCGCGCTCAGCGCGATCTGAGCCTCGCCACGGCGGCTCCCGATCCGCGGCCGGTTCGCGATGACCGTGATGGCGATGTTGCCGACCGTGAACCCCGCCGAACGGACCAGCCGCGCGGCCTCGGCGAGGAGCTCCGTCCCGGCGGCGCCGGCCCAGAGCGGCCCATCGGTCCCGAAGACCGAACCCAGGTCCCCGAGCCCGGCCGCCGACAGCAGCGCATCGGCGGCGGCGTGCGCCGCGACATCCGCGTCCGAGTGCCCCTCGAGCGCAGGCTCGTCGGGCCACGCGAGACCCGCGAGGTGCAGGACCCGCTCCGAACCTTCCGGAGCGAAGCAATGGACGTCCACGCCCATCCCGATCCGTGGCGTCGCTACCATCCGTCTGCTCCGTTCCGGTACCGGTCGGTCATCTCGATGCTCGGAGGGCGAGCAGCTCGGCGATCGCAAGGTCCCGAGCCGTGGTGATCTTGAGGGCGTCATCCTCGCCCGGGACGACCCAGACCGGCTCGCCGAGGGCCTCGACCAGGGCGGCGTCGTCGGTCGCGGCGGTGTCCTCGGTCGCGGCACGCGCGGCACCCGCGCGGTGGGCGCGATCCAAGAGCTCTCGAGCGAAGCCCTGCGGGGTCTGGATCGCGCGGAGCATGCTCCGGTCCACGGTCGTCACGACCTGCTCCGCGGACGACGCACCCGGATCGCCCGCCGAGCCGGCCATCACCTGCTTGACCGTGTCGATCACCGGTAGCCCCGGCACGACAGCGCCGTGCCCGTCGAGCACGGCAGCGACGACGCGACGGACCAGGTCTGGCGACGCGAGAGCACGTGCGGCGTCGTGCACGAGAACGATGTGGACCTCCGGAGCGAGCGCGGCGAGTCCCGCGGCAACGGAGGCCTGTCGGTTCTCGCCCCCGGCGACGACGGTCAGCGGGACCTCGATGCCCTCGGCGTCACCGAGCGCCTGGACGACCTTCGCATGGTGGCTCGCAGGTGCGGTCACGACTAGTTGATCGACCAGGCCGGACGCGCAGAGCCGTCGCGCCGCGTGCACGACGAGGGGCTCACCGACGAGCAGTGCCAAGGCCTTGGGACGCCCGTTGCCGAGCCGCGAACCGGTCCCCGCAGCAGTCAGGATCGCGGCGATGGTCATCGGCTGGAGGTGTTCCGCCGTGGTCGCGGGTCTGGTGGCCGGTCAGGGCGCCGTCAGGACGCGAGAACCTCGTCGAGGATGGCCTCGGCCTTGATCTCCTCGGTGTGCTCGGCGAGCGCGAGTTCTGAGACCAGGATCTGGCGGGCCTTGGCGAGCATCCGCTTCTCCCCCGCGGACAGACCGCGGTCGGCGTCGCGACGGGACAGGTCCCGGACGACCTCGGCGACCTTGATCACGTCACCAGAGGCGAGCTTCTCGAGGTTCGCCTTGTACCGGCGGGACCAGTTGGTCGGCTCCTCGGTGTACGGCTGGCGTAGCACCTCGAAAACGCGTTCCAGGCCCTCTTGCCCGACGACGTCGCGCACACCGACGAGGTCGATGTTCTCTGCCGGCACCTCGATCGTCAGGTCACCCTGTGCGACCTTGAGCTTGAGGTAGGTCTTGTCCTCTCCGCGGATGGTGCGCGTCTTGATCTCCTCGACCAGCGCTGCGCCGTGGTGCGGGTAGACGACAGTATCGCCGACAACAAAAGCCATAGGTGCGGGTCCCCTTTCGCGGCCTTCCATGGTACCACGGTCCGGGCGGCCCAAAACCCGGCTCCAGAGCGTTCGCGCAGGTCACGGGCTTGAATGGGCGGGACCCCGGCAACCTATTAGGCTGTCCTTCGCCAGAGCCGATCGATCCAAGGAGTACCCGTGGCCCGCGCCACCCGCGCACCGCGCACCGTGACGTCGCTCCTCGCGATGGCTGCCGCTGCTCTGATGCTGACCCTCAGCGGCTGCTCGG
>JADGOR010000056.1 GCA_017882855.1 Cellulomonas sp. | reverse complement strand
GACGAGCGACGCGTAGCAGGCGGCCACGCCCTTCCAGACGTCCTCGATGGCATACGTCCAGACGCCGTCCTTGAGCTGGTTCTCCCAGGCATACGAGCCCGATGCCAGCGGCGTCGTGTCGGGCGCGATGAGGGACGCCTTGATGCGGGTCGAGCCGAGCTCGATCCCGAGGATGGCGCCTCCAGCCCGGATCAGCTCCGCCGCGCTCACCTGTCGTTGGTTCACTCGACGATCCTCCCGCCTTCCGGCGTGTTGCCGTTATCCGGTTTACCGGCTCAGGTCCCGGCGCTTCGCGCCGCCTGTCGATCATCCGCGAGCTCGCATCCCTCGTCTAGTGCGGTCACCGCACGGAGCTGGACGGCGATGCAGGAAGGCGATCCTACAGGCTGCCCGATACCGGGTAGCTGCCGTCATGGGTCCCCATGCTTCGACCATTCGAACTCGACAGGATGGGTTCGACGGACCGGCTGCTATCCCGGACGATGAGCTCAGGCTCGAGCCGGACGGCATGTGACGGCGGTGTCCCGACCACACGACGCGACCCAGGCGCTGCGGCGATCGACTGGTCGATCTCGCGTACGGCGAGGGCGCCTGCGTCGCGCAATGGCTGATGGACCGTGGTCAGAGATGGCCAGAAATGCGATGACTCGGCGATGTTGTCGGTGCCAACTACGGCCAGGTCCTCCGGGACTCGTCGACCGAGCCGATGCGCGGCGTGGAGCACACCCAGCGCCATCTGGTCGTTTGACGCGAAGATCGCGTCGAGGTCCGGCCGCTGGTCCAGGAGGTCGTACAGGCCCTGCTCGCCGCTGTTGGGAGACCAGTCGCCGATGGCCACTGGATGCTCGTCGGCCGTCAGGCCGTGCGCCTCCAGGGCTCCGCGCCACCCGAGCCTGCGCTCCCGGGCCTCCCACCAGCTGAGCGGTCCGGTGATGATCCCCACGCGGCGCGCCCCTCCGGCAAGCAGGTGTTCGGTGGCGATGCGGCCGATTGCGGCGTTGTCGATCGCGATGGACAGGAGCGAGGTCTGGCCCCCCATGCCACCGACCAGCACCACCGGGAGCGGCAGCTCCGGCCCTTTGCCGTGCGACCAGACGCGGTTCTCGCCAACCTCCGGAATCGCCCAGATGATGCCGTCGACCTGCCGCGAGAACAGGCTGCTCAGCAGCGCATCGACGTCGCGTGTCTCCGGATCGTGGATCAGGTTGAGCGAGATCGCGTATCCGAGATCGGCGGCCTGCTCTTCGATCCCCGTGAGAACTCGCGACGGTCCGAAGTAGTCGAGCCCGTAGCCGACGACGCCAATGATGTGGCTGCGGCCCTGGGTCAAGCTTCGGGCGAGCATGTTGGGCGTGTAGCCCGTGTCGGCGATGATCCGGCGAACCCGCTCCAGCGTCTCGAACGCCACGTCCGGCCGGTTGTTCAGCACGCGCGAGACGGTCTGCGTCGAGACGCCCGCGGCCCGGGCGACCTCCTTGATCGTCATTCGTCTGCGCGTGGCCATGGCCTGCTCCGGTCGGCGTCGGGCGGTGGTGTCGATGCCACCAATCATCTTGACGGCTGGCATCCGGTGATGCTAGGGTGTTAGCGGTCCCGTTACCGATAACGGGAACGATAACAGGGAGGCGAGAAACCGGCAAGCACGAGTCTCGATCCCGGATCTGGCCCGCGGAACGCACGCCGCCCAGCTTTCAGGTAGACGCCCGCGGCGCGCCACGTCCGCTCGGCTGACCTCGCGACCGGGACGAACACGATCACGCGTGCTCGCCGCGGCCAACGTTCCGCCGAGTACCCAGCCCAGATGGCCGTCGTGGAGGAGTGCCGATGGTATCCGGAACCACCTGATGCGCCGCGGCGCAGTGAGCGTCCCCCGCTGCGCCTGTCCGGCAAGGGCGCCCTCCTCGTGGGCGAGCTCTCTCGGTACCTCATGGGTTACGCAGAGACACGGAGACCAGACAATGCAGAAGACAGGATTCCTCCCCCGGATCGCGATGGCGCTGGCGATGACCGCATTGGTCGGCGCCTGTTCGTCGGGCGCCACGACTGCCCCCAGCGCCGCCGCTCCGAGCGCCGCCGCCCCGAGCGTCGCCGCCCCCAGCGCCGCCGCTCCGAGCGCCGCCGCCCCGAGCGCCGCTGCTGCCGCCAAGACGTTCGCGGACATGACGGTCGGCTTCATCCAGACCGGATCCGAGAGTGGCTGGCGCGCCGCGAACACGGCCTCCTTCAAGGAGACCGCGACCCAGAAGGGCATCACCCTGAAGTTCTATGACGCCCAGAACAAGCTCGAGAACCAGGTCTCGGCGTTCCACCAGTTCAACCAGGACCCGTCGGTCAACGTGATCATCCTCGCGGCGCTCGACGTGACCGGCTATGACGACGTTCTCAAGGAGGCCAAGGCGGCCGGCAAGGTGGTCGTCCTCGAAGACCGCCGCATCGACGCCGACCCCAGCATGTACTACACGTACATCGGCTCGGACTTCATCAACGAGGGCCACGAAGGGGCCGCCGCGATGTGCGACCTCCTGAAGGCGTTTCCCGCTGACAAGCACAACGTTGCCGAGATCTCCGGCGCCGTCGGCGCATCGGCCGCCATCGACCGCGCCAAGGGCTTCCGCGAGAAGATGGGCGACTGCGGCATTCCGGACCCGACGAGCCTCGGCCTGAGCCAGACCGGGAACTGGGGCGTCCCGGAGTCCAAGGCCGTCATGGAGGCCTTCCTCAAGAAGACCAAGAACATCCAGGGCGTCTTCGCACACAACGACGAAGAGGCCATCGGCGCCATCCAGGCGATCAAGGAAGCCGGCCTGGTCCCCGGCAAGGACATCATGGTCGTCGGCTTCGACGCGACCGCAGACGGCTTCAAGTCCCTGATCTCCGGCGAGATGGGCGCGGACATCGAGTGCAACCCGCTGCTCGCTCCGCAGGTCTACGACGCCGCCCTGAAGGCGTTGAATGGCGATACGTCGCTGCCGAAGTGGGTCCCGTCGCAGGAAGGCGCCTTCTTCGCGGCCCAGGGCAAGGACGCGCTCCAGGCGATCCTGGCAACCCGCAAGTACTAACCACCATCAGGAGCGGGTGCCGCTGCACACGCCTGCGGCACCCCGGGAGGAGAGGTGGCCCCGTCCGCCTCTCCTCCCCACCAGCCGCCCTTGGCCTGGGACATCGCGCTCCAGGACCTGAGCTCGGGATAGGGGTTCTTCATGACCGGTCCCGCCACCGACATTGTCGTGATGGAGAACATCGACAAGTCGTTTCCTGGCGTGCATGCCCTCAAGCAGGTGAACTTCTCGCTGGCCCGCGGCGAGATCCACGCGCTGGTCGGCGAGAACGGCGCCGGCAAGTCGACACTCATCAGGGTCCTCACCGGTGTCGAGCGACCTGAAAGCGGCACGATCCGCCTCGATGGCATCGAGGTGACCATCCGCTCCCCCCTGCATGCCCAGTCGCTGGGAATCAGCACGGTCTACCAGGAGGTCAACCTCTGCCCCAACCTGACCGTGGCGGAGAACCTCCTCATCGGTCGGCAGCCGATGAAGCGGCGGCACGTCGACTGGAAGACGATGAACCGGCAGGCCCGGGAGATACTCCAGGGGCTGGACATCGCGATCGACGTGACTCAACCCCTGGGCTCCTACTCGATCGCCATCCAGCAGATGGCGGCCATCGCGCGAGCCCTTGTCATCTCATCGGCCAAGGTCCTGGTGCTGGACGAGCCGACCTCGAGCCTGACCGGGCACGAGACCGATCAGCTGTTCCGCGTGATGCGCAAGCTGCGCGGCGAGGGCATCGCGATCGTCTTCATCACCCATTTCCTCGACCAGGTCTACGAGGTGAGCGACCGGGTCACCGTCCTGCGCAACGGATCCGTCGTGGGGGTCTACGAGACGGCGGGCCTGCCTCGACTGACGCTGATCACGCTGATGCTCGGGCGGAGCCTGACCGAGCTCGACGACATCAACCGCCACCGGATCGAGAGCAGCCAGCACATCGGGACCGAGTCGCTCCTCGAGGCCGAGGGAGTCGGCGTCTTCGGCTCGATCGCCCCGTTCGACCTCGTCCTGCACGCCGGCGAGGTCGTGGGGTTCGCCGGCCTTCTGGGTTCCGGGCGGACGGAGATGGCGCAGCTCCTCTTCGGGATCGACCAGCCGACCACCGGCTCGATGACGATGGATGGCGCGCCCATCCGGAAGTTCTCGCCCATCGGCTCGATCGAGCGCGGGGTCGCGCTCTGCCCCGAGGACAGGAAGGCCGAAGGGATCGTGGCCGACCTGACCGTCAGGGAGAACATCATCATGGCCATGCAGGCCAGCCGCGGCTGGTTCCGGCACCTGAGCACGAGCGACCAGTACGCGATCGCGGAGCGGTACATCAAGCTCCTGAACATCGCTACGCCTTCCGCAGATCAGCCGGTCAAGAACCTGAGCGGCGGGAATCAGCAGAAGGTCATCCTGGCCCGCTGGCTGGCAACCAACCCGCGCCTCCTGATCCTCGACGAACCGACGCGCGGCATCGACGTGGGGACGAAGGCGGACATCCAGAAGCTGGTCCTGTCGCTGGCCGAGGAAGGCAAGTCGTGCATCTTCATCTCGTCGGAGCTGGAGGAGGTCCTGCGCACGAGCCACCGCATCGTGGTCATGCGGGATCGCGCGAAGGTGTCCGAGTTCGCCGGTGACGTCGACGAGCAGGAGCTCATGCAGGCGATCGCGGGCGGCGAGTCATGAGCACGCTGCGCTCGGTCATCAGGGTGGGTGGAGTCCGGGACAGCCGGCTGATGGTCCCGATCGTCGCCCTGGCCGCCATCCTCCTGATCGATCTCATCGTCGTCCCGGGGTTCTTCAATCTCGAGATGAAGGACGGCCACCTCTACGGGAGCCTGGTCGACATCCTGCGCAACAGCGCGCCGACGGTGGTGCTCGCGATCGGGATGACCCTCGTCATTGCGACCGGCGGAGTCGATCTCTCGGTCGGCGCGATCATGGCCATCGCCGCCTCCGTCGCCTGCATCCTGATCGACCCCAGGATCATCGGGCTCAACCTCCAGGGGAACATCACCGCCGTCGTCGGTGATCCGACCTACAGCTTCGCGCCGATTCCCGTCGTGATCGTGGCATCCCTGGTGGTGGCCGTGGCCTGCGGCCTGTGGAACGGTGTCCTTGTCTCGTTCGGGCGGATCCAACCCATGGTGGCGACCCTGATCCTGATGATCGCCGGTCGGGGCATCGCCCAGCTCATCACCAACTCCATCAAGATCATCATCTTCAATGACGCTTTCGCGTACATCGGCAACGGCTTCATCATCCTGCCGTTCTCGCTCTTCATCGTCGTCGCGCTGTTCGCGGGTGCCTGGCTGCTGACGCGCCGCACCGCGATCGGCCTGTTCGTTGAATCGGTCGGCATCAGCTTCCGCGCGAGCCTGTACGCGGGCATCAACGAGAAGCGGATCAAGCTCTTTGCCTACTCGTTCTGCGGGTTCTGCGCAGGCGTCGCGGGGTTGATCGCGGTGTCGAGCATCCGGACCTCCGACGCGAACCAGATCGGCCTGTACACCGAGCTGGACGCAATCCTGGCGGTCGTGATCGGCGGGACGCTCCTCGGTACGGGCGGCCGCTTCTCCCTGCTCGGAAGCGTCCTCGGTGGCCTGGTGATCCAGGCCACCCAGACGTCCATGTACGCGATCGGCGTCGCAGCCAGCGCCATCACCGCGGTCAAGGCGGTCATGGTCATCATCGTGATCATTCTCTACTCGCGGCAGGTGCAGGACCTGGGCGGCAGGCTCGTCGCGCGACTGGGACGGAAGCAGGCCGCCACATGATGCAGACGTTGGGCCTGCGCCTCGCCAACAACCGCAAGTTCCTGCCACTCGGGGCGACCGTCGCGCTGTTCGCCATCGCGTTCCTTGCAGGGACGATCTTCTTCCCGGGAATGCGCGACGGGCAGTCGTTCTTCAACCTGTTCATCACGACCCCCTTCCTGCTCATCCTGGTCGTGGGCGAAGGCCTGGTGATCATCTCGGGCGGGATCGACCTGTCGGTCAGCGGCGTGCTGGCGCTGACCACCGTTGCCTCCGCGGCGCTCCTCAGGGATGGCTGGGACCCGTGGGTCGTCATCGGCCTGATGCTCGGGATGGGCGTGCTGTTCGGCGCCGTCATGGGCCTGTTCATCGCCTATCTCAGGGTCCAGCCGTTTATCGCCACGCTTGCCGGCATGTGGCTCGCCCGCGGGCTCTGCTACATCATCAGTGACAGCGAGATCCGGATCTACAACCCGCTCTACCGAACGCTGTCCGGGACGCGCATCCTGATCCCCGGACTGGCCGACCCGGTGACCAAGAAGGGTGACTACGTCACGATCCTCGTCGTCGTGGCGCTCGTGGTGCTCGCCGTCGGCATGTATATCGCCCATTTCACGAAGTTCGGGCGAACCATCTATGCAATGGGCGGCAACAACGGCCTCAATGAGCAATCCGCCCGCCTGATGGGTCTGCGGGTCGACCGGACCAAGGTGCAGGTCTACATGCTGAGCGGCTTCTGCTCGGCGCTCGCCGGGATCGCGTACAGCATCTACGTGGGTTCAGGCCATGGAACGCATGCAACGGGCATGGAGCTCACGACCATCGCGGCCGTGGTCATCGGCGGGATGGCGCTCACGGGTGGCGAGGGCTACCTGCTCGGCGGCTTGTTCGGGGTGCTCATCACGGCGCTGATCCAGAGCCTGATCCAGTTCAACGGCCAGCTCAGCTCGTGGTGGACCAGCATCGTCATCGGCGCCCTGATGCTCGTCTTCATCGGCGTCCAGAGCCTCCTGGCCACGATGAACGCCCGGCAGCTCGCTGCTGGCCGGCTCGGGAGCCCGGGGGCCCGCTCGGCGACGGCCGGGCCGCGACGCAGCCTGCTGCGTGATCGACGAGTGCTGATCGGCGCTGCAGCGGTGGTTGTAATCCTCGTGGTCGCGCAGGTCGTCGGGGCACAGAACCCCTCCGGCGCCTCGGGAGGCGCCGCCGCGTGCACCCTCAAGCCGTTCCGGCAGGATCACGCGGCCGAGCTCATCAAGGGCGGTGCCGTGATCGCGTACGAACGCAATGGGGGGTCGGGCTGCGTTGACGAGCTGTACGCCATCTACCCCGATGGGCGGATCGTCGGGGACAACGGCGCGCAGACGGTCAAGAAGCAGGCGCTGCCGGCGGACGTCGACGCGCTGCTCGGGAGCATCAACGACCTTGGCTGGTTCACCGACAACATGTACTCGACCACGGAGATCCAGTGCGGGCAGTGCTTCACCTACTACACGGCAGTGTCCTACAAGGGCGTCCTGAAGACGGTGAAGGCGGTCGACGGCGGGACGGCCGCTCCGGCCAACTACTGGCTCATGACGGGGCGCCTGTCCACCATCCTCCCCGCATTCGGGGCTGGTGCGCAATGAGCGAAGGACGACCGACGATGAGGGCGCGCTGGAGGCTGGTCCCGGCAATCGCCTGTTCCCTCGTGCTGGCCGGCTGCGGGTACATCGTGACGCCCGAGGACGACAGCTCTCCCTCGCCGGCGGCGACGGGGGCATGGACCGCCGTTGCGACGAAGGTCGACGCGGCGGCTGGCGCGCTCCATGTCGACGTGACCATCCGGAACGAGACCGGCGCGTGGAGCGCGATGCAGGCGCCGGCCGATCAGCCGGCCGTGCTCACGCACAGCGACGGCACGTCGACCAGCTGCGCCACGGTGTTCGTCGGGACCGGAGGCACGTCGATCGCGCCGGGCTTCCAGATCCGGGGCTACACGGGCGGCACGAAGCTCAAGCCGGCCACGCAGCTCCTCTACGTCGAATGCGCGGGTGCCACCCCGGCCGCAGGTTCGAAGCTCTCGATCCCCTACTCCTACATCACCGGCGAGTTCAACTACTACTCGCCGACCGCCGCGATCGGCGCGAAGCTGGCGGTCGATCTCGACAAGGTGGCGGCGGACCTCAAGTACCCTGTCGCCGCGCCGGTCACCGGCGTCATCGAGAAGGCCGACGCGAAGATCGTCGCGATCAACAACTGCACGCTCAGCCTGACGAGCGCGAAGCGGAACGCCGATGGCCTCGAGCTCGCCTGGCAGACGACCAATCCCACCGAGTACCCGACATACGTGCACATCGGGACGCCGCCGGTGGTCGGCTCGGACGGCATCATCTACGGCTTCTACGTGAGCCCGCACCTGGCAGACGCCCCCATCACACCGGCCGGCCACTCCGCGGACTGGACCACGGAGGTCGCGGTGCCGCGAGATGTCACCGGTCTCTACATCCTGGTCAGCGTCGAGTCGAAGCAGCAGAAGACGTTCGTGAGCCATGCCGTCGACATCACCGACAAGTAGCTCCGCGACGTTCCGCGGCTGCGCCTCGGCCTCGTGCCCGGCGAGGGCCGCCGACATCGGGCGCGCGTCACGAGCCACTTGGTTCGAGACGAAGGGCGGAACGCCGTCCGATCAACACGAGCGACCGCGCACGATCCGTGTGCGGGCCGCGCAACGGCAATGAAAGCGAGATGACGCGATGAAGCCCCTTGGCGAGTACGAGGTCTGGCTCGTCACCGGAAGCCAGGAGATGTACGGGGACGAGACGCTTCGCCAGGTGGCCGCGAACTCCAAGCGCATGGCGGCCGAGCTCGACTCCTCGCCGGTGCTTCCCGTGCGCGTCGTGCATCGCCCGGTCGTGACTTCGTCCGAGTCAATCGCGACCACGTGTCGCGACGCAAACGCGAGCGACTCGTGTGTCGGCGTGATCCTCTGGATGCACACGTTCTCGCCGGCACGGATGTGGATCGCCGGGTTGCAGGCCATCCGGAAGCCGCTGCTCCACCTCCACACGCAGTTCAACCGCGATCTCCCGTGGGCGGAGATCGACATGGATTTCATGAATCTCCACCAGTCGGCCCACGGGGACCGCGAGTTCGGCTATCTGGCGACGCGGATGCAGGTCGCCCGGAAGACCGTGGCCGGGCACTGGGAGGACCCGCAGGTCGTCGGTCGGATCGCCACGTGGGCGCGGGCGGCCTGCGCATGGCAGGAGGCGCAGCACCTCACGATAGCCCGCTTCGGCGACACGATGCGCCATGTCGCGGACACCGAGGGTGACAAGGTCGAGGCCCAGATCAAGCTCGGCGTGGCCGTCAACGGCTACGGCGTCAGCGACCTCAGCGACGCGATCCGGGCGGTACCCGGCGCCGCGATCGACGACCTCGTGCAGCGGTACGAGCAGGAGTACGACCTCGCGCCCGAGCTGGCCGAGGGTGGCGACCGTCGCGGGGCGCTCCTCGAAGCTGCCAGGATCGAGGCCGGCCTGCGGGGGTTCCTCGCAGCGGGCAGGCACGGCGCCTTCACGGACACGTTCGAGAACCTCGACGGGCTCCGCCAGCTGCCGGGACTCGCGGTCCAGCGCCTCATGGCCGACGGGTTCGGTTTCGGGGCGGAGGGTGACTGGAAGACCGCGGCGCTCGTGCGCCTCGTGAAGGTGATGGCAACCGGCCTGCCCGGTGGGACCTCGTTCATGGAGGACTACACGTACGACCTCGACCCGGCGGCTCCGAAGGTCCTCGGAGCGCACATGCTCGAGGTCTGCCCTTCGATCGCCCGCAGCCGCCCGCGGTGCGAGATCCACCCACTCTCCATCGGCTCCAGATCGGATCCGGTTCGCCTGGTCTTCGATGCGGACACGGGACCGGCGGTCGTGGCGGGCATGACCGACCTCGGCGAGCGATTCAGAATCGTCGCCAACGTGGTCGACATCGTCGACGCGGGGCACGAGCTGCCGCGCCTGCCGGTCGCTCGCGCCGTATGGCAGCCGAGACCCGACCTGCGCACGGCAGTCGAGGCCTGGTTGATCGCCGGGGGCGCACACCACACGGTGCTCAGCCGGGCGGTGGGTCCCGAGCCCCTCGCCGACTTTGCCGAGATGGCCGGCATCGAGTTCGTGCTCATCGATGAGGAGACTCGGGTGTCGGCGGTCCAGAAGGAGCTTCGCTGGAACGCGGCCTACTACCACCTGGTCCGTGGCCTCTGACAGAAGGCGGCGACCTGCGCCCGGGCGCGCATTCCCTGACGACTCCGTCCCGCCGGGTTCTCCTCCTCTCGGCGGGACGGAGTCGATCGACTCAGGCGACCCGGCGCCCGGATCCATGGCGCGAGTCAACCGCGTTGATTCGTCCATGCCAAGACGGGGACAGGCAGCGCGTCAGCGCGCACGGGCGATGGACGCCAGGACCCCATCGGGGCGCGGCGTCGGCAGGTCGGATTCCTCGCCGCCCGCCCGGGCCCCGAGCTCCGCCTCGAGCTGCGCCGCGAGCGCGGCCCCGCGGTGCTCGAACATCCCGGCCATCGCGGGCGTCATCTCGCGCATGATCGCCCGCTCCCTGGCCGACTTCGGCGGGGCAAACCGGAAGTGGACGACGGTCCCGGCGGGCGTCGGCTCGAGCTCGATCGTCGTCACGAACTTCACGAGACCCATCGGGGTGCCCATCGTGGTCACCTCGGTGAGGTAGTCGTACGGTCGCCAGTCGAGGATCTCCTCGATGACCGCGTCCTTGCCGTGCATGCAGTGGTTGGTTGTCCCGACCCCGCGCCGGCCGCCCTGGGCGTTGGAGACGAGAATCTCGGTCGTGCCCAGCTGCCAGCCCAGCCGCCGGCCGGGTTCGGTGACGTGTTCCCAGGCGAGCTGGGGCGGCACGGTGGTCGAGATCGAGGCGGCGAAGGCGGCGTCGGCCGCGGTCACCCGGACACGCGCGCGCGCATCCTCCTCCTGCCAGCGCCGCTCGAGGTCGTGGACCCAGGCCCGAACCTCGCCGATGTGCTCGTAGGTCTCGGTGACCTCCGTCATGCCCAGGGCGGCAGGATCGACGGTCATCGCGTCGAGACACGCCTGCGTGATGAGCGCATAGGCGCTCATGCCGAGCTGCTCCACGACGTCGTTCTTCAGGAGCCGGTGGACGACGATCACGTCGGAGCCCATCAGCTCATCTCGACCGGCCATCCTCTGGTGGAGCGCCGCGCCGTGATGGGCGACGAACTTGAGGTTCAGGTCGGGGATCCGGACGCAGGCGTTGCACTCGCAGGACGTCGCCTGGCGGACGTCGCGGCGGCGCCGTCGGAAGCCGAAGTAGCAGCGCTCGATCGCGTCGAGCAGGAGCGTCCCGTCCACCTTCTCGGCCGGCGCGTAGGTGAACGCCGCGTCGCCCTCGAGCTTCGCCAGGCGGAAGCTCGGGCGGAGGGCCGTCACGACCGTGCCGACGAGGTCCGCGATGATGTCCTGGGCGTGGTCGATCTCGACGCCGGCGAGGTAGCTCGTGTAGCCGGAAATGTCGGCGATCAGGAAGCACGTGGGCTGTGCGGTGGAGAGCATTCGTCCTCGCTACCTCACGTGGCGCGACCTCGACCGCGGACGGCTCGGCGTCGCCATCGGCCCTGCGCGACGGTACGGTGACCCCACGGGGACACCGCGCCGGCGAGAACCTGGAGGCTTCCGTGCCTGCCCTGCCGTCGGCGGAGTATACGCGTGGCATTCGGGCTGTCCGGGTGTGGTGGCCGCCGGCGGACGGTCAGCTGCCCGGCCGATGTCGGACACGACCCGCACGAGACCTTTGCTACGGCCCGACTCCCTCGCGCGAAGCGCCCACGATCGAAGCGAGGGCGGATCCTAGAGCCCGAGAAGGAAGAGGGGCGCGAGCGTCAGGAGCGCCGCCCCGACCTGGAGCGCCAACACGAGCAGCGCCTCCCTTGGCGCACGGGGCAGCCAGGTGATTGCGAAGTACGCCACGATCGGAACCTGGGCGGCCATCAGGAGCTGGTAGACACGGGCGGCCGCACCTTCATCCGCCTGGCGCGCCACGCCGAACACCGCGACGTGCCAGAGAAGGAGGACCAACGCTCCGAGGGACATCGCGATCGGGAGGAAGGCACTCCGCTTCTTGATGATTGCCCCGACGCTCACCAGCACTCCCCTGCCGATCCGCCCAGGAATCTGCCGCTGGTGCGTGACCACGTCCGACAGACTACGTCGGTGGAGCCTGGAAGGCCCTCTGCTCCGCGGACCGCTCTGTTCCCGAACGAGACCGCGACCCACCGCGGCACGTCGAGGACACTCTTGCCGTGCCTCTTGGCCCCACCGGCCATCCTCGGGAGGTACCACCCCCAGCAGGCACTTCCACGCTCACTCACAACGCTCGCGAGCTTTCGACGACCCAGGCAGCGCGTGGGTTGTGGGTAGGCGACGGCGGCTTCGGCATCGTCGAACACGACACCCACGATCGCTCCGGATTTCGGCCGCTCGAAGGGGCAGAATCGGTGACGTTCGAGCCCGATGCACGCGGGCTGGCTCGAGGAGCTGCCGATGGACTCGGCCCGCCAACAGGAGATGGTGTCCGGGGTGCGAAGCCTCGACAAGCGCACGCCCGTGCGCGAGCCGAGCCCCGGCAGCGCCGGACAGCGGCCGCGGTCGAGGCCGATGCGCGTCATCTTCACGTTCGCCGGAGGGCAGGGTCACCTGGACCCGCTCGTACCCATCGCCCGGGCTGCCACTGCGGCAGGCCACACGGTGGCATTCGCCGGGCGGCCGTGGATGGTCCCCAAGGTCAAGGCACTCGGCTTCGCGTGCTTCCCGGGCGGCACGGACGAAGGCCTCGAGCCGGTGACCCGGCCGCTGGTGCCGATCGACATGGAGCGTGAGGGGCGCGACCTGATCGTCGGCTTCGGGCAGCGCGTGGCCCGCTCGCGAGCGCCCGATCTCCTTTCGACGTTCGTGAGCTGGCGGCCCGACGTGGTCGTCTGGGAGGAGACGGATCCGGCGGCCGCGATCATCGCCGAACGTCTGGGTCTGCCGCACGCTGCGGTCCCCGTGCTCGCGTTCGGGCTGCTGGGCGCGCCGTTCGCAAGGGGCTACAACCCGGTCCGCGAGGAGTACGGCCTGGAGCCGGATCCTTCCGGCGGGATGTTGAGTCGCTACCTCGTGCTGTCGCCGTTTCCCGACGCCCTGCGCGATCCGCGACACCCCGCCCCGCCGACCTCGCACGGGATCCGGATCCTCGATGTCGATCGAAGCTCTCGAGCGGCGGTCTCGAGGCCGGATTGGACCTCCGCGATCGAGGGTGCACCGTCGATCTACTTCACCCTCGGAACCGTCTTCAACCACGAGTCGGGCGACCTGTTCGCCCGCGTGCTGGCCGGGCTCCGCGAGCTCCCGGTCAACCTGCTCGTGACGGTCGGCCGCGAGATCGACCCGGCGACGCTCGGCCCTCAGGCGGCCCACGTGCGCATCGAGCGGTTCGTCTCCCAGGCCGAGATCCTGCCCCACGTGGATCTCGTCGTCTCGCACGGCGGCTCCGGCAGCGTCCTTGGCGCGCTCGCCC
>JADGOR010000001.1 GCA_017882855.1 Cellulomonas sp. | reverse complement strand
TGTATGCCTCCAGCCGGTTGCGCGAGGCCCACCACGTCAGCGGCCCGGAGACGTGGAAGAAGGCTTCGTGGCCCAGGGCCACGAGGTGATCGACAACCTGCGTCAGCCCTTGTTCGCTGACACTGGTGTGGTGCGCGGCCGCGTCCAGGTCCGTCTGTGTCTCCATCAGCACCGGGACCGAGAAGTCCGCCCCGGCGATCCGCTCGGACAACAGGTCCATCGGGGCAAAGGCGAGGATGCCCGCGAGGTCCTCTTCGCGCATGACGTCGAACGCTCGTTGCACGGCGTCGTCGTCAGTCGGATCGAGGGTGATGACGTCGATGACGTAGCCGGCCTCGCGCGCGGCGTCACTCGCTCCCTGGATCGTCTTGCTGGGACCGACCTGGAGCAGCTCGTAGACGAGGGCGCAGATCCGCCGGGAGCGGTTCGTCGCCAGCGACCGCGCTGCCATGTTCGGCCGGTAGCGGAGCTCGCCGAGGGCTGCCTGGACCCGCTCGCGCGTCTCGGGGCGGATCCCCTCGAAACCTCGAAGCACCCGCGTCACCGTCTGGTGCGAGACCCCTGCGGCGCGGGCGACGTCGTAGATCGTCGCCCGGCGGCGCCGGGTCCCGGCGGGGAGGGTCACGTACCGGTCACGCTCCTGTCGTGGACTGAGCCCGACCGTCCGCGGCCGGTACCGATTGAGAGCCGGCCACCCGAAGCGACCAGCCGTCAGAGAGGGATGATGTCACGGTAGCGTCTGCTCCCCCGTGTTCGACGACGAATGTCACCTCGCGCCCGTCGGGAGTCGTCACCGTGACGGTCCGGGTCTCCGCCACGCTCGACGGGTACACGTTGAGCGTCAATCCATCGAGGTAGTCGTAGTCCGGCCGGTCGGTGTGCGCCCCGACCGGCAGCACAGCACCGTCGCGCACGTATAGCGGGAGGCTGTCGAAGCCATGCGTCTCGCGTCGCCAGCACGGGCCCGGTACGGTCTCGCCGGTGAGGTAGCTGGTCCACAGCCCCGCGGGGAGGTAGAACTCGACCTCGCCCGACCCGGTGAACACCGGTGCGACCAGAAGGTCCGCGCCGAGCATGTACTGGCGGTCCAGGTAGGCGACCGCCGGGTCGTCCGGGAACTCCAGCAGCATCGGGCGCAGCACGGGTGTCCCCTGCCGGCTCGCCTCGAGGCCCGCCGCGTACAGGTAGGGCATCAGGGCGAGCTTGAGGTGCGTGAACTTCCGCACGACGTCGACCGCTTCCTCGTCGAATGCCCACGGCACCCGGTAGGACTCGCTGCCGTGGAACCGGCTGTGGCTGGACAGCAGCCCGAACGCGGCCCACCTCTTGAAGACCTCCGGCGCAGGGGTTCCCTCGAAGCCCCCGATGTCGTGGCTCCAGAAGCCGAAGCCGCTCAAGGCCAGCGACAACCCGCCCCGGAGGGTCTCCGCCATCGACCCGAAGGTCGAGGTCGAGTCCCCGCCCCAGTGCACGGGCGACTGCTGCCCGCCGGCGGTGGCCGAGCGGGCGAACAGCACAGCGTCGCCCTCACCGCGGACCTCGCGCAGGACGTCGAAGACCGCCTGGTTGTAGAGCAGCGTGTAGTAGTTGTGCATCCGTTCCGGGTCCGAGCCGTCGGCGTACACGATATCGAGCGGGATCCGCTCGCCGAAGTCGGTCTTGAAGGAGTCGACGCCCTGGTCCAGCAGCCGGCGCAGCTTGCCCTGGTACCACGCGACCGCGTCGGGGTTGGTGAAGTCCACCAGACCCATGCCGGCCTGCCACAGGTCCCACTGCCACACGTCACCGTTCGGCTTGCGCACGAGGTAGCCGGCGTCCGCGGCCTCGGCGAACAGCGGTGAACGCTGACCGATGTACGGGTTGATCCACACGCACACGTGCAGGCCCCGGTCATGGAGCCGGCCGAGCATGCCCTCCGGGTCCGGGAACGTGCGCGGGTCCCACTCGAAGTCGCACCAGTTGAACTCGCGCATCCAGAAGCAGTCGAAGTGGAAGACCGACAGCGGCAGGTCCCTCTCGGCCATGCCGTCGATGAAGCTCGTGACGGTCTTCTCGTCGTAGTCGGTGGTGAAGCTGGTGGAGAGCCAGGGCCCGTAGGACCAGGCGGGGACCGCAGCCGGACGCCCGGTGAGGGCGGTGTACCGCTCGAGGACCTCCTTCGGCGTCGGCCCGTAGATCACGAAGTACTCGAGGCGCTCGCCGGGAACCGAGAACTGCACGCGCTCGACCGACTCGGAGCCGATCTCGTACGAGACGTGCCCGGCGTCGTTCACCAGCACGCCGTACCCGCGACTTGTCAGGTAGAAGGGCACGTTCTTGTACGCCTGCTCGCTCGAGGTTCCGCCGTCGGCGTTCCAGATGTCGACGCTCTGCCCGTTCTTCACCAACGGACCGAAGCGCTCACCGAGCCCGTAGACCAGTTCCCCGACGCCGAGCTCGAGCTGCTCGCACACATACGTCGTCGGCGCCTCCTGGGTCCGGCCGCCGCTACTGCGCGTGCTCTCGACCATCCGCCCGGAGACATCCCCGCCGGCGTCCACCCGCAGGTACCCGGTCGACCGGTGCCCGCTGGAGGTCAGCGTCCGCCCGTCGACCGAGAAGGTCAGCTCCCACGGGGCGCCGGGTGCGACCGTCGCGACCAGGTCGCCGGAGGTCAGCTTCCCACCGGCCGCGGTCACCTCCGCCTTGCCGCACCCTGCCTGCTCGCCGAGCAGGTTGAACCCGATCGGAGCGCGACCGCCCTGGAAGTGCTCGATCCGGACGCCGACGACACCGGGCAGGGGGGAGCTCAGCGTCACCGTCAGCGTGGGCAGGTTCAGGGTGTCGCCGCGGTCCGCGATCACCTTCGTGGTCGCGGTGACGGTCAAGGAGTCGGCCGCCGCGACGATGTCGTAGGCCTCCTCGGCGTAGAGGGCCGAGACGCCTGGTCGCATCTGCCAGAAACCGTCCGTGAACTTCATGACTGCCTTTCGTTGGGACTGGGCGCCTACTTGACCGCGCCGGCGGTGATGCCGCGGGTCAGCGTCCGCTGGAAGATCAGGAAGAAGATGAGGGTCGGGATGAGCCCGAGCAGCGCCGATGCACTCGTCGTGGTGACGTCCATCAGCCGCTGTCCCTGGAGGGCCGTGATGGCGACCGGCACCGTCTGGTTGTCGTTGCTGATGAGGAACGTCAACGGGAACAGGAACTCGTTCCAGGTCCAGATGAAGAAGAAGATCATCAGGACCGACAGGGTGGACCGGCTGATCGGCACGACCACCCGCCACAGGATCCGCCATCGCCCGGCCCCGTCGATCGAGGCGGCCTCGAGGATCTCCTTCGGGAAGGTGCCGTAGACGCTCGAGAGCAGGTACGTGCCGAACGCGCTCTGGATCACCGTGAAGATGATGATGATCGCCCACACGTTGTCGTACAGCCCCACCCGCTTGAACATCATGTACAGCGGGTACAGCAGGGCCTCCTGCGGCAGCATGTTGCCGAGCAGGAACAGCACGATGATCCAGGTCCGCGCCCGCACGCGGCCGATTCCCAGGGCGTAGGCGTTGAGCACCGACAGCGCGACGGCGAAGACCGCCACCAGGCTGCTGATGAAGATGCTGTTCCACAGCTTCCGCGGGAAGTCGACCCGGTTCCAGAAGTCGATGATTCCCTGGAAGTACGGGTGGATCGGCAGCTGCAGCGGACCCTTGCTGGCGTAGTCGGCCGGCGACTTGAAGGAGTTCAACAGGATCAGCAACAGCGGCGCCGCGATGACGATCGCGCCGACGACGGCGATGACGACGACGAGCCAGTCGGACCGCGTCCGCCTGACCTTCCGCCGGGCCCCATGGCCCGTGTGCCGGGCCGGCGCGTCGGCCGGGGCTTGGTCCAGGGTCGCGGCCGACGCCGTGTCGACGGGTGCCATCAGCCCTCACGCTCCGTTCGCTCGGCCCGTTCCTGGACGCGGATGAACAGGATCGACACGATGATGATGACGACGGTGAGCGCTGTTGAGATCGCGGCGCCGTAGCCGACCTGTTGGGACTGGAAGAACTGGCTGTAGGAGTAGTAGCTCGGCACGATGGTCGAGGTGCCGGGGCCACCGCGGGTCAGGGCGTAGATCGGACCGAACACCTTGAGTGCCGCGATCGTGCAGGTCAGCAGGACGACGAAGATCTCCGGCCGGATGATGTTGATGGTGATGGCCCGGAACCGCTGGAACCAGTTGGCCCCGTCGAGCTCGGCCGCCTCGTACAGCTCCGGGTCGACCCGCCCGAGTGCCGCCATGAAGATGACGACCGGGTAGCCGAGCTGCACCCAGACGAGCACGACCATGATGCTGACCAGCGCCGTGCTCGGGCTCCCGAGCCAGTTGCTCGCCAGGCCGCCGAGACCGACGGCTTTGAGCACGTGGTTCAGGGCGCCGTCGCCCGGGCGCAACACCCAGCCGATGACGATCGCGGCCACGACCGTCGGCAGGATCTGCGGAAGGTAGTAGGTGGCGCGCAGGAAGCTGGCGAGCTTGCCGCCGAACTTCTTGCCGACGACGTCGAAGAGGGTCGCCCCCAGCAGCAGCCCCAGGAGCGTGGGCACGATCACCATGGCGATGATCATCGCGATGCTGTTGCGGAACGACGTCCAGAAGGTCGCGTCGTTGAACAGCCGCACCCAGTTCTCCGTGCCGATCCAGATCGGCGGCTTGATGCCGCGATAGGAGGTGAACGAGAGATACACGTTCCAGCACAGCGGCACGATGATGATGACGAACAGGGCCGCGAAACCCGGGACCAGGTACCACCAGAAGCGCCCGTGTCCATGCCCGGGCAGCAAGCTCGCGTCAGGACGCCGTTTGCGCGCACGGCGCGAGCGCACCGGAAGAGTTATCACGAACGAATGTCCTCCGCCCGAGGGGTGGTCGGGGGGCGCCCGGTCGCGCCGGGCGCCCCCCGACCATTGCTCACTTCACGCTCGCGATGCCGGCCTTGTACTCGGTGCCGAGCTCCGAGCTGACCTCACCGGGCGTCTTGGTGCCGTTGACCAGCTCCTGCAGACCCGCGTTGAGCTGGTCGTAGAAGGTCGGTGTCGGCCAGTCCGGGTAGAAGGCGATGCCGTCCTTCTGGGTCAGGACGTTGAAGTTGTCGATGAGCTCCTTGCTCTTCGGGTCCGTGATGTCAGCCGTGTTCGCTGCCACCGGGATTCCGCCGTTGTTCCCCATCAGGGCCTGGATCTTCGCGCTCATCGTGATGTCGATGAACTTGTACGCCAGGTCCTTGTTCTTGGCGTTGGTCGGAACGACCCACATGTTGCCGGCCGAGCCGGGCGACATCGTGGCGCCCGGGAACAGGAAGGTGCCCCACTGGAGGCCCTTGATCTCGGACGTGAAGCGGTTGTACCACCAGCTGCCGGAGAAGAAGATCGGGTACTTTCCCGACTCGAACCCGGTGCCCGCATCCTCGGCCTTGAGGCCCGTGGAGTCGGTGGCGATGTAGCCCTTGTCCACCCAGTCCTTGACGGTCTGTGAGGCGTAGCTGACCTCGGGCCCCTGCCAGTTGACGTCGCCCGTGTAGAGCTGGTAGTCGTTCACCCAGCTTCGGTTGGCCTTGGTCAACGCGAGCTGGTACCAGAGCTGACCGAGCGGGTATTCCACGGCCGACTCGGCCAGCGGCGTGATGCCCTTGTCCTTGAAGGTCTGCATCGCGGCGACGAGCCCGTCGAGGGTCGTCGGTACGGAGATCCCGTACTTCGCGAACATGTCCTTGTTGTAATAGACCATGACGTACTCGCCATAGGTGGGGACGCCGTACCAGTGGCCGGATCCCATGACGCCCTTGTCGTTGTACTTGGCCGTCGTCTGGAGGCTCGCGGCCAGGTTCTTGTCCCAACCGTAGGCCTGGACCGCGTCGTCGAGGTTCGTCAAGAGCCCTTGGCTGGCGAGCAGACCCGCGGTCGCGTTGCCCTTGTTGTACTCCAGGATGTCCGGCGCCTGGTCGGAGTTGAGCACCTGGCTGGCGGTGGTGCGAATCTGCTCGAAGGCCTTCGCCTCGAACTGCACCTTGGCGCCGGTCTCCGTCTCGAACTGCTTGATCGCCGCGTTCCAGGCGATACCCATCGCACTGTTGTCGCCCTCGTAGTCCCAGAGCGTCAGGGTCTTGCCGGTTCCGTCGACCTTCGTGTTGACGGTGTTGGTGCTGCTCGCTCCGCCGCTTGTGCTGCTTGAGCCCGAGCTGCCACCGCATCCGGTGAGCAGAGCGGCCCCGGCGACCATGGCCGTGCCGAGCGTGAGTAGCCGATTGCGCATCAAATACCTCCTCGTATCGAGAGCAGGCAGGCACCCCATCGGTGCACGCCGCTCCAGCGCTATCGCGGATGTTACCGGCAACATTACCGGTAACACAAGGGTCGGCTGCCGATGGCGGGAGGGCCACCACGGGCCAAAGGGCCGGCCGTGAGCACCACGTGCGGTGAGCTGCTCGCGGCGCGACCCGCGGCTCAGCGGGGACTGGTGATGACGTACCGCTCGTCGCCGATGGGGCCGCCCCACAGCGCCGGGTCGTCCAGGAGCCTGACCTCGGCTTCACGTCGGTGCCGGAGGACGAGCTCGGCGACGTCGGCGGAGGTGAGGCCGACGCCCGTCGACCACCGGCCCTCGACCAGGACCAGTCCCCCGCCCGGCGCGAGCAGGTCGATCCACGTCGTCAGGGCTGCGTCCGGATCCGCCATGGCCCACAGCACATGCCTGGTCAACACCACGTCGAACGTCCCGGGCTGCCACGGCGGGGACGACGCATCACCGACCACCAGGTCGGCGGCAAGCCCCGCGGCCGCCAGCTTCTCCCGAGCCAGGGCCACCATGCTCGGCGCGAAATCCAGACCCGCCACCAGGTGACCTGCCTGCGCCATCAGCAGCGTCAACGTCCCGGTGCCACAACCCAGATCGGCGACGCGTGCCGGCGCTGGCGGCAGCAACGGCAGGAGAAGCCTCGCCCATGCGTCGCGGACGGCGGGGTCTCGCAGCCCGTGGTCCGGCGCCTCGTCGAACGCCGCCGCCTCGCTGTCCCAGTACTCGGATGCACCCATGGCGTCCATCGTGCCCGACCCGGCAGACCCGATCGCGCGACCGAGGCGAAGTCCACGACGGTTCGAGGGCCGCCCCGCCGCCGCGCAACGGCCCTCTGACCTGCTCTTTCACTGTGGGGTAACACGACGCGGACCTGCGATTCCTTGACCCCAAGCAGTCTCGGCCGTTCCGCCGGTCTCTCTGCACGCGGCGTTTCTGCAGGTCAGCCGTCGGTCCAGTCCCTGGACGCGAACCCGGACAAGCCACCGCCGTGCCGACGCTGTGGTTGACTTCTGCCTGCGGTCGCCGCTCGATCCGGGCGCGGGCGCGGCCGTCTTCACGGTGGGTCTCGGGGCCGGGCGCGGGCCCAAGCAGAACGTTCGCAGCCGGACATCATGAGAGGCGTGGAACATGGACTTCGGCCTGACCGACGAGCAGGAACTGTTGCTCGACAGCCTCCGGGAACTCCTTGAGCGTGAGTGCCCCGAGTCCTACATCGCTGAGCTCGACCGGACCCACCAAGCGCCCACGTCGTTCCGGCTCGCATTGCACGAGGCCGGGTTCGCGTCGCTGGGTTTCCCGGAGGAGTACGGCGGTACCCCGTGCGATGCGGTGACGCTCATGATGCTCACGGAGCGGGTGTCCCAGCAGGGGCTGAACAACGGCTACGGGATCGAGCTGCTGCAGGCGAAGGACATTCTCGAGTTCGGCTCCCAGGAGCAGAAGGCCGACATCCTCGGGCTGCTCGCAGCGGGTGCCGTCCCGTTCGCACTCGGCTTCACCGAGCCTGGCGCAGGGTCGGACAACTCGGCCATGACCACGACCGCGGTCCACCGAGACGGCACCGTGACGTTCAACGGCACCAAGACTCTGATCACGAACGCATTGGATGCCAAGTACCTGCTCGTGATGGCCAAGAGCTCCGACGGCGACGACGAACGCACCGCGATCTCGATGTACCTGGTGCCGATGGACGCCCCCGGCGTCTCCACGAACAAGCTCGAGAAGATCGTCTGGAACACGAACGACTCGTGCGAGATCTTCATGGACGACGTCACACTCCCCGAGTCCTGCTTGGTGGGTCGCCAGGGAAACGGATTCAGGCAGCTCATGCGCAACCTGGACCTTGAGCGGCTCGTCATCGCGGCCACCTGCCTGGGTCTCGCCCAGTGCGCGTTCGACGACGCGGCCACCTACGCATCGCAACGGGTCCAGTTCGGCAAGCCGATCGGCTCCTTCCAGCTGATCCAGCTCAAGTTGACCGACATGGCGATCAAGCTCGAGAACATCCGCAACTTCGTCTACAAGACGTCGTGGATGGTCGACCAGGGCATCCCGCTGCGGAGCCAGGGCGCGCTGTGCAAGCGCTACGCGGCGATGGCCGCCTTCGAGGTCGCCGACGACGCCATGCAGATCTTCGGTGGCATCGGCGTCAACGCCGGGACCAGGGTCTCCCGCCTCTGGCGTGACCTGCGCGGTCACCGCTTCGGCGGCGGCACCGACGAGATCATGGTTCACATCGCCGGCCGACAGATCATCAGGGAACATCGGTGAGCTCCTTGAGCCGCGCCGGATCCAGCGAAGGAGCCCTGACGTGACCATCGTCGTCGCCTACAAATGGGCGCCCAACCCGCAGGACGCTGCAGTCGGTTCCGACGGATCCGTCGACTTCTCGCGGGCCAAGTCCGCGATCAGCGAGTACGACCCGGTGGCCTTCGAGCTGGCCCGGCAGGTCGCCGACGCCACCGGCGCTGAGGTGGTCGGCGTGACCGTCGGCGACGCGTCGATCGACACGTCGCTCGCCCGCAAGGCGGCCCTGTCACGTGGCCTCGACCGGCTGGTGATCGTCGCGGACGACCGCCTGGCTGGGGCTGACAGCACCCGTCTCGCTGCGGTCCTCGCCGCTGTCGTCCGCGGCATCGGTGACGTCGATCTCGTTCTGGCCGGTGAGTCCTCGGTCGACGTCACCGAAGGACAGGTCGCCATGACACTGGCCGGTCAGCTGGGCTGGCTCGGGCTCAACGCGGTGTCGTCGGTGTCGGCGACCGACGGCGGGTACGCGATCGAACGTGACGTGCCGTCCGGCACCGCATCCATGGTCCTCACGGGCCCGGCCGTCCTGGCCGCCACCACCGACGCGGTCCTTTCGCGGGTACCTGGGATGAAGGACATCCTCGGCGCCGCCAAGAAGCCCGTCGAGGTGCTGTCCCTCGACATGCTCGACGTTTCGTCCGCGCAGGTGACCCTCACCGCCGTGAGCGCGTCGCGGCCGGCGGCCGGCAACCGGCAGCGGGTCATCATCGATGGATCCGACCCGACTGCGGCGGCTGCCGAGCTGGTGGGCGCGCTGCGCGCCGCCAAAGTCCTGTAGTGGCCCGGTTGTCCGCCGCCCCAGACCACCGAAAGTAGAGGGAAGCCATGAACGTCTCCTCCCAGACGTGGATCGTGGTCGCCGACGATCCCGCGGTGACTGCGCTTGTCGTGGCCGCGCGGGCTCTCAGTGCCGAGGTGACCGCCGTGGTGGCCGGCAGGCGTGCGACAGCGGAGTCCGTCGCGGCCGCAGGGGTGGACCGGGTCCTGTGGCTCGGCGAGCCTGCCGAGGGGACACCCGTCGAGGCCTACGCCCCCGACGTGGCCAGGACGGTCGCGGATGGGGCACCCAGAGCCGTGCTCGGCTCGTCGGACGGTGCCGGACGCGTCATGCTCGGCGCGATCGCGGCACTGCTGCAGGCACCCGTGCTGAGCGGGGTCATCGCCGTTGAACATGACGGTGACCAGATCGGTGTCACGCGCAGCGTGTTCGGCGGGGTCGCCGAACGCCGTGACCTGGTCACCGGAGGCCCGGCCATCATCGCCCTCGCCGGCGGCGACGTCGGCGACCCGAGCGGCGCGGCCGTCCCGGTCGAGGAGGTCACCGCGAACCCCCTGACGACCGGTCGGCTGACCGGTGTGCGCAAGAAGGAGAAGGCCCCGGTCAACCTCGGCGCGGCCCGCACCGTCGTCGCAGTGGGCCGCGGGCTCAAGGCGAAGGCCGACCTGGCTCTGATCACCGGCCTTGCCGACGCCATCGGCGGCGAGCTCGCCTGCTCCCGGCCCCTGGCCGAGGGCGTGGACTGGATCCCCAAGGAACGCAACGTCGGGATCTCCGGGCAGCAGATCGCACCAGAGCTGTATGTGGCGATCGGGATCTCCGGACAGCTGCAGCACATGGTCGGTGTGCGGGACGCCGGAGTCATCGTGGCCGTCAACTCGGACAAGGCAGCGCTCATCTTCAAGCAGTGCGACTACGGCATCGTCGGTGACCTCTACACCGTTGTGCCCGCGCTGACCGCAGCGTTGGCGCCGAAGCCGTGACGAGCGACGCCGCCGGCCCCGACTTCGACGTCGTCGTCGTCGGGGCCGGGATTGCCGGATCCGTCACCGCCTATCGGCTCGCGGAGCGCGGCCTGTCGGTCGTCCTGATCGAACGTGGCGATGTGCCCGGTTCGAAGAACCTGTCCGGCGGGGTGCTCTACGGACGCGTCCTGGAGACCGTGTTCCCCCACTACCTGAACGAGGCGCCGGTCGAACGTCGGATCACCCGGCACGTCACAACCTTCCTGAACGCTGACTCGGCCGTCTCCCTCGACTACAGCGCCGATGGGCTGGCCGAACCTGGCAACGCCGTCACGGTGCTGCGCGCCAAGTTCGACCCGTGGCTCGCCGGCAAGGCCGAGGAGGCGGGCGCGTTCCTGATGCCCGGGGTGCGCGTGGACTCGCTGCTGACCGGGCCTGGCCTTGATGGAGCCACGACGGTGGTCGGAGTGCGGGCCGGTGACGACGAGCTGCGGGCGCGCGTGGTGGTTGCCGCCGATGGCGTGAACTCCTTCCTGGCAAGTTCGGTGGGGCTGCGCCAGAAGCAACCGACCAACCACCTGGCGGTCGGCGTCAAGGCCGTGATCCGGTTGCCTCGCGCGGACATCGAGAGCCGGTTCGGGGTCAGCGGTGACCGGGGCGCCGCTCACGCGATCGTCGGCGACTGCACGCTCGGGATCGGTGGCGGCGGGTTCATCTACACGAACACCGAGTCGTTGTCTCTGGGCGTCGTGCTGCGGCTTGACGACCTGCTGCGGTCCGGGCACACGGCCATCGAGGTGTTCGAGCACTTCACCCAGCACCCCGGTCTCCAGCAGTACCTGCACGGGGGCGAGCTGATCGAGTACGGCTCGCACCTGGTTGCCGAGGGCGGCTACCCGATGGTCGGCGAGGTCGCGATGAACGGCATGCTCGTCGCCGGTGAGTCGGCAGGTCTCGCGATCAACAGCGGGCTCACCGTACGAGGCATGGACCTGGCCATCGGCTCGGCCATCGCGGCGTCGGACGCCGTCGTCGAGGCGGTGGCGGCCGGTGACACGTCCAAGGCCGGCTTGGCCGGCTACCGGCGGCGGCTCGACGAGAGCTTCGTCATGCAGGACATGCGCACCTCCGCCCGCGCGCCGAAGTTCCTCGAGCGGAACCGGATGTACGGGCCGTACGGCGAGCTCATCGCCGACGTCCTCCAGAACGCGTTCTCCCTGGACGGCACACCACGTGAGCACCTGCTCAACGTGGCCCGGCACGCACTGAGACGATCGCCACTGACCCTGCGACAGCTGATCAGTGACGGATGGGCGGGGGTGCGAGCACTGTGAAGCCGACGACCGTTCCGGAACGACTGGCGGTGAACAGCTTCCGGGTCGACGAGGAGGAGTCGCACATCGTCGTCGACCAGGAGCTGTGCCGCACCACCGGGAGCGGGGCAGCGATCATCGCGGTCTGCCCGGCCGGGGTCTACAGCGAGCAGGACGGGCTGATCCTGGTGGACCACGCGGCATGTCTGGAATGCGGGACGTGCCTGGCGGTGGCGGCGCCTGGCGCGCTGACCTGGCGCTACCCACGCGGCGGGTTCGGCGTCAGCTTCCGCGAGGGCTGAGCGCGGCGGACGCCCCTAGGCGACGGCAAACGTGTCGACCCAACCACCCAGGCAGACCCAGTCGTTCCAGCCATCGCACACCGACGTCATCTCGATGTGCCACAGGGCGTTGTCCGAACCCCGGGCGAACACCTCGAGGCGCCCGTCCAGGTTGAACTTGCTCACCGGGTTGGCGACCCACCCGCCGAGGGAGGCCCACTCACCCCAGTCGCTACCCGGCATCGTCTGCCGGATGTGCCACAGGGCCCGATCTGGACCGACCGCGAACACCTCGAGCCCCCCGAAGATGTCCGCGTTGGCGTTGACGCTGAGCCGGTCGATCCAGCCGCCAAGGCTTACCCAGTCACCCCAGTCGCCGTCCGGGTCCGTCTGCACCTTGTACCAGAGCGCGTTGTCCGCACCTCGACCGAACACCGAGAACCCGCTGGTCTCGTTGCGCTGCACGCCGAGCTTCTCGATCCAGCCGCCGAGGCCGATCCAGTCACCCCAGACACCGCCCGGCCCCGCCTGCTTCTTGTACACCAGGTGGTTCTGCATGCCGATGGCGAAGACCAGCAGCTCACCGTGGTCACCGGACTCGACGACAAGGGTGCTGATCCAGCCGCCGAGGGAGGCCCAGTCGTTCCAACCGCCGCCCGGCGTCGTCTGCGCCTTGTGCCACAGGGCGTGGTCCGAACCCCGGCCGAGCACCTCGAGCCGCCCGTCGAGGTTCCGGCCGACGTCGAGCTGGTCGATCCAGCCACCGAGGGAGGCCCAGTCGTTCCAGCCGCCGCCCGGCGCCGTCTGCGCCTTGTGCCACAGCGCGTGGCCCGCGCCGATCGCGAACACCTCGAGCCGCCCATCAGCGTTGTGTGCGACCACGGGGTGGTCGATCCAGCCGTCAAGGGAGGCCCAGTCACTCCAGTCGCTGCTCGCCTCCGCCCGCCGCGTGTGCCACAGTGCGTTGTTCTTGCCTCGGCCGAACACCTCACGAGAATCCATGCCGCCGCTCCGCTCTGCCTGCTGGCCCGCCTCCACGCCGGCTGGGCTCCCGGTCGCGATCGCATGTCGTTCGGGCCGGATGCCCTCGACCCTGGCCCCGGCACCCCGGCTCCGCAACCGGACGCGCCGCGGCTGCATCCTCGCGTCCGGCCCGGGACGCGAGCGGGACTCGCTGTTCAGCTCCGTTCGCTCAAGGCCTCGAGCTCGCGCACGAAGTCCCGCGACCGGCACGGGCGTGCGCGCCTGACCAACCGTGGAGTCGGCGGCAACCAGGACCGGCATCCCGAATCGCAACCAAGGTGGTGCACTCCGGCTCGGGCGACACCGCGCCGACCGCGATCGCGGTTCCGTCCGTTGGACGGTGTGACCACCGGTTGGCGTCCCAGGTGCTCGGCCGGTAGATGCGCCCGTCGGCGGTGACGGCGAACGCGTTCACGTCGAGGGCCGCCCCGCCTCAGCGGAACGGCCCTCTGACCTGCTCTTTCACTGTCGGGATGACAGGATTTGAACCTGCGACCCCTTGACCCCCAGTCAAGTGCGCTACCAAGCTGCGCCACATCCCGTTGCCCACCATCGGGCGTCCAAATGCTACCTCACAGGCACCCGGGCGCCTCACCCGGGGTGGTCAACGCTTGCGCTTCTCGCGGACCCGGACCGAGATCGAGATCGGCGAGCCCTCGAAACCGAAGGTCTCGCGCAGCCGGCGTTCGATGTACCGGCGGTACCCGGCCTCGAGGAATCCGGACGCGAAGATGACGAACCTCGGCGGCCGGGTGTCGGCCTGGGTCGCAAAGAGGATCCGCGGCTGCTTGCCACCCCGCAGCGGGTGCGGGTGCGCCGCGACCAGCTCGCCCAGGAACGCATTGAGCCGTCCGGTCGAGATCCGCATGTCCCAGGACGCGAGCGACGTCTCGATCGCCGGAACGAGCCGGTCCATGTGCCGCCCCGACGTCGCGGAGATGTTCACCCGCGGCGCCCACTGCACCTGCACCAGGTCCTGCTCGATCTCGCGCTCGAGGTACGGGCGTCGGTCCTCGTCCATCAGGTCCCACTTGTTGTAGGCGATCACCAGCGCCCGCCCGGCCTCGATCACCTGGGAGATCACCCGGGTGTCCTGCTCGGTGATCGGCTCACTCGCGTCGAGCAGCACGACCGCGACCTCGGCCTTCTCGATCGCCGCCTGGGTGCGCAGCGACGCGTAGAAGTCAGCGCCGGAGGTCTGGTGCACCCGACGCCGGATCCCAGCTGTGTCCACGAAGACCCAGGTCTTCCCGGCCAGCTCGACGAACTCGTCCACCGGGTCACGCGTCGTCCCGGCGACGGAGTCGACCACGACCCGCTCGGAACCCACCACCTTGTTCAAGAGCGAGGACTTCCCGACGTTCGGCCGCCCGACGAGCGCGACCCGCCGCGGTCCACCCTCCGGCACGACCCCGCCGCCCGCCGAGATCTCCGGCAGCACCGCCATCGCGGCGTCGAGCAGGTCACCGGTCCCGCGGCCGTGCAGAGCGGAGATCGCGTGCGGCTCCCCCAGCCCCAGGCTCCACAGCCCGGCCGCGTCCGACTCGCCGCTCGGACCGTCCACCTTGTTCGCCGCGAGCACCACCGGCTTGCCGGACTTGCGCAGCAGCGGGACCACCAGCTCGTCGGTGCCGGTCGCGCCGACAGTGGCGTCGAGCACGAACAGGATCGCGTCCGCCATCTGGATCGCGAGCTCGGCCTGCTCCGCGACCCGCGCGTGGATCCCGAACACGTTGTGCTCCCAGCCACCCGTGTCCATCAGCATGAACCGGCGGCCGGCCCACTCGGCCGGGTAGCTGACCCGGTCCCGGGTCACTCCGGGCACGTCCTCCACGACCGCCTCGCGCCGACCGATGATGCGGTTGACCAGGGTGGACTTGCCCACGTTCGGGCGGCCGATGACGGCCAGGATAGGCAGTGGTCCGGCCGGGCCCTCGTCCGTTCCCGGGACGAAGCCGGAGTCCAGGATCGCGAGGTCCTCATCGGCCAGCTCGTACTCGGCCAGCCCGACGCGCAGCGCCCGTTCACGGTTCTCGTCGTCGGCCGGGGCCACCGATTCCGCGTCGGCAGGGGCGTTCTGGTCCTCGATCATGGGCCCATCCTCCCCTGCGCGGGGTCCGGTGACCTAACCGGTGAGCCGGTGCGACCTACTCCGCGTCCGGCCGCAGCGGTGCGTCGGTGGGAAGCTCGATGCCGGTCCGCGCCGCAGCGCCGGCCACCAGGCTCGCGAGGGCGTCCCGCAGCACCTCGTTCGCCTCCTCCAGCGCGACCTTGCTCCGCACGCCCTCGGCGCGGGTCACCGTGATCGGCGCACCGAACTCGACCACCAGCCGACGCCGCAGCCGCGGCAGGTGCCCGACCGACTCCCCCGTCCGTCGGGTGCCGAGCACAGCCACCGGGACCACCGGCGCGCCCGTCGCGAGGGCGAGCCAGGCGACACCGGCCCGGGCCGCGGCCGCATCGCCGCGCCCACGGTTGCCTTCCGGGAACACGCCGACGCAGCCGCCGCCGAGCAGCACCTTCCGAGCGATCGCCAGGGCTTGCCGGCCGCCATCGCGGTCCACCGAGATCTGGTTCGACCAGCGCAAGAAGGTGCCGAGCGGCCCCTTGTACATCTCCTCCTTGATAAGGAACTGCACGCCGCGAGGAGCTGCCCCCACCAGGACCGGTCCGTCGAGCACACTCGAGTGGTTCGCCGCGAGCAGCACTCCCCCGGCAGCCGGGACGTTCTCCCGACCGACCACCTCGGTTCGCCACGCCACGTCCGAGAAGAGCCGACCGGCGAACCGCGAGAACCGCGGGACCCCGATCCGGATCCTCAGCGAGTCCTTGCCTGCCACGCCTTCACCACCTTGAGCACAGCGAGCACCGTCTGCTCGAGGTCGAGCGCGGAGGAGTCCACCGTCACCACGCCGGCGGCCGCCGTCCGGAACTCCACCACCGTCGAATCCTGCGCGTCGCGCCGGAGGACCTGATCCCGGGTCGCCTCGACGGACGCCTGGTCCACGCTGCCGTGCACGTCCAGCGCGCGGCGCGCCAACCGGGCCTCCTCGCTCGCGGTCAACAGGATCCGCACGTCGGCGTCCGGCGCGATCACCGTCGTGATGTCCCGCCCCTCCGCAACGACGCCGCGGCCCCCGCTCAGCCCGCCCGGTTGGCACTCGGCCTCGATGAGCTCCCGCTGGCGCCGGCCCAGCTCGGCGCGCACCTCGAGGTTCGTCGCGACGGCACTGACGACGCTCGAGATCCCGGTCGAGCGGATCTCCTCGGCAACCGGGTGCCCGCCCACCTCGATCGCCGGCGCGGCGGGGTCGAGCACCATCCTCAGCGGCATCGCCCGGACGGCTTCGGCGACCGCGGACCGGTCGGCCAGCTCAAGGCCCTGGTGCAAGCACCACCAGGCCGCGGCCCGGTACATCGCTCCCGTGTCCAGGTATGCCAGGCGGAGCCGCCGCGCCACCTCCCGGGACACGCTCGACTTACCCGAGCCAGATGGCCCATCGATCGCGACGACGAGCGCGCCGCTCGCGTGCACGCTCAACCCGCGACCTTCCAGCCGGCAGCGTCGAGCGCCGATTCGAGCTGCTCGCGCGCCTTCGGCAGCACCGAGAGCTCGGCAAGACCGACCGGGTGCCCGGCCACATGCTCCATCCGGAGGTCCTCCAGGTTGACGCCGGCCCGGCCGACGTCGGCCAGCAACCTGGCCAGCTCGCCCGGCGCGTCCGGGACCAGCACGGCGACCACCGCGTACTCGCGGTGCGCGCCACCGTGCTTCCCCGGGATCCGGGCAACACCGGCGTTCCCCGCCTCGATCGCTTGCGCGACCTTCGCCAGCCCACCGTGGTCCCCGCCGTCCACCACGCGATCGAAGCCCGCAAGTACGACATCGAGGTCGCCGCGCACCGCAGCGAGAACGGCCCGCACGTGCGTCGCGTTGGCACCGAGGATCGCGGCCCACAGCTGCGGGTCACTTGCGGCGATGCGCGTGACGTCCCGCAGGCCCTGACCGGAGAGAGCGAGCGCCGCCTCCGGTGCGTCCCGCAGGCGCGCGGCGACCAGGCTCGCCACGATCTGGGGCATGTGCGAGACCAGGGCGACGGCGTCGTCGTGCCCGGTCGCGTCCATCTCGACCGGGGTCGCGCCGAGGTCCACCGCGAGGTGGCGGACCGCGCGCACCGCGGCCGGCGCGCTCCGCTCGGTTGCCGCTATCACCCACGGACGGCCGGCGAACAGGTCGGCCCGCGCGGCGGTCGGCCCGGAACGCTCGCTCCCGGCCATCGGGTGCGAGCCGACGTACCGGGTCGCGTCCTCGACCGCGCCCAGCACCGAGCGCGCGATGCTCGCCTTGACGCTCGCGACGTCGGTCACGATCGCGCCCGGGTAGGCCGCGAGCTGTTCGATCACGAGCCGCGCGCACACGTCCGGCGGCGCAGATACGACGACGAGGGTCGGCACGTCCTGCGGCGTCAGCGCCCGGCCCGCGCCCACCTCCCGGGCCAGGGCCAGCGTCGTCGGCGAGGAGTCGCTGAGCAGGACCTCCACGCCTCGGGTGGCCAGGCTCAGCCCGATGCTCGTCCCGACCAGTCCGGCGCCGACGACCAGGACGGGACCCCGGGTCGAGAGCGAGGCGTCAGCGCTCATTGCGCCAGGTCCCGGCGCAGCACGGTGGCGCCGCGCAGGTATACGTGCCGCACCTCGGCGAGCGGCACGTCCAGGTTCGCGTGCGCCAGCAGGCGAACCACGCGGGGCAGCGAGCCGGGCACGTCGATCTCGACCGCGCACAGCAGCGGCACGTCACCGAGGCCCATCTCCCGCGCGGCAGCAGCCGGGAAGTCGGACGTCAGGTCAGGTGTCGTCGTGAAGATCACGGAGATGAGCGAAGCGGTGTCCAGGCTGTTGGCGCGCAGCACCTCGGCAACGAGCTCGGCAGTGCGTTCGTGCAGGTGCTCGCGCTCGTCGATCTCCAGCTGGGTAGCCCCGCGGATGGCCCGGACCGTCATGACTTCCTCACAGTGCTCGACTCGTGGCGCGGCCTCAGCCGCTCCGCAGTGCCGTCCCGACGTCGGACGCGGCTCGACTGTACCGGGCGGCGCACCCGCTCCGCCGGGTGTCTCGCCAGATCGGTCCGGGCGCCCCGCCGGCTACAACCCGACCGCGGCCATCAGCGAACCCACCTCGGTGCGGGACAGCACCCGGGTGCGCCCCACCTTGAGGTCACCGAGGCGGATCGGGCCGATCTGGGTCCGCAACAACCGGGTCACCGGGAAGCCGACCTCTTCGAAGATCCGGCGCACGATCCGGTTGCGCCCTTCGTGCACGACGATCTCGACCATGCTCTCTTGCGGCGTCGCATCGACCAGGCGGTACGCGTCCACCTGGATCCCGCCGTCGTCGAGCTCGATGCCCTCGCGCAGCCGCTTGCCCAGGCTCGCCGGCACCCGGCCCTCGAGGGTCGCCAGGTACGTCTTGAGCACCCCGTGCGAGGGGTGCGCGAGGCGGTTGGCGAGCTCGCCGTCGTTCGTCAGGAGCAGCAGCCCCTCGCTGTCCGCATCGAGGCGCCCGACGTGGAAGAGCCGCTCGGGACGGTCCGCGACGAACTCGGCGAGCGATGGACGCCCGTCCGGGTCGTGCATCGTGGAGACGATGCCGAGCGGCTTGTTGAGCGCGATGGTGACGATGGTGGTGTCGAGCTGCAGCCGCAGCCCGTCCACGTGCACGACCGACTGGGTCGGGTCGATCCGCACCCCCTGCTCACGGACGACGACGCCGTCCACGGTCACCCGTCCGGCCGCGATGACGTCCTCGCAAGCGCGGCGCGAACCGACCCCCGCGGCGGCGAGCACCTTCTGGAGCCGGGTGCCGTCCGGGACATGCACGTCGCGTTGCGGGACACCTCTGGTTGACCTGTTCATGACATCTCCCCTGGCCCGGCGACGGAATCGATGCCCTCGAACGTGTCCAGATCGGGCAGGTACGGCGCGAGCGGCGGCAGCTCGTCGACGCTGCCCAGCCCCATCCGTTCGAGGAAGTAGCTGGTGGTGCCGTACAGCACGGCTCCGCTCGCCTCGTCGATGCCGGCCTCCGCGACGAGGCCGCGGGTGGTGAGGGTGCGCATGACGGTCTCGACATTGACGCCACGAACCGCCGAGACCTGACCGCGGCTGACCGGCTGACGGTACGCGACCACCGCCAGGGTCTCGAGCGCCGCCTGGGTCAGGCGCGCGGTCTGGCCCTCGAGCACGAACCGCCCGACCACGTCGGCGAAGGCCGGCGCCGAGTAGATCCGCCAGCCCTCCCCCACTCGGCGCAGCTCGAAACCGCGGGCCCGGCCGGGCCCCTCGCCGCGGTACTCCGCGGCGAGATCCGCCAGCAGCGCCTCGACGGTCCGGGTCGGCAACGCGAGGGCCGTCGCCAGCTGGACGGCCGCGATCGGCTCGTCGGCGACCATCAGCACGGCCTCGAGAGCGGCCACGGCCCCACCGGGCAGCTCCGAGACATCGAAGCTCAGCTCGTCGACGCGCGTAGCGTCAACCAGCTCAGCTCCCACCTCGGCGGTGTCACGCTCGTTCGACTCAGTCATTCCTGCTCCGTCTCCACCTTCTCCGGCGCTGGACCAGCCTCGGCGGTGGCGTCGTAATCATCCTGCACGTCCACGTCGCCGTCGGCGGCGCCGGTCCAACGAACGGTCAGGTCGCCCAGCGGCGTCACCTGTTCGAAGGAGACCGCGCCTTCCCGGAACAGCTCGAGGACCGCGAGAAAACGCGCCACGACAACCAGGGTGCTCCCGGCATCAGCGACGAGCGAGCGGAACGAGGCGGATCGACCTCGGCGCAACCGGTGCACCAGGATGGCGGCCTCCTCGCGCACACTCACCTTCGTTGCGTACAGGTGGGAGGTGTCGACCGTCGCCGGCAGATGCTTGGTCGACATGGCATGGGCGGCGAAGATCGCGAGCTCGTTCGGACCGATCTGCCAGACCAGCTCAGGCAGCAACGCAGCCACCTGCGGCTCGAGCGCCACTGCTCGCGGGAACCGCCGGCCCTCGCTGGCCAGCCGCTCGGCCAACCACGCGGCGACCTCCTTGAAGGCGCGGTACTGCATGAGCCGCGCGAACAACAGGTCGCGCGCCTCCAGCAGCTCGATGTCCTCGGCGTCCTCGACGTCGCCGGCGGGGAGCAACCTGGCCGCCTTGAGGTCCAGCAGGGTGGCCGCGACCACCAAGAACTCGCTGGCCTGGCTCAGGTCCCAGGTTCCGTCCGCCGTCTCGGCGGCTCGGATGTAGGCGATGAACTCGTCCGTGACCGAGGCAAGGGCCACCTCGGTGATGTCGAGCTTGTGCTTCGTGATGAGCGACAGCAGCAGGTCGAAAGGGCCGGAGAAGTTCTCGAGATGGACCTTGAAGGTCGAGCGTGACTCGGCCTGCTCGAGCTCCGCGTGCTCAGGCAGCGTGGCCACGGGCGATGAGCTCGCGCGCCAGCTGGCGGTAGGCCGCCGCGCCCGCAGAGGTGGGCGCGTAGGCGAGGATCGACTCGGCCGCCACCGACGCGTCTGGGAACTTCACGGTCCGTGAGATCACGGTGTGCAGCAGCCGCGAACCGAAGGCCTCCTCGACGCGTGCCACGACCTCGCGCGAGTGCAGCGTGCGCGAGTCGAACTTGGTCGCGAGGATGCCGTCCAGCTCGAGCCGCGGGTTGAGCCGGTCCCGTACCTTCTCGATCGTCTCGACCAGCATCGCGACGCCGCGCAGTGCGAAGAACTCGCACTCGAGCGGGACCACCACGCCGTGCGCGGCGGTGAGCGCGTTGACGGTGAGCAGCCCGAGCGACGGCTGGCAGTCGATCAGGACGACGTCGTAGCTGTCGGTGATCGAGCGCAGGACGCGCGCCAGGATCGACTCCCGCGCCACCTCGCTGACCAGCTGCACCTCCGCCGCCGACAGGTCGATGTTCGCCGGGAGCAGGTCGAGACCCGGCACCGACGTGTGTCGCAGCACGTCCTCGACCTTGACGCTGCGCTCCATCAACAGGTTGTAGATCGTCTTGTCTAGCTCGTGCGGATTGATCCCGACGCCCACCGACGCGGCGCCCTGGGGGTCGAAGTCGACGATCAGGACCCGGCGCCCGTACTCCGCCAGAGCGGCTGCGAGGTTGATCGTCGACGTGGTCTTGCCGACGCCACCCTTCTGGTTGCACATGGCGATGATCCGGGCCGGGCCGTGGCTCTTCAGGACCGGCGGGACCGGGAACTCCGGGAGCGGTCGTCCGGCCGGGTCCTTCGTCGCCCGAGCCACCACCGCGGTGCGGGAGCGCTGGTCCTGGCTGGTCACGCGCTCACGCTACCCCAGCGGCCGGTGCCACGACCCGCGTACCACGCCGCGACCCGCGGATCACGGGCCTCGAGAGTCCGCGTCAGCCGAGCGCGCGCGGATGGGAGGCCGCGTACACCTCTCGCAGGGTGTCCTGGGTGACCAGGGTGTAGATCTGCGTCGTCGTGACCGAGGCGTGGCCGAGCAGCTCCTGGACCACCCGCACGTCGGCTCCCCCGGCCAGCAGGTGGGTCGCGAACGAATGCCGCAACGTGTGCGGCGAGATCGTCCCGGCGAGCCCCGCGCGCTCCGCCGCTCGGCGCAGGACGACCCACGCGCTCTGCCTGCTGAGCCGTTCACCACGAGTGTTCAGGAACACCGCCGGCGTGCCGCGGCCGTTCACCGAGAACGCGGGACGCGCGCGCACCAGATAGGCCTGGACCGCCGCAACCGCGTACGAGCCGACCGGGACGATCCGCTCCTTGCGCCCCTTGCCGAAGAGCCGGACCGAGGCCTGGCCCGCGGTCAGATCGAGGTCGTCCACGTCGAGGCCCACGGCCTCGCTGATCCGGGCCCCGGTCGCATAGATGAGCTCGAGCAGCGCCCGGTCCCGCAAGGGTCCCGGGCCATCGCCGAGGGACGCAGCCTCGAGCAGTCGCTCCACCTCCGAGGTCGAGATGGCCTTGGGCAGTCGCCGCGGTTGGGCGGGTGGTCGCACCTCGCCGGCCGGGTCGATGGCAGTGAAGCCCTCCTGGGCGCAGAACCTGTGCCAGCCTCGTACCGCGACGACGGCGCGCGCCGACGACGATGCGGAGAGGACGGCTCGCCCATCGGAGCCCGAGCGGATGGCCAGGACGAAGGACTCGACGTCGTCCTCGACAACCTGGTCGACCGTGGCCCGCCCACGCACCTCGAGATACGCCGTATACCGCGCGAGATCCCGCCGGTACGCCGCGAGGGTGTTCCCGGACAGGCCCCGCTCGACGGCGAGGTGCGCGAGGTACTGGTCGATCGCGCCCTGGATCGTCGTCACGGCCACCGTTGGCGCTCCCGGATCAGAACGGCAGGAAGGGATCGATCGCGACCATGACGAACAAGAGCGTCAGGTAGGTGATCGAACGGTGGAACAGCACCATCTCGCCGAGCCTGCCGGTGCCCGGCCGGGTCGCCCGTCGGCGAAGCCCGACGCACGAGGCCAGGAACCACCCGCCGAGCGCGGCGGCGGCGGCGGCGTAGACCCAGGTCATCGACGCGAGCGGGACGAGCAGCAAGGAGCTGGCGACCATCGCGATGGCGTACAGGAGCACCTCGGTGGCAACCTTCGGGTTCTCGGCGACGACCGGCAGCATCGGTACTCCGGCCGCCGCATAGTCGCGACGGAACCGGATCGACAGCGGCCAGTAGTGCGGTGGCGTCCAGAAGAAGATCACCAGGAACAGCGCCACCGGAGCCCACGTGATCGAGCCCGTCACCGCCGACCAACCGATCAGCACCGGCATGCACCCCGCGATCCCGCCCCACCCGATGTTCTGCGGGGTCCGGCGCTTGAGCAGCATCGGGTAGCCGATGACGTACACCAGGATCGCCGCGAGCGAGAGGAGAGCGGCCGTGGTGTTGACGACGAGTGCGAACCACAACAACGACGCCACACCGAGAACGACGCCGAAGACGAGCGCGCTCGGCGGGCTGATCTCCCCGGTCACGAGCGGCCGGCGCCGGGTGCGGTTCATGATCTGGTCGATGTCGCGGTCGAGATAGCAGTTCAGCACGTTCGCGGAGCCTGCAGCGGCGGTGCCGCCGACCAGGGTCGCCACCGTGAGGCCCCAGGCGGGGAAGCCCCCCTGGGCGAGGATCATGGTGGGCACGGTGGTCACCAGGAGGAGCTCGATGATCCGCGGCTCGGTCAGTGCGACGTACGCACCGATCCGACGGAGGACGGCGCGCGGCCAGGTGAACCGGCTCGGCCCCTCGACGCGGTCCGGCCGCCGCGCGGTCCGCACGCTGGTCGAGCCGGCCACGATCGTCGATGACACCCTTGAGCACCTCCATCCGGTCGACGACCCGCCAGGGCGGGCGATCGAGAACGAGGCCGGGTTGACCGGCGCGTCCATGGTACGGCCAGCCGCTGCCGACCGACCGCGCCGGCCCACGACGTGGCCTGCGACATGCGACGCACGACGCGGGTACGCTCGGAACGTCGCCCCGGGCAGTGACGCTCGAATCAGCCTGACGGCGCCACTCGCGCCCGAGCGCAACGCCCGACCGGGCGGCCGCACCCGCGACAACCGAGCACCCGGAGAATCACTCCGGCTGAAGAAAGAGGTCCGGTGAACGCGTTCACCTCCGCCGCTGGCGAGCTTGAGTGGTCCGACCTCGACCGGCGTGCCGTCGACACCCTGAAGGTGCTCGCCGCGGACGCCGTCGAAAAGGTCGGCAACGGTCACCCCGGCACCGCGATCAGTCTTGCGCCGGCTGCATACCTGTTGTTCCAGCGCTTCATGCGCCACGACCCGGAGAACTCCGGTTGGATCGGTCGGGACCGTTTCGTGCTCTCGGCCGGCCACAGCTCGCTCACCCTGTACCTGCAGCTGTACGCCGCGGGGTACGACCTGACGCTCGCCGACCTCCAGTCGCTGCGCACGTGGGGCTCGAGGACGCCCGGGCACCCGGAGTTCGGGCACACGGACGGCGTCGAGATGACGACCGGGCCGTTGGGCCAGGGCCTGTCGTCCGCGATCGGCATGGCCTTCGCGTCGCGGCGCGAGCGGGGGCTGTACGACCCCGCCGCCGCCCCTGGCGAGAGCCCGTTCGACCACACCATCTGGGTGATCGTCTCGGACGGCGACCTCGAAGAGGGCGTCACGTCGGAGGCCTCGTCGCTCGCCGGCCACCAACAGCTCGGGAACGTCGTCGTCATCTACGACGACAACCACATCTCGATCGAGGACGACACGAACATCGCCTTCAGCGAGGACGTGCTCGCACGGTACGAGGCGTACGGCTGGCACACCCAGCGGGTCGACTGGACGGCGGGCGCTGACGGTTACCACGAGGACGTCGACGCACTCGCGACCGCTCTTCACGCGGCCCAGGCCGAGACGGGCAAGCCCTCGATCATCGCGCTGCGGACGATCATCGGCTGGCCCTCGCCCGGAAAGCAGAACACCGGGAAGATCCACGGTTCGGCGCTCGGGCCGGACGAGGTCCGCGGTCTCAAGACGACTCTCGGTTTCGACCCCGAGAAGAGCTTCGTCGTCGAGCCGGAGGTCCTCGCGCACACCCGGGAAGCACGCGCTCGGGGTCATGCGCGGCGGATCGAGTGGGAGCAGTCCTACCGCGGGTGGCGGACCGCGAACCCGGACCGGGCGACCCTGCTCGACCGGCTCCAGCGCAAGGAGCTTCCCGCTGGCTGGACCGGAGCCCTGCCGACCTTCCCAGGGGGCAAGGACGTGTCCACCCGCAAGGCGTCGGGCTCGGTTCTCACGGCCATCGCCGATGTTCTTCCCGAGCTGTGGGGCGGTTCGGCCGACCTTGCCGAGTCGAACAACACGACCATGGACGGCGAGCCCTCCTTCATCCCCACCGAGCACGCGACGACCGCATTCCCCGGCGGGCCGTACGGCCGGACCCTGCACTTCGGGATCCGAGAGCACGCGATGGGCTCGATCCTCAACGGGATCACGCTGCACGGGGGCACCCGCGCGTACGGCGGAACGTTCCTGATCTTCAGCGACTACATGCGCCCGGCGGTGCGCCTGGCGGCGCTGATGCGAATCCCGACGACCTTCGTCTGGACGCACGACTCGATCGGGCTCGGTGAGGACGGTCCCACCCACCAGCCGGTCGAGCAGCTGGCCAGCCTTCGTGCGATCCCCGGCCTGGATGTGGTCCGCCCGGCCGACGCGAACGAGGTCGCCTGGGCCTGGCGAACGATCCTCGAGCACACCGACCGGCCGGCCGGCATCGTGCTGACCCGCCAGAACGTCCCCACGTTCGAGCGCGGCGAGGGCGATGCGAGCGGTAACGCGTACGCCTCGGCCTCGGGCGTCGCCAAGGGCGGGTACGTGCTGGCCGAGGCCGATGGCGGTGCCCCCGAGGTCGTCCTCATCGGCACCGGATCAGAAGTACAGCTGGCGACCGCGGCGCGCGCAATCCTGCAGGCCGAAGGAATCCCGACCCGGGTCGTGTCTCTCCCGTGTCGCGAGTGGTTCGACGCGCAGAGCGCGGCCTACCGCGAGACTGTCCTCCCAGCTGCGGTCCGCGCCCGGGTCTCGGTAGAGGCCGGCGTGGCCCAAGGTTGGCGGGACCTGGTCGGCGATGCCGGTCGTTGTGTCAGCCTTGAGCACTTCGGCGCCTCGGCCGACGCCGTGACTCTGTTCCGGGCCTTCGGCTTCACCGCCGAGAACGTTGCCGCTGCGGCGCGCGAATCGGTCGCCGCAGTCCGGGGCGCCGCGATCCCGACCCAGGGCGGACCGAAGAGCACCGGCGACTGACCCTCGCGAGAGCACCGACACCCGTACGCATCGTCGGGCCGCGGACCCGTCCCCGCCCGAGAGACCCGATCATGGAGGCAGCGAGCAGTGAGCGCAGGTCACGGTAGTAAGAACGGCCAGGACATCACCTCGGCTGCGTGGGTGGTGGCGTGGGCCGGAGTCGAGGGCGGTGCCCTCGTCGAGGTGACCGCTAGCGGCGCGGCGGCCGATGCCGTCGCCACCCAGGTCCGAGTGCTCTCGGACGAGCGGATCGGGTCGCGTATCGCCGCGAAGGACCCAACCGTGTGGGGCCCCGCCGCCAAGGCCGAAGCGGAGATCCGATTGGGCTGGACCGAGCTGCACGTCACCTCCCGCGCTATCCTCCCTCAGCTGACCGCGCTCAAGGCCGACCTGGACGCCGAGGGGATCGACCGCGTCGTGCTCGCCGGGATGGGCGGCTCCTCGCTCGCCCCTGAGGTCATCACCCGAACCGCGGGGGTGCCCCTCGTGGTGCTGGACAGCACCGACCCCGATCAGGTCCGGTCTGCGCTCCAGGGCGACCTGGCTCGCACCGTCCTGGTCGTGTCGAGCAAGTCCGGCGGAACCGTCGAGACCGACTCACAGCGACGCACCTTCGAAGCGGCCTTCACAGCGGCGGGTCTCGATGCGCGACAGCACATCGTGGTCGTCACCGACCCCGGATCCCCGCTCGAGGCATCCTCGCGAGCCGCTGGCTACCGCGCCGTCTTCCTTGCCGACCCGAACGTCGGGGGACGGTTCTCCGCCCTCTCGGCCTTCGGCCTGGTGCCGTCGGCCCTCGCGGGCGTCGACGTCGTCGAGCTGCTCGACGAGGCCGCCGCGATCGCCGAGCTGCTCGGCTCGGACGACGACTCCAACCCCGCTCTCGTGCTGGCCGCTGCGATCGGCGGAACCGTGCCCCTGAGGGACAAGCTCGTCTTCGTCGACGAGGGCTCCGGGATCCTGGGCCTTGGTGACTGGGCCGAACAGCTCATCGCCGAATCCACCGGCAAGGATGGCGTCGGCCTGCTGCCAGTCGTCGCCGCGGTGGGCGCACCCGAGCTGGCCTCCCCCGCCACCGACGTTCTCGCCGTCCGTCTGGTGGCCCTCCAGGACGAGGGCGACGAGGCTCCGGCCGAGGACTCCATCGACGCCTTCGCCGACGCCGTCACGGTGGCCGGCCCGCTCGGCGCCCAGCTCCTGCTCTGGGAGTACGCCACCGCCATCGCCGGACGGCTGCTGCACATCAACCCGTTCGACCAGCCGGATGTCGAGAGCGCCAAGGTCGCCGCGCGCGGGCTGCTCGACGCGACGCCGGAACCAGAACCGGCCGCGTTCGTCGACGGCGGTGTCGAGGTGCGGGGAACCCGCGGCCTGCTCGACGGCGTGACCGACCTGAGCGGCGCCATCGACGCCTTGCTGGGACGGCTCGACCCGGCCCGCGGTTACCTCGCCGTGATGGCCTACCTCGACCGCGAGTCGAACGGTTCGCTCCCGGAGATCAGGGCCTCGCTCGCGGCCCGGACGCACCGCCCGGTCACGTTCGGCTGGGGCCCGCGCTTCCTGCACTCCACCGGCCAGCTGCACAAGGGTGGCGCTCCGATCGGCGTCTTCCTCCAGATCACGACGGCCCACCCCGACGATCTGGCCATCCCTGATCGGCCGTTCACCTTCGGGACGCTCATCTCGGCTCAGGCGGCCGGCGACGCCGGCGTCCTCGCCGGACATCACCGCCCCGTGCTGCGCCTGCATCTCACCGAACCCTCGGCACTCGACCAGGTCCGGTCGCTGCTCGGCCCGATGCCCCACTAGGAGGCCGGATGAAGCCCGCACCGATCCGAGCGGACGTCAACCCGCTCCGCGACCCGCGCGACCGCCGCCTGCCGAGGATCGCCGGACCGTGCAGCCTGGTGATCTTCGGCGTCACCGGCGATCTGGCCCGCGGCAAGCTGATGCCGGCCGTGTACGACCTCGCGAACCGTGGGCTGCTACCACCGGGCTTCGCGCTCACCGGCTTCGCCCGACGTGACTGGGACCGCCAGGACTTCGCCCAGATCGTCCACGACGCGGTGCGCGAGAACGCTCGGACGCCGTTCAGTGAACAGGTCTGGCGCACCTTGGCCGAGGGCATCCGCTTCGTCCAGGGTGACTTCAGCGACGACGCCGCGTTCGCCCGGCTGCGGGACACGGTTCAGGAGCTCGACGCGGAACGCGGCACCGACGGCAACCACGCGTTCTACCTTTCCGTTCCGCCGGCCGCGTTCCCACAGGTCTGCCGCCAGCTCGCCGTCTCGGGGCTGTCGCAACCAGCGCCAGGCAAGTGGCGCCGGGTGGTCATCGAGAAGCCGTTCGGGCACGACCTGGCCAGCGCCAATGCGCTCAACGAAGTGGTCAGCCAGGTGTTCCCGCCGGACTCCGTCTTCCGGATCGACCACTACCTCGGCAAGGAGACGGTCCAGAACCTGCTGGCGCTGCGCTTCGCGAACCAGCTGTACGAACCGATCTGGAACGCCAACTACGTCGACCACGTCCAGATCACGATGGCGGAGGACATCGGGATCGGTGGCCGCGCGGGCTACTACGACGGCGTCGGCGCGGCCCGGGACGTCATCCAGAACCACCTGCTGCAGCTGTTGGCCCTCACCGCGATGGAGGAGCCGACGTCCTTCGAGGCGCAGGACCTGCGCGCGGAGAAGGAGAAGGTGCTGGGCGCTGTCCGGCTGCCGAAGGAACTCGGCCGGCACACCGCGCGGGGGCAGTACGCGGCGGGCTGGCAGGGCGCCGGGCAGGTCGTCGGCTACCTCGAGGAGGACGGGATCCCGGCCGACTCGAGCACCGAGACGTTCGCCGCGATCCGCCTCGACATCGACACGCGCCGCTGGGCGGGGGTGCCCTTCTACCTGCGGGCCGGCAAGCGGCTCGGCCGGCGGGTGACTGAGATCGCCGTCGTGTTCAAGCGCGCCCCGCACCTCCCGTTCGAGTCCACCGCGACCGAGGAGCTCGGCCAGAACGCCATCGTCATCCGGATCCAGCCGGACGAAGGCGTCACGATCCGGTTCGGCTCCAAGGTCCCCGGCACGGCGATGGAGGTCCGCGACGTAACGATGGACTTCAGCTACGGGCATGCCTTCACCGAGTCCTCGCCCGAGGCGTACGAGCGCCTGATCCTGGATGTCCTGCTCGGCGACCCGCCGCTCTTCCCTCGCCAGGAAGAGGTGGCACGCTCGTGGGAGATCCTGGACCCGATCACCGCCTACTGGGCGAAGCACGGTCAGCCGGAGCAGTACCGTTCCGGCACCTGGGGCCCTTCGTCAGCGAACGCGATGATGGCACGCGACGGTCGAACCTGGCGGCGTCCATGACTGCCGTGACCGGCGCACCGGTGCTCGCCGGACCGACGACAGCCCCGCAGCTCGACGCCACGCCAGGAGAGGACCGTCAGCGATGATCGTCGACCTACCCGACACGACCACCCGCGAGGTCAACCGCACGCTCGTCCGGATCCGCGAGGAAGGGGGCGCCATCGCTCTCGGACGGGTCCTCACCCTCGTCATCGATGCCGACGGCGGCGACCCGGAGGAAGCGATCGAGGCGGCGAACGACGCGAGTCGTGAGCACCCGTGCCGCGTCATCGTGCTCGTCCCGAACACCCGGCGCCGGACCTCGCGCCTGGATGCGGAGATCCGGGTCGGCGGCGACGCGGGCGCGAGCGAGGTCGTCGTGCTGCGGCCGTCCGGGCAGCTCGCCCACCACGGCGACACCCTGGTGACCCCGCTGCTGCTCTCCGACGCACCGATCGTCACCTGGTGGCCGTACGAGGTGCCGAAGGACCCTGCCCGGGACTGCATCGGCGCGATGTCCGCGCGCCGCATCACCGACACGACCCACTGCGCGAACCCCGACGTCGCTCTCCGCAGGCTCCGCGCGACCCATGTCCCGGGTGACACCGACCTCGCCTGGACCCGGCTCACCCGGTGGCGCGGCCTGCTGGCCGCCGCGCTGGATCAGCCGCCGTACGAACCGGTGGACGCGGTCGTGGTGGCCGGCGAGAAGACGCATCCGTCGCTCAACCTGCTGGCGGGGTGGCTCGCCCTCGCACTGAGAGCACCGGTGCGCGTGGTCCGGGAGCTCGGGGTCGAGGGAATCACCGAAGTGCGGCTGGAACGCGCGTCCGGGCCCGTCGTGCTAAGCCGGCCAGATGGCAAGACGGCGACGCTCGATCAGCCGGGACAGCCGTCGCGGAAGTTCGCGATGCCCCTTCGATCGCTCCGCGAGTGCTTGAGCGAGGAGCTGCGCCGCCTCGACGCCGACGAGGTCTACGGCGAAGTCCTCACCAAGGGCGTCGCCCTGATCGACCAGGGCTGACGACGTGCGTCGCGTCGTCGTCCACCCGGATGCGAGGGTGCTGGCCGAGGCCGTCGCCGTCAGGTTGCTGACCCGCATCCTCGATGTGCAGGCGGTCCGCGACACGGTGCACGTGGTCCTCACGGGTGGCACCGTCGGGATCGCGGCACTCGAGGATGCCGCGGAGTCGGTGCTGCGCGAGGCGATCGACTGGGCCGGTGTCCACCTGTGGTGGGGCGACGAGCGATTCCTAACGACCGGCCACCCGGACCGGAACGAGACGCAAGCGCGCGCAGCACTCATCGACGAGCTGCCCATCCCGCCCGAGAACATCCACCCGGTCCCGGCCAAGGGCGGCCGCGTCGCCGCGCCCGACGACGCGGCCGCCGCGTACGCACAGGTTCTGTCCGCGCACGCCTCGGGCGGCGCAGTTGTGCCCCGGTTCGACGTGCTGCTCCTCGGCATGGGCCCGGACGGACACGTCGCCTCGCTCTTCCCGGGCCATGCCGCCCTCGACGTCGTCGGTCGCACCGTCGTCGGCGTCCTCGACTCGCCCAAGCCGCCGCCCGAACGGGTCAGCCTCACGTTTCCGGCGATCCGCGCTGCGCGAGAGGTCTGGATCGTCGCGGCCGGTTCGGAGAAGTCGATCGCCGTGCACGCCGCCCTCGCCGGCCTGTCGGTCTCGAGCGCGCCGGCCGGTCACGCCACAGGTACCGAGGAGACGCTGTGGCTCATCGATGCCGCGGCGGCCGCCTCGGCTTAGCACAGCGGCCGGATCTGAGCGCAGCAGGGCCCCGGCGATCGATGGCTGAGGCCGGGCGCACCACTCGACCGGGCGCATCCGGACGCGTGGAGAGGAACCACGCTGCGCGGTCTGGCGGAACCGTTCCTGATGGGTCAGCGGCCGCGGCGGGCGCGCAGTGCTTCGAGCGCCTCGGACAGGATCGCTTCGCCGTCGGCGTCGCTGCGACGCTCCTTGACGTATGCGAGGTGGGTCTTGTAGGGCTCGTTGCGCGGCGGAGCCGGCGGGTTCTCGTGGTCCTGGCCGGCGGGCAGCCCGCACCGCGGGCAGTCCCACAGCTCGGGCGCCTCGATGCCGTTCTCCTCAGCGAAGCTCGGCCGCGTCTCGTGGCCGTTCGAGCACCAGTACGAGATGACGAACCGCGGAGCCGCCTCGCCGCGCTCGGCCTCTCCCATCGGACCTGCACCGACCCGTGAGCCCCGGATTGCGCTACCGCCTGCCATCGTCTGCCCCTAGCCTCAGTGGCCGAATCGGCTGATCAGGCCGAGCAGCACGATGATGACGGTCCAGGTGAGGGCCAGGCCCACGGTGATCCGGTTCAGGTTCCGTTCGGCCACACCGGAGCTGCCGGCGGAGGAGGAGATCCCGCCACCGAACATGTCGGACAGCCCGCCGCCCTTGCCCTTGTGCAGGAGGACGAGCAGGGTCAGCACGAGGCTGATGACGAGCAGCAGCACCTGCAGAGTGATAGTCATGCCGTTCACGGCTCCGTGAACTCCTCACCGGTTCGAGTGGACGTGGCGCGACGCACGCACCGGGTCAAGGGTAAGCGACGCGGGGCCCCTCCGGCGAACCATCCCGATCTCGGTTGTCTGCTGCCCCCGGGAAGGGAACCGCGGACCAGGCTCGGGTGGCCGCGCGGAAGGGTTCGCGCGCGGCCACCACGGATGCCGTCAGCTCACAGACCGACCGCGTGCGACTGGTACCGGACGATCTTCGCGAACTCTTCCGGGTCGAGGCTCGCGCCGCCGATGAGCGCGCCATCGACGTCAGGCTTCGCCATGATCGCGGCGATGTTGCCGGACTTGACCGAACCTCCGTAGAGCACTCGCACGCCGCCGGCGAGCTCCTGCGAGTAGAGCTCGGCAAGACGCGTGCGGATCGCTCCGCACACCTCCTGGGCGTCCTCCGGGGTCGCGACCTCGCCGGTGCCGATCGCCCAGACCGGCTCGTAGGCGAGGACAACCTGGGCAGCTCTTTCTGCCGGGAGCCCGGCGAGAGCCCCATCGAGCTGAGCGAGGGTGTACGCCACCTGCTCGCCCGCCTTGCGGATCTCCAGGCCCTCGCCGATACACACGATCGGCAAGAGGCCCTGGCCGAAGGCTGAAGCGATCTTCGCCGCCACCAGAGCGTCGTTCTCGGCGTGGTACTCACGCCGTTCGGAGTGCCCGATGACGACGTAGGTCACGCCGAGCTTGGCGAGCATGGACGCCGAGATCTCACCGGTGTACGCACCCTCGGCGTGCGCCGAGACATCCTGTGCTCCGTACTTGATCTCCAGCTTGTCCGCGTCCACCAGGGTCTGCACCGAGCGCAGGTCCGTGAACGGCGGCAGCACGACGACCTCGACGCTGCCGAAGTCGTGCTTGGCGTCCTTCAGCGACCAGGCCAGCTTCTGCACGAAGTGCGTGGCTGCATGGTGATCGAGGTTCATCTTCCAGTTCCCCGCCATCAGCGGGGTGCGGCCGCCTGCCATCGTCAGCGCTCACCGTCTGCTGAGTCCAGGACCGCGATCCCCGGCAGCTCCTTGCCCTCGAGGAACTCGAGGCTGGCTCCGCCGCCGGTCGAGATGTGGCCGAACCGGGACTCGTCGAAGCCCAGCTTGCGGACGGCGGCGGCGGAGTCGCCACCACCGACGATGCTGAAACCGTCCGAGTCGATCATCGCCTGGGCCACGGCCCTGGTGCCCTCGGCGAAGGCCGGGAACTCGAAGACGCCCATCGGGCCGTTCCACACGATCGTCTTGGCGTCGTGGATCTTGCTCGCGAACAGCTTTTCCGAGTCCGGACCGATGTCCAGGCCCATCCGGTCGGCCGGGATCGCGTCGGCCGGCACGACGTCGTGCGGCGAGTCCGCCGTGAAGGTGTCCGCGACGACGACGTCGGTCGGCAGCACGATCTCGACGCCCGCCTTCTCGGCCTGAGCGAGGTAGCCCTTGACGGTTTCGATCTGGTCCGCCTCGAGCAGCGAGGTACCGACCTGGTAGCCCTTCGCCGCGAGGAACGTGTACGCCATGCCGCCGCCGATCAGCAACCGGTCGGCCTTCGTCAGCAGGTTGGCGATCACGCCGAGCTTGTCGGAGACCTTCGAGCCACCGAGGACCACCACGTACGGCCGTTCCGGGTTGTTCGTGGCCCGGCTCAGCGCCTTGACCTCGGTGAGAACGAGGCCGCCGACGGCCGACGGCAGGATCTTGGCGATGTCGTACACCGAGGCCTGCTTGCGGTGCACGACGCCGAAGCCGTCCGACACGTAGGCGTCGCCCAGCTTGGCGAGCTCGCCGGCAAATGCCTCCCGCTCGGAGTCGACCTTGGAGGTTTCGCGAGGGTCGAAGCGGATGTTCTCCAGCAGCGCGATCTCGCCGTCCTTGAGCGCAGCAGCGGTGGCCCGTGCGGACGGGCCGACGAGGTCGTCGGCGAGGGCGACCGGCTGGCCGAGCAGCTCGCTCAGGCGCGCCGCGACGGGGGCGAGCGAGTACTTGGCCTCCGGGGCGCCCTTGGGGCGTCCGAGGTGCGCCATGACGATGACCCGGGCCCCGGCGTCGAGCAGGGTGCGAAGAGTCGGCAGCGAGGCTCGCACGCGGCCGTCGTCAGTGATCGTCGTGCCGTCGAGCGGGACGTTGAAGTCGGAACGCACCAGCACGCGCTTGCCGCGCAGGTCGCCGAGGTCCTTGATGGTCTTCATTCTCTCTCCAGAGCTAGGGGCGGACATGACGGCGTCCGCGTGCGCGCCGACGAGGACGGTCGGGTCGCGCACGCGGACGCATGAGCCGGTTCAGCGGGTTGTGGGCACGGTCAGAGACGCGCGCCCATGTACGCGGCGAGGTCGACGAGGCGGCAGGAGTAGCCCCACTCGTTGTCGTACCAGGCGACGATCTTCACCTGGTCACCGATCACCTTGGTCAGGCCGGCGTCGAAGATCGCCGAGGCCGGGTGGGTGACGATGTCGCTGGAGACGATCGGGTCCTCCGTGTAGGCGAGGATGCCCTTGAGCTCGCCTTCGGCGGCAGCCTTCATGGCGGCGTTGACCTCGTCGACGGTGACCTCACGCGATGCGGTGAAGGTCAGGTCGGTGGCCGAGCCGGTCGGCACCGGCACCCGCAGCGCGTAGCCGTCGAGCTTGCCCTTGAGATTCGGCAGCACGAGCGCAACGGCCTTGGCCGCTCCGGTCGTCGTCGGGACGATGTTCAGGGCGGCGGCACGCGAACGTCGAAGGTCCTTGTGCGGAGCGTCGAGCAGGTTCTGGTCCATCGTGTACGCATGGATGGTGGTCATCAGGCCGCGGACGATGCCGAAGCTCTCGTCCAGAACCTTCGCGACCGGCGCGAGGCAGTTCGTCGTGCAGGACGCGTTCGAGACGATGTGCTGCGTGGCCGGGTCGTAGTCCTTGTTGTTCACGCCCATCACGAAGGTGCCGTCGATGTCGGTGCCGGGCACCGAGAGGATGACCTTCTTCGCGCCGGCGTCGAGGTGCGGCTGGCACTTCGGACCGGTGCGGAAGACGCCGGTGCACTCGAGGACGATGTCCACGCCGAGCTCGGCCCACGGCAGGTTCGACGGGTCCTTCTCGGCGAACGCCTTCATCGACTTGCCGCCGACGGTGATGGACTCGTCGTCGTAGGTCACGTCTTCGGAAAGGCGCCCAAGGATCGAGTCGTACTTCAGCAGGTGCGCGAGCGTCTTGTTGTCCGTCAGGTCATTGACGGCAACGATCTCGAGGTCGACGTCCGACCCCTGGATGACGCGATACACGTTCCGGCCGATGCGGCCGAAGCCGTTGATTGCCACGCGGATGGTCACAGTGCCCTCCTCGGCACGCGCCGGCGCAGCCGACGCACACTATTGGTCTCTAGACGATTGCGTACCACGACGTACGCTGCTGGCCAGACCGCGCATCCGCGCGAGAACCAGACACCGTCAGGTTACACCGTGGGCCCCCTCGGGGCCGCGACGAAGGTCCTATCGCCCGAGGGCTGAAACGGGCCCGAGCCGGTCGATCCGGGCACCCCGCAAAAGCGTCCGTTCGGGTCACAGATCGAGCAGATCCGCGCTCAGACCGGCCTCGGTGTCGGGCACGCCGAGCTCGGCCGCGCGCTTGTCGGCAGTGGCGAGCAGGCGGCGGATCCGGCCGGCGACGGCGTCCTTCGTCAGCGGTGGGTCGGCGATCTGGCCGAGCTCCTCCAGCGACGACTGCTTATGTTCGAGGCGGAGCTCGCCGGCCTGGCGCAGGTGGTCCGGGACGTCCGGGCCGAGGATCTCGAAGGCACGCTCGACCCGCGCGCCCGAGGCCACGGCCGCGCGGGCGGACCGGCGCAGGTTGGCGTCGTCGAAGTTGGCGAGCCGGTTCGCGGTACCGCGCACCTCGCGGCGGAGCCGACGCTCCTCCCAGACGAGCACCGCGTCGTGCGCACCGAGCCTGGTCAGCATCGCGCTGATCGCATCGCCGTCTCGGATCACGACCCGGTCGACGCCGCGCACCTCGCGGGCCTTGGACTGGATACCCAGCCGACGGGCTGCGCCCACCAGCGCGAGAGCCGCCTCAGGACCCGGGCAGGTCACCTCCATGGCGGCCGAGCGCCCCGGCTCGGTGAGCGAACCGTGCGCCAGGAAGGCCCCCCGCCACGCTGCCTCCGCCTCGCCGATGCCGCCCGCAACCACTTGCGGGGGCAGGCCGCGGACCGGGCGTCCGCGGTTGTCGAGAAGGCCGGTCTGCCGGGCGAGCGACTCGCCGTCCTTGACGACCCGGACGACGTACCGGTTGCCGCGGCGCAAGCCGCCCCCTGAGACAACGATGACGTCGCTCGTGTGCCCGTAGACCTCATGGATGGCCTGACGGAGCCGCCGCGCCGCGATGCCGGTGTCGAGCTCCGCTTCGATGACGATGCGCCCGGAGATGATGTGCAGGCCACCCGCGAACCTCAGGATCGCCGACACCTCAGCCTTGCGGCACGAGATCTTGTCCACGGAGAGCCGGGCGAGCTCGTCCTTCACCTGGGCGGTCAGTGCCATGGCGTCATCCTGCCATTAGTCGACGGTGTTGTGGACGTCTCCCATTGCCCCGTCGAACACATCGCGGTAAGCCCCGGCCAACCGGACCGGGTCGTGATTCGCCGTGCCGTCGCCGACCCGGACCTGGCGCAACATGAGTGAAGCGCCCATTTCCTTGGCCAGGTCCGACAACAGGTTCAGGTCGTCGACCGCACTCGGGTCCGCGATCACCGCGTCGATCCGCAGCTCCGGCGCGTGCTCGCGGAGCGCGGCGAGGTGCTCGTGCCGGCTCATGGCGGCCGGGTTCCCGGTCTCGGGCGAGAGGTTCAGCGTCACGCAGCGCCGAGCCGAGGTCCGGTGCAGGGCTGCGGACAGCTCGGGCACGAGGAGGTGCGGCAGGACGGACGTGAACCACGAGCCGGGGCCCAGCACCACCCAGTCCGCCTCCTCGATCGCTTGCACGGTCTCTGGCGCCGTGGGCGGGTTGGCCGGGATGAGGCGAAGCCGCGCGATCCGCCCCGGCGCCGTCGCGACGGCGACCTGTCCCCGGACCACCGTCAGACCGTCCGGGCCGGCGCCGGGAAGGCCCGCGACGTCGGCCTCGATGGTCAGTGGCACGGACGCCATCGGGAGCACTCGGCCGCGTGCGCCGAGCAGCCGGCCCACCCAGTCGAGCCCGGCGACCGGGTCGTCCAACAGCTCCCACAGCGCGACGATCAGAAGGTTGCCCACGGCGTGCTGGTCGAGCGAACCCGTCGACCTGAATCGGTGCTGCAGCACGTCGCGCCAGGTCCGGCCCCACTCGGTGTCGTCGCAGAGGGCGGCCAGGGCCATCCTCAGATCCCCCGGGGGGAGCACGCCGAGCTCGTCGCGAAGTCGACCCGACGAGCCGCCGTCGTCGGCAACGGTCACGATCGCGGTGACGCGCTCCGTGAGCAGACGCAAGGCCCGTAGCGACGCGGCAAGCCCATGGCCCCCACCCAGTGCGACCACGGCGGGATTGGTGTTCGGCACTCGTCTCACTCCCGGCCGAGGTCCCGGTGCCGCACCTCGACCTGGTGCCCGCGCTCCCGCAACGCCGCACCGATCGCTTCGCCCACGGCCACCGACCGGTGCTTGCCACCGGTGCAACCGATCGCGATGGTCGCGTAGCGCTTGTCCTCGTGCGCATACCCCTCGAGGACCGGTTCCAGCGCCTCGACGTACCGGTCCACGAACTCGCCGGCTCGCGGCAGACCCAGCACATAGTCGCGGACGGCGGGGTCTCGACCGGTGAGATGGCGCAGCTCGGTGATCCAGTACGGGTTGGCGAGGAAACGCACGTCGGCCACGTTGTCGGCATCGAGCGGCAAGCCGTACTTGAAGCCGAACGACAAGATCGTGACGTGCACCGGCGCGTCGTCAGCCGGCGCGAACGAGGCCACGACTTCGCGCGCGAGCTCGTGCACCTTGAGCTCGGAGGTGTCGAGGACGACGTCCGCGCGCTCGCGCATCTCGGAGAGCAGGGCCCGTTCGGCGGCGATGCCGTCCAGGATCCGGCCGTCGCCCTGCAGCGGATGTGGTCGACGAACCTCTTCGTACCGGCGCACCAGAACCTCGTCCGAGGCATCGAGATACAGGATCCGGTGCCGGATCCCACCGGCGTGCAGGGCGTCGAGGACCTGGACGAAGTCGGTGAAGAACTGGCGCCCGCGCACATCCACGACGACGGCCAGGCGTCGGACGCCGCCCGAGCCGTGCGTCATCATGCCGACCAGGTGGGTGAGCATCTGGGGCGGCAGGTTGTCGACCACGTACCAGTCGAGGTCCTCCAGGACGGCGGCCGCACGAGACCGGCCGGCACCAGACATCCCGGTGATGATCAGGACCTCCGGGATCTCCGTCAACGGCGGCCGCGCCGTGGACTCCAACGCGGGAATCCCGTTCGGCACGGTGTCGGGTGACTGCTCGCCGCTCATCTCCCCAAGCATGCCCCACCCCCCAAACCGGAGTGAACTCGCAGGTCCGGACGGCGTGTCGGGGTCACTGCGCTCCGGTGTCCGGATGAAGAGCTGCCACCACGGCTTCCGCCGTCGAGTCGCCGACGCCGCGCACGGTCGCGATCTCCTCGGCGGACGCCGCGCGGAGCCGGGTGAGGGAGCCGAAGTGCTTCAGGAGGACTGCCTTGCGCGCCGGCCCGAGGCCCGGGACGTCGTCCAGGACAGACGCCGTCATGGCCGCGCTGCGGCGCTTGCGGTGGTGCTGGACAGCGAATCGGTGCGCCTCGTCACGCACCCGCTGGAGCAGGTACAGGCCCTCGGACCCGCGCCGGAGGATCACCGGGTACTCCTCCCCCGGCAACCAGACCTCCTCGAGCCGCTTCGCCAGTCCGCACAACGCGACGTCGTCTATCCCGAGCTCCGCGAGCGCGCGGGCGGCCGCGGCGACCTGCGGTGGCCCACCGTCCACCACGACGAGGTTCGGCGGGTAGGCGAACCGTGGCGCCGGCGGCGGACCGACCACGTCGTCGGGACTCACGGCGACGCGCGAGGCGACGTCACCGGGATTCCCGTCGTCCAGGTCGCGGTCGCCGCCCAGCTCGACCTCCCCGGACCGGCTGCGTTCGGTGAGGTACCGACTGAACCTGCGCACGATGACCTCGTGCATGGCCGCCGTGTCGTCGGCCGCGCCGGTGCCGTCAGGCCCGCGCACGACGAACTGCCGGTACTCGGGCTTGCGGGGCAGAGCGTCCTCGAACACGACCATCGAGCCCACCTGGTGGGTGCCCTGCGTGGTCGAGATGTCGTAGCACTCGATGCGCAAGGGCGCGCTCGGCATACCGAGCGCTTCCTGGAGCTCGGTCAGCGCCTGGCTGCGGGTGGTCAGGTCGCCGGCCCGGTTCGAGCGGTGCAGCCCGAGCGCGTGCTCAGCGTTGCTCCGAACCGTCTCGGCCAGAGCCCGCTTGGGGCCGCGTTGCGGAACGCGGATGGACACCTGGGATCCGCGCAGCCCACTCAGCCAGGTCGTGAGCTGACCGGCATCGGTCGGCATGGCGGGGACCAGGACCTCGCGCGGGATGACGTCGGCGTTCGCGCTCAGGTCCGACCAGGACCCGGCCTCGCCGTACACCTGCTGGAGGAGGTGCTCGACCAGGTCGGCGTCGTCCAGGTCCTCGACCTTCTCCACCACCCAGCCGCGCTGTCCACGGATCCGGCCGTCTCGCACGTGGAACACCTGGACCGCCGCTTCGAGCTCGTCGCCCGCCATCGCGAACACGTCAGCGTCGGTGCCGTCCGGAAGCACGACCGCGTTCCGCTCGGTGGCCCGCTCGAGCGCCGCGATGTCGTCGCGCAACCGGGCCGCCTGCTCGTAGTCGAGGTCCGCGGCGGCATCGCGCATCCGCTTCTGCAGCCGCCGGACGAACCGGGCCGTGTCGCCGGCCATGAAGTCGCAGAAATCCTGGGCGAGCAGGCGGTGCTGGTCCGGGCTGACGCGACCGACGCACGGGGCCGAGCACTTGTCGATGTAGCCGAGCAGGCACGGCCGACCGACCTGCCCGGCACGGCGGAAGACGCCCATCGAACAGGTGCGAACCGGGAACACCCGGAGCAAGAGGTCGACCGTCTCGCGGATCGCCCAGGCGTGCGGGAACGGGCCGAAGTAGCGGGTGCCGGCTCGCTTGCTGCCCCGCATCACCTGGACCCGCGGAAACTGCTCCGACATCGTCACCGCTAGGTAGGGGTAGGACTTGTCGTCCCGGTAGCGGATGTTGAAGCGGGGGTCGAACTGCTTGATCCAGGTGAACTCGAGTGCGAGAGCCTCGACCTCGGTCCCCACGACGGTCCATTCGACCGACGATGCCGTCGTGACCATCTGCTGGGTGCGCGGGTGAAGGGTCGCGAGCTCCTGGAAGTAGCTGCTGAGGCGGGCCCGGAGGTTCTTGGCCTTGCCGACATAGATGACGCGGCCGTGCGGCTCCCGGAACCGGTAGACGCCCGGCACCGGGGGGATGTCGCCGGGCGCGGGGCGGTAGCTCGCTGGGTCCGCCATGACACGAGCGTAACGAGGGCAGCTGACGCCGACGGCGCACGACGGGCACGTCCGCGCACTTGGGCAGATCTGGCCGGCGGAGAAGCCGCGTGGCTCCGGTGCCGGTCTCAGCGCGCGGCTGCGCCCACCGCCTCGGTCAGCGCGCGGCTGCGCCCACCCGTTCGCTGAGCACCGGCGCGAGGAACCGGCCGGTATGGCTCGCCGGGATCTCCGCGACCTGCTCGGGCGTTCCCTCGGCGATCACCAGACCGCCGCCGGAGCCACCCTCCGGTCCGAGGTCGATCACCCAGTCGGCATTCCTGATCACGTCGAGGTTGTGCTCGATCACAATGACCGTGTTGCCCTTGTCGACGAGCCCTTGGAGGACGCCCAGCAGCTTGCGGGTGTCCTCGAAGTGCAGACCGGTGGTCGGCTCGTCGAGCACGTAGACCGTCCGGCCGGTGGACCGCTTCTGGAGCTCACTGGCGAGCTTCACCCGCTGCGCCTCGCCACCGGAGAGCGTCGTCGCCGGCTGACCGAGGCGCACGTAGCCCAAACCGACCTCGACGAGGGTCTTCAGATGCCGCGAGATCCCCGGCACGGCGGAGAAGAACTCCGAGGCCTCCTCGATCGGCATGTTGAGCACGTCGGCGACCGTCTTGCCCTTGAAGTGGACCTCGAGGGTCTCCCGGTTGTAGCGCGAGCTGTGGCACACCTCGCACGGCACATACACGTCGGGCAAGAAGTTCATCTCTATCTTCAACGTGCCGTCGCCCGAGCAAGCATCACAACGCCCGCCCTTGACGTTGAAGGAGAACCGGCCCGGCTTGTAGCCACGCACCTTTGCCTCGGTCGTCTCCGCGAAGAGCCGGCGGACGTGGTCCCACACGCCGGTGTACGTCGCGGGGTTGGAGCGAGGGGTCCGACCGATCGGGCCCTGGTCGACGTGCACGACCTTGTCCAGGTGCTCCAACCCGGTCACGGCGCGATGCCGCCCCGGCACCTGCCGCGCGCCGTTGAGCTCGTTGGCGAGCACCGTGTAAAGGATCGCGTTGACGAGGGTGGACTTCCCCGAGCCGGACACTCCGGTCACCGCGACGAAGCAGCCGAGCGGGAAGCTCACGTCGATGTTGGCGAGGTTGTGCTCCTTGGCGCCGAGCACGGTCACCTGGCGCGCCGGGTCCGTGGGCCGTCGCACCGACGGCATCGGTATCTGACGGCGACCGGCGAGGTACGCCCCGGTGATCGACTCCTCGCAAGCGAGAAGGCCGTCCAGGTCCCCCGTGTGCACGATCCGCCCACCGTGCTCCCCCGCCCCCGGCCCGATGTCGACGATCCAGTCCGCCGAGCGAATCGTGTCCTCGTCGTGCTCGACGACGATGAGCGTGTTCCCGAGGTCGCGGAGCCGGATGAGCGTGTTGATCAGGCGCCGGTTGTCCCGTTGGTGCAGGCCGATACTGGGTTCGTCCAGCACGTACAGGACGCCGACGAGGCCGGCACCGATCTGGGTCGCGAGCCTGATCCGCTGCGCCTCGCCGCCCGAGAGCGTACCCGCGGGACGTTCGAGAGAGAGGTAGTCGAGGCCGACATCCAGCAAGAAGCCGAGCCGCTCGAGGATCTCCTTGAGCACCTGGGTCGCGATCGCGCGCTCCCGCGCACCGAGGTCGAGCGACTGGAGGAACGCGCGGCACTCGTTGATCGGAAGCGCGCACACCTCGGCGATCGACTTGTCGCCGACCCGCACGGCGAGAACCTCCGGCTTGAGCCGCGCGCCGTGGCAGGTGGGACACGGCACCTCGCGCATGTACGACTCGTACTTCTCGCGCGACCACTCCGACTCGGTCTCCGAGTGGCGCCGCTCGAGCATCGTGACGACGCCCTCGAACCCGGTGGAGTACTGCCGCTCGCGGCCGAACCGGTTGCGATACCGCACGTGGACCTTGTGGTCCTTGCCGTAGAGCACGGCCTCCCGGACACGTTCCGGGAGCGCGCGCCACGGCACATCCATCGAGAACTGCATCTCATCGGCGAGCGCGGTCAGCACCCGGTCGTAGTACTCCGACGAGGTCTGCGACCACGGCGCGACCGCACCGGCCGCGAGCGACAGCTCATCGTTCGGGATGACCAGCTCGGGATCGACCTCGAGCCGGTTGCCGAGCCCGGTGCAGACCGGGCACGCCCCGTAGGGCGCGTTGAAGGAGAAGGTCCGCGGCTCGATCTCGTCGAGCGTCAGCTGGTGGTCGTTCGGGCAAGCTCGACTCTCGGAGAACCGTCGCTCCCGGTTCTGGTCGTCCGCGGGCGCGTCCACGAGCTCGACCGTCAGGAGACCTCCCGCCAGGGCGAGTGCCGTCTCCACGCTGTCGGTGAGCCGCCGCCGGACCCCCTCCTTGGCCACCAAACGGTCGATCACGACGTCGATCGAGTGCTTGAGCTTCTTCTCCAGCTCGGGCGCCTCGTTCAGGGCGTGCACCTGACCATCGACGCGGACTCGGGCGAAACCCTTGGTCTGGAGCTCCGCGAACAGTTCGGAGTACTCCCCCTTGCGCCCACGGACCACCGGGGCCAGGACCTGGTACCGGGTTCCTTCGGGCAGCTCGAGGAGCCGGTCGACGATCTGCTGCGGGGTCTGCGCGGTGATCAGCTCACCGCACTCGGGGCAGTGCTGTGTGCCGGCGCGCGCGAAGAGAAGTCTGAGGTAGTCGTACACCTCGGTGATCGTCCCGACCGTGGACCGCGGGTTGCGGTTGGTGGACTTCTGGTCGATCGAGACCGCAGGTGAGAGACCCTCGATGAAGTCGACGTCGGGCTTGTCCATCTGGCCCAGGAACTGCCGCGCGTATGCCGAGAGCGACTCGACGTACCGGCGCTGCCCTTCAGCGAAGATCGTGTCGAAGGCCAGCGAGGACTTCCCCGAGCCCGACAGTCCGGTGAAGACGATCAACTGGTCGCGCGGCAGGTCGAGGTCCACGTTGCGCAGGTTGTGCTCGCGCGCACCGCGGATCCGGAGTTGGTCACTCACGGGGAGATCTTATGCGGCGTCGGGGACATTCGCACACCTGTTCGATCCCCTCCCCCGCCGGGTTGACGTGGGGAGTGTTGTGCGGCGCGCGCATCGCCGCTTCCTCGGCGAGCGTTTCGCTGCAAGCGAAATTCAGGTGACCGGCCGTTTCTCCGAGCAGGGGCCCAGTCCGCGACACAGCATCCGACCATGGAGCCACGTCCTCCGTCTGTGGGTGGGCCGTCCGGTCTAGGCCTCGGTCTCGGCCGGTCCCGCGGCCGCGAGAGCGTCGCGCCTGGTCTTCATCAGGCTCACGGCCGTCGCCACCGTGAGGCTGCAGACGATCACCACGAGAGAGAGCCAGATCGGGATCTCGGGTGCCCAGTCGACTGGCTTCCCAGCGTTGACGAACGGCAGCTCGTTCGTGTGCAAGGCCTCGAGGACGAGCTTGACCCCGATGAACCCGAGGATCACGGCGAGCCCCTCGGAGAGGTAGACCAGCCGGCGCAGCAGGCCATGCAGCAGGAAGTACAGCTGCCGGAGCCCGAGCAGCGCGAAAGCGTTCGTCGCGAAGACGATGTACGGCTCCTTGGTCAAACCGAAGATCGCCGGGATCGAGTCGAGGGCGAACAGCAGGTCGGTGCTCCCGATGGCGATCATCACGACGAGCATCGGTGTCATCAACCGTCGGCGGCCGTCTCGAACTGTGAGCCGATCGCCGTGGTAGGTGCTCGTCGACGGGATGACGCGACGGACGATCCGGAGGAACCGGTTCTCGTGGAACTCGGTCTCGCTGTCGTGGTCCTCACGGGCGAGGACGATCGCGGTGAAGACCAGGAAGGCGCCGAACAGGTAGAAGACCCAGGAGAAGCGGGAGATCGCGGCGGCGCCGACCAGGATGAACGCGCCCCGGAACACAAGCGCGATGATGATGCCGACCATCAGCACCTTCTGCTGATAGATCCGCGGCACTGCGAACCTGGTCATGATGATCAGGAAGATGAAGAGGTTGTCGACCGACAGGCTCCACTCGGTGACATAGCCGGCGAAGAACTCGGCTCCATGCCGGGTGCCCCAGACCAGCGTCAGGCCGATTCCGAAGGCGATCGCCAACGCGACGAAGATCCCCGAGAAGAGTGCCGACTCCCGGAACGAGGGCTCGTGCGGCTTCCTGACGTGCGCATAGAAGTCGATCACCATCAGGACGCCCAGTCCGGCGATGGTGAGGGCCCAGACCCAGAACGGCGCGGTCATCGACAGTCCTCCGGTACAAGGAGACGGGTACCGGAGGTCTCCTCCACTCGGCGCCGTTCACGACGCCGAACCGGTGGCACCGGGCCGGCGCTCAGGCCGGCCGTGATGACGGCACCTCCGCGAGGGAGTACTCCCCTCCAACGCGGTCCAGCATAGGTCATCGAGCGGAGCGTCCTTGCGTCACGCCGTCGCCGCCTGCATCTGACGAAGCTCCTTCTTGAGGTCCGAGATCTCGTCCCGCAACCGCGCCGCGAGCTCGAACTGGAGCTCGGCGGCGGCACCGTGCATCTGGTCGGTGAGCTCTTGGATGAGGGACGCGAGCTCGCTCGCCGGTGCGCCCGCCAACCGGCTCGGCGTCCGCGCGCCGATGCCCTGCGGCGGCCCGCCGCCGGTCTTGGTACGGCTTCGACCACCGCCGCCCGAGCCCGAGAGCAGCTCGGCCGTGTCCGCGTCCTCGCGGGCAAGCAGATCCGTGATGTCGCCGATCTTCTTGCGCAGCGGCGTCGGGTCGATCCCATGGGCCGTGTTGTATTCCACCTGCTTCTCACGGCGCCTGTTCGTCTCGTCGATCGCCTGCGCCATCGACCGGGTGATGACATCCGCGTACATGTGGACCTCGCCCGACACGTTGCGGGCGGCCCGGCCGATCGTCTGGATCAGGGAGCGACCGGAGCGGAGGAAGCCCTCCTTGTCGGCATCCAGGATGCTCACGAGCGAGACCTCGGGCAGGTCGAGACCTTCGCGGAGCAGGTTGATGCCGACGAGCACGTCGAACTGACCGAGCCTGAGCTCACGGAGCAGCTCGACCCGCCGAAGCGTGTCCACGTCCGAGTGCAGGTAACGGACCCGCACTCCCTTGTCGAGCAGGTAGTCCGTCAGGTCCTCGGCCATCTTCTTCGTCAGGGTGGTCACCAGCACCCGCTCGTTGCTCTCGACCCGGCGCCTGATCTGCTCGAGCAGGTCGTCGATCTGCCCGGTCGTCGGTTTGACGACCACCTGGGGATCCACCAGTCCGGTGGGCCGGATGATCTGTTCGACGACGCCGTCGGAGACCGACATCTCGTACGGACCCGGGGTGGCCGAGAGGTAGACGGTCTGACCGACCCGCTCCTGGAACTCCTCCCACCGCAGCGGCCGGTTGTCGAGCGCGCTCGGCAACCGGAAGCCGTGCTCGACGAGGGTCCGCTTGCGCGAGGCGTCACCCTCGGACATCGCCCCGATCTGCGGAACCGTGACGTGCGACTCGTCGATCACCAGGAGGAAGTCCTCCGGGAAGTAGTCGAGCAGCGTGTTCGGCGCCGTCCCGGGCTCGCGGCCGTCGATGTGCCGCGAGTAGTTCTCGATCCCGGCACAGGTGCCGATCTGGCGCAGCATCTCGAGGTCGTACGTCGTCCTCATCTTGAGTCGCTGCGCCTCGAGGAGCTTGTTCTGACGCTCGAACTCGGCAAGGCGCGCCTCCAGCTCGCTCTCGATCCCGGCGATGGCGCGTTCCATCCGCTCGGGGCCGGCGACATAGTGCGTCGCGGGGAAGATGTACATCTCCTTCTCGGACCGGAGGACTTCACCGGTGATCGGGTGGAGCGTCTGGATCGCCTCGATCTCGTCACCGAAGAACGCGATCCGGACCGCGAGCTCCTCGTACACCGGGATGATCTCCACGGTGTCGCCGCGCACTCGGAACGTTCCGCGGGTGAAGGCCATGTCATTGCGCGAGTACTGCATCGCCACGAACCGCCGCAGCAGGATGTCGCGCTCGATGTGGTCGCCGACCGAGAGCGAGACCATCCGGTCGATGTACTCCTGCGGCGTGCCCAGGCCATAGATGCACGACACGGACGCAACGACGACGACGTCGCGCCGGGTCAACAGCGAGTTCGTCGCCGAGTGCCGCAGCCGCTCGACCTCTTCGTTGATCGAGGAGTCCTTCTCGATGTACGTGTCCGACTGCGGGACGTACGCCTCGGGCTGGTAGTAGTCGTAGTACGAGACGAAGTACTCGACCGCGTTGTTCGGCAGCAGGTCCCGGAACTCGTTCGCGAGCTGGGCCGCCAGCGTCTTGTTGGGCGCCATCACCAAAGTCGGCCGCTGGAGCTTCTCGATCAGCCACGCCGCCGTCGCGGACTTGCCGGTACCGGTCGCGCCGAGGAGCACGATGTCCTTCTCACCGGCGGTGACGCGCGCGGTGAGCTCCTTGATCGCCTGCGGCTGGTCGCCGGCCGGCTGGTAGTCGGCGATGACCTCGAACGGCGCAAGCTTCCGCTGGAGATCCGTGATCGGGCGCATGACACCACGGTACGTCCTGCCACCGACACCCTCAGGCCGGGATCAGCCGACCCGGTCCCGCCAGAACGTGTCCACCTGGCGCCGCAGATCGTGGACGGTGGAGCCGCCGGCCAGCACCACGGTCGCGGCGGCGAGTCGGTCCTCGTCGGTGGCTTGAGCGCGGATCCGGGCCAACGCCTGCACCCGGCTCAGCCCGCGCTCCCTCATCAGGCGTTCGACCCTGACCTCCTCGCACGCGTGAACCACCAGGACAAGATCGAAGTCGGCCGCCTGGCCGGTCTCCACCAGCAGTGGGATGTCGTGGACGACGACGGCGCCCCGGTCGTCGGTCCGAACCGCGGCTTCCGCATCGTCCGCGAGCCGCAGCACGATCGGGTGGACGATGGCGTTGAGCCGGTCCCTGGCCTCGGGATCGGCGAAGACGATGGCGCCCAGCGCCGAACGGTCCAGTGTCCCGTCGCGGCTGACGACGTCCGCCCCGAACTCCGCCGCGACCCGGGCCAGACCGTCGGACCCTGGTGCGACGGCTTCCCGCGCGAGCAGGTCGTGGTCGATCACCTTGGCGCCGAGCTCCGCCAGCCGCGCCGCAGCGGTCGACTTGCCCGAGGCGATCCCGCCGGTCAGCCCGATGCGCAGCATGCGAGCGAGACTAGCCGCCGCGTCGACCACGATGTGAAGCGGTTCGGGCCGGCCACCCGAAGGTGACCGGCCCGAACCTAACGACAACCGACCCCGGCTCAGGCGCCGGTCAACTTCTCCCGCAGCGCGGCCAACGCCTCGTCCGAGGCGAGAGTGCCCTCAGCCGGCTCGACCGGGGCCGAGCTGTAGGTGCTGCTCGGCGGGGCCGCGTCGGCCGGCGCGTTCGCCGCTTCGGAGTCGGCCTTGGTCGCCTCGGCGACCTGCTTGCGGTGGGCTTCCCAACGGGTGTGTGCCAGGGCGTACTGCGCCTCCCAGGCCTCACGCTGCGTCTCGAAGCCCTCGAGCCACTCGTTCGTCTCCGAGTCGAAGCCCTCCGGGTACTTGTAGTTCCCCTTCTCGTCGTACTCAGCGGCCATTCCATACATCGCCGGGTCGAAGTCCTCGCTCTCGGGGTCGACGCCCTCGTTCGCCTGCTTGAGCGAGAGGGAGATGCGGCGACGGTCCAGGTCGATGTCGATGACCTTGACGAACGCGTCGTCGCCGACCTGTACGACCTGCTCGGGCACCTCGACGTGGCGGACCGCCAGCTCCGAGATGTGGACGAGGCCCTCGATACCGTCCTCGACGCGCACGAACGCGCCGAACGGAACGAGCTTGGTGACCTTGCCCGGCACGACCTGACCGATCGCGTGGGTCCGGGCGAACGCCTGCCACGGGTCTTCCTGAGTCGCCTTCAGCGACAGGGACACGCGCTCCCGGTCGAAGTCGACGTCGAGCACCTCGACGGTGACCTCCTGGCCGACCTCCACGATCTCGCTCGGGTGGTCGATGTGCTTCCAGGACAGCTCCGAGACGTGCACCAGGCCGTCCACGCCGCCGAGGTCCACGAACGCGCCGAAGTTGACGATCGAGGAGACCACACCGGGGCGCACCTGGCCCTTCTGCAGGGTCTGCAGGAAGGTCGAGCGGACCTCGGACTGGGTCTGCTCGAGGAAGGCGCGGCGGGACAGCACGACGTTGTTGCGGTTCTTGTCGAGCTCGATGATCTTCGCCTCGATCTCCTTGCCGATGTACGGCAGGAGGTCGCGGACGCGCCGCATCTCGACGAGGGATGCGGGCAGGAAGCCGCGCAGACCGATGTCCAGGATCAGGCCGCCCTTGACGACCTCGATGACGGTACCGGTGACGACGCCGTCCTCTTCCTTGATCTTCTCGATCGTGCCCCAGGCGCGCTCGTACTGGGCGCGCTTCTTGGACAGGATCAGACGGCCTTCCTTGTCCTCCTTCTGGAGCACCAGGGCCTCGATCGCGTCACCGACCTTGACGACGTCATCCGGGTCGACGTCGTGCTTGATGGACAGCTCGCGAGAGGGGATCACGCCCTCGGTCTTGTAGCCGATGTCGAGGAGGACCTCATCGCGGTCGACCTTGACCACGGTCCCCTCGACGATGTCGCCGTCATTGAAGTACTTGATGGTGGCGTCGATGGCGGCGAGAAAGTCTTCCTCTGAGCCGATGTCGTTGATGGCGACCTGAGGTGCCGTCGACTTCGAGGGGGTAGTGATGGTCATAGAGGTAGGTGCTCCGATGCGGACAGAAACTAGGGCGGACAGGACAATTGACGCGCGGACGTGGCGCACCGCCGATTATTCTACCCATCCGTCTGAGCAGGTGCCAAAGCGCCTTCGTCAGGCCAGAGCGTGCGCCACCATGAGCAGCTCCGCGGGTACCGCCTTGACCTTCCCGGCCACGTCGCTGAGCGGGATCAGGACGACCTCGTCGCCGCGCAGCGCCGTCATCACGCCCGACTCGCCCCGAGACACCGCGTCCATCGCCGCTACCCCGAACCGTGAACCCAGGATCCGGTCCGTCGGCGTCGGCGCCCCGCCTCGCTGGACGTGACCGAGGACCGTCACCCGCGTCTCGAACCCGGTCCGCGCGCCGATCTCCGCGGCCACCCGCTCGCCGATGGCGCCGGCGACGATCGAGCCGAACGGACCCAGCGGCGCTTCGTACGACATCGAGGTGCCCGCCGCCGGGATCGCACCCTCGGCGACGACGATGATCGAGAAGCTCGCGTGCGCGCGGTGCCGGTGCTTGAGGAACTTGACGATCTTGTCGATGTCGAACGGCTCCTCCGGTGCGAGCACGATCTCGGCACCGCCGGCGATCCCCGCGTTCAGCGCGATCCAGCCGGCGTGGCGGCCCATCACCTCGACGACCATCACCCGGTTGTGGCTCTCCGCCGTCGTGTGCACGCGGTCGATCGCCTCGGTCGCGATGTTCACCGCGGTGTGGAAGCCGATCGAGAGGTCGGTCCCCCACACGTCGTTGTCGATCGTCTTCGGGATCCCGACGATCTTGGTGCCCGAGTTCGCCACCTCGCTCGCGGCGTGCAGGGTGCCGTCGCCACCGATGCAGATGAGGGCCTCGATGCGTTCCGCCTCGAGGGTCGCCCGGACCGCATCGAGACCGCCGTCCTCCTCGTGCGGGTGGTACCGGGCCGTGCCGAGCAGCGTCCCGCCCACCGGGAGCACGTTGCGGATGTCATCACGCGTGAGCGGCAGGACATCGCCGTCGGCGACGCCCTTCCAGCCGTTCCGGAAGCCGATGATCGAGTGGCCGTACTCACCGATACCGTGCTTTACCACCGCCCGGATGGCCGCATTCAGCCCCGGGCAGTCACCGCCACCCGTCAACAGTCCGACGCGCACGCTGGGCTCCCATCACTCTCGGTCCTCGGTCGACCCGCGTCCTTGCGTGCACCGACGACCACCGTAGCCAGTCTGCCCCTCCCCACCGGGGACCGTGGTCCCAAGCCGCCGGCAGCTCGGCTGAACCGGCCACAATGGGGTCATGGACTCCGACGACGCGACCACGGCGGCCTTCGCCGAGGTGCCCGACGACGAGGCGCGCGGCACCGGGCGCCACTGGTGGGACGCTCACGCCGAGGAGTACCTCGAGGAGCACGGCGCGTTCCTGGGACCCGCGGACTTCCTCTGGTGCCCCGAAGGCCTGCGGGAGTCGGACGCGCGACTTCTCGGCGACGTCCGGGGCCGGACCGTGCTCGAGATCGGCTCCGGCGCGGCCCAGTGCAGTCGCTGGCTGGCCGGCGCTGGTGCCCGCGTGATCGCAACCGACGTCTCCGCCGCGATGCTCGCCGCCTCGCGCCGGCTCGACCACACACTCGCCACCTCGGTCCCGTGCCTGCAGGCGGACGCCCGACGGCTACCGCTCGCGGACGCGTCGGTCGATCTCGCGTTCACCGCCTACGGCGCGATCCCGTTCGTTGCGGAGGCCGCCGCGGTCCACGCGGAGGTTGCCCGGGTGGTGCGCCCGGGGGGTCGATGGGTCTTCTCGGTCACGCACCCGATCCGCTGGGCCTTCCCGGACGATCCGACCGAGCGCGGGCTGACCGTGTCGCACTCCTACTTCGACCGCACGCCGTACCTCGAACGCGATCAGGACGGCCGGCTCGTGTACGCGGAGTATCACCGCACGATCGGGGACCACATCGCGGAGATCGCCGGGGCCGGCTGGGTGCTCGATCGGCTGATCGAGCCGGAATGGTCCGCCGGGCCGGACGACACCTGGGGCGGCTGGAGCGCGGTGCGTGCCGAGCGGATCCCCGGGACGGCGATCTTCGTCGCGCACAAGCCGGACTAGTGCCCCGCCTCGTGCCAGTTGCGGCCCACGCCCACCGAGACATCGAGCGCGACCGAGAGGTCCGCTGCCGCCCCCATCTCCGTCCGCACCAGGCCCTCGACCTTCTCGCGCTCCCCCGGCGCCACCTCGATGACAAGCTCGTCGTGCACCTGCAGCAGCATCCGCGAGGCCAGACCTGCTGACGCGAGCGCACGGTCGACGCCGAGCATCGCCACCTTGATGATGTCCGCGGCGCTGCCCTGCATGGGGGCGTTGAGCGCCATCCGCTCCGCCATGTCGCGGCGCTGCCGGTTGTCACTCGTCAGATCGGGCAGGTAGCGGCGTCGGCCGCGGATCGTCTCGGTGTACCCGGTCTTCCGAGCCTCCTCGACGACGCCGGCCAGGTAGTCCCGCACGCCGCCGAACCTCGCGAAGTAGTCGTCCATCAGGGCGTTCGCCTCGGACACGCTGATCTTGAGCTGCTTGGACAGGCCGAAGGCGGACAGCCCGTAGGCGAGTCCGTAGCTCATTGCCTTGATCTTCGAGCGCATCTTCGGCGTCACCTTGTCGGTCGGGACGCCGAAGACCCGCGAGCCCACGTAGCTGTGCAGGTCCTCGCCCGAGCGGAATGCCTCGATCAGGGCCTGGTCACCGGACAGGTGCGCCATCAGGCGCATCTCGATCTGGCTGTAGTCCGCCGTGAGCAACGTCTCGAAGCCCGCACCTACCACGAAGGCCTGGCGGATCCGGCGGCCGTCCTCGGTTCGGATCGGGATGTTCTGCAGGTTCGGATCGGTCGACGACAACCGGCCGGTGGCCGCGATCGTCTGGTTGAAGGTCGTGTGGATCCGGCCGTCGGCGGCGATCGACCGGAGCAGGCCCTCGACGGTCTGCCGGAGTCGGATCGCATCGCGGTGCGCGAGCAGGTGAGCCAGGAACGGGTGCTCGGTCCGTTCGAACAGCTCGGTGAGGGCTCCCGCGTCGGTCGTGTACCCGGTCTTGATCCGCTTCGTCTTCGGCATGCCGAGCTCGTCGAACAGCACGTCCTGAAGCTGCTTCGGGGAACCCAGGTTCACCTCGTGCCCGATCACCTGGTACGCCGCTGCGGCCGCCTTGTCGACCTCAGCGCCGAAGTACTTCTCGAGTCCGCGCAGGTAGTCCTCGTCGACCGCGATCCCGGCCCGTTCCATCCGGCCGAGGGTGTCGACCAGCGGCAGCTCGACGTCGCGCAGCAGGGCCGCTCCGTTGCGGTCCGCCAGCGCGCCGGCCAGCACGTCGGCCAGCTCGACCACGGCCGCCGCGCGCAGCGCGGCCGCCGAGTCCGCGGCCTTCTCGTCGAGAGCCAGGTCCAAGGTCGCCTGGCCGTCATGCCCCGCCTCCTCGACCCTGAGGTCACGGTGCAGGTACCGCGCGGTGAGGTCGCCCAGGTCGTACCCGCGCTGGTCCGGGTGGCACAGGTAGCCGGCGAGCTGGGTGTCCATCCGGACGCCCGCGAGCGCCCATCCCCGCGCGCCCAGCTCGTGCCACGCGCCCTTGGCGCCGTTGAGCGCCTTGGCGGCCGCTGGGTCCGCCAGCCACCCGCCGAGCGCCGCATCGTCGTCGTCTGAGAGCTCGGTGAGGTCGATGGCCAGGGCCGCGCCGCGTCCGTCGGCGATCGCGACGGCCCACGCGTCCGGTTCGGCGGGCGCGCCGCGCCCCGTCACGTCCAGACCGAGCATCAGCGAGCCGCGCTCGGCCAGCCACTCACGCACCGAGGTGGCCGACGAGCGCGCCACCTCGAGCTCGAACCCGGCTGCCCCCTCGGCGCCGTCGGGGACCATCGCGAGCAGCCTCTCCCGCAGCGTCTTGAACTGGAGCGCGTCGAAGACCCGGTGGACCGCCTCGCGGTCCCACGGACGTGCCTCGAGGTCGTCGAGATCGACCGGGAGCGTCAGGTCGGTCACGAGGGCGTTCAGATGACGGTTGAGGACCACCTGGTCGAGGTTCGCCCGCAGACTCTCACCGGCCTTCCCGGGGATCTCGGCCGCGGCCGCGAGCACCCCGTCCAGGTCGCCGTACTGCTGGATCCATTTCGCGGCCGTCTTCGGCCCGACGCCGGGAACGCCAGGCAGGTTGTCGCTCGTCTCCCCCACCAGCGCAGCGAGGTCCGGGTAGCGGGCGGGGGCGAGCCCGTACTTCTCCTCGACGGCCGAGGGCGTCATGCGCACCAGGTCGGATACGCCCTTGCGTGGGTACAGGACGGTCACCAGGTTCGTGACGAGCTGGAACGTGTCCCGGTCGCCCGAGCAGATCAGCACCTCCATACCCGCGGCGTCGGCGCGGGTCGACAGGGTCGCGAGGATGTCGTCCGCCTCGAAGGACTCCTGCTCGACCGAAGTGATGCGCAGTGCATCGAGCACCTCCTTGATGAGCGGGATCTGGCCCTTGAACTCCTCCGGCGTGGCCTCGCGGGTGCCCTTGTAGGCCGCGTACTGCTCGGTCCGGAACGTGGTGCGGCCGATGTCGAACGCGACTGCGATGTGGGTCGGCACCTCCTCGCGGAGCAGCGTCGTGAGCATCGCGATGAAGCCGTAGACGGCGTTCGTCGCCTCACCCGTAGTGGTCCGGAAGTTGTCCACCGGGAGGCCGAAGAAGGCTCGGAACGCCATCGAGTGGCCGTCGATCAAGAGGAGGCGGGGTCGCGCTGCGTCGCTCACGGTGCCAACCTATCCGGCATGACCGACGACGCACTCCTGAGCGGGCTGCCCGCCACCGAACCCGGCACGCTGATGGAACGGATGGGGATCATCCTGCTCGAGGCCCGGGTCGAGCGACTGGTCGCGACGATGCCGGTCGCCGGCAACACCCAGCCGTACGGTCTGCTGCACGGCGGCGCGTCGGTCGTCCTCGCGGAGACCCTTGGCTCCTACGGGGCGGCCCTGCACGCGGGCGCCGACCGGCTCGCGGTCGGGCTCGAGATTAATGCGACGCACCACCGGGCCGTGCACGAGGGGCTGGTGACCGCGGTCGCGACCCCGGTCCACCTCGGGTCGACGGTGGCTACCTACGAGATCGTGGTGGTCGACGAGTCGGAGAGGCGGGTCTGCACGGCACGCTTGACGTGCGCCTTGATCGACGACCGGCGCCGCTCGTCGGAACCGACCTCGACCGGGTCCGAGCCGCGCAGCTGAAGGCCGCTCAGGTCGATCGACCCGCTCTCTGCGCGCACGTGACGACGCCGGGCGATCAGGTCCTCGATGCCCCGGGCTCGGCGCAACGGCGCGGGTGCGGCGTCGTCGGTGAGCTTGCGCCGGAGCGCCGTGCAGGTCGAGACCCGGTGGCCACCAGCCGGCGCGAACCCGAGCTGGGCCAAGAACCGCTGCAGTCCGCGCGAGCCTGGCAGTGGGATGACGCACATGGTCTCCGCGCCGGCGTTCTCGGCGATGCCGACGGCTCCGTCGAGCAAGGCATGGCCGACCCCACGGCGGCGGGCAGTCTCACCTACGTACATGGCGTCGATGTACAGGTTCGGCTCGTCGGCGAACGGACCCGGCCCGATGACCCGTGCCAGGAGGAAGCCGACCAGGCCCGTGTCGTCCCTCGCCAGCAGCGCGTACCCGCCCGGCGTGCTCAGCAGAACACCGATGTGATGCGCCACCAGCGTGATGTCCGAGCTGCACAGCTTCGGCCCGAGGACCGTCTCGTCGCGGGCCTCGACGCACAGGGCAGCCAGGCCCGGGAGCTCATCAGGCTGGGCCAGCTCGACCTCGATCGCAGGCCGCATGAGTTGCCCTCCCGGTGGTCTCGTTGGTGCGAAGGTTCACCATCAGACGGTAGACCGACAAGTAACGAACACTACTCGACGGAGGCAAGCCGTTCGAGTGATGGGGAAGCGGTCAAGCCTCGGACCCGCCGACCTGCTGGATCACGGCATCCGCAACCTCGCGCATGGTGAGCCGCCGATCCATCGAGGTCTTCTGGATCCAGCGGAAGGACTCCGGTTCGGTCAGGCCCATCTTCGTCATCAGCAGGCCCTTGGCCCGGTCGACCCGCTTGCGCGTCTCGAACCGCTCGGCCAGGTCCGCGACCTCCGACTCGAGCGCCGCGATCTGTGCGTAGCGTGAGATGGCGATCTCGATCGCCGGCAACAGGTCCGCCGGGGTGAACGGCTTGACCACGTAGGCCATCGCACCGGCGTCACGGGCACGCTCGACCAGTTCCTGCTGCGAGAACGCCGTGAGTAGCACGACCGGCGCCAAGTGCGCCTTGCCGATCTTCTCGGCTGCGGAGATCCCGTCGAGCACCGGCATCTTCACGTCCATCACGACGACGTCGGGCCGCAGCTCGAGGGCCAGCTCGACCGCTCGCTCACCGTCGCCCGCCTCGCCGACGACGTCATAGCCCGCCTCGCGGAGCGTCTCCACGACGTCCATCCGGATCAGGGCCTCATCCTCGGCAACAACCGCTCGGCGGGCGGGCCTCGCGGCGTCGGCCGACTGCGTCGGCACGTCGGCCGGAGTGGCCCTCGTCAGCGCGCCGCCGAGCACGTCGGCCTGGGGTGTCTGGTCCACGCTGTCCGTCACGCCCGCTAGCCTAATGGCAGTCGCACCGCGCGGCGGATGGACCTGTTCACCGCCGGGCAGTCGTGATCGCCCCGATAGCCCAACCGGCAGAGGCAATCGGCTCAAAACCGATCCAGTGTGGGTTCGAATCCCACTCGGGGCACCCGTCTGACCTGCGGAAACGCAGCGATTGTCCCCACAGGGGGACAAATGTGTCCCCATGAGATGCACTATGGAGACGTGGCGAGCATCGAGAAGCGGGCGCGGGGGGACGGCACAGTCGCCTTCCGCGTCGTATGGCGCGACCCGACCCAGCCCGGCCGGCAGTCGATGACCTTCGACGATCGGCGCCAGGCCGAGCAGACGATCAAGCTGCTCGACGCCAACGGGCAGCGGCTCACGCTCGCGGTCGAGGTGGCCAACGCGATCCGCCGGGGCGGGCCGACAGTCGAGGACGTGGTTCGCGAACACGTCGACCTTCTCAACCGCGTGGGCGAGGACACCAGGACCGGGTACCGGCTGCGGGCGCGTGACCACATCACGCCGCACCTGGGCGCGCTGCCGGTCAGGGCGCTGACCTGGCAGCAGGTGACCTTGTGGATCCGCGAGCTCCAGATGAAGGGCCTGTCGAACAAGTCGATCGCCAACGTCCACGGGTTGTTGTCGGCCGCCATGAACACGGCGGTGCGGCTCGGGTATCGCGCCGAGAACCCGTGCGCTGCTGTACGCCTGCCTCGCAACCAGCGGGCCGGGGACGACATGGTCGTGCTTGAACCGGAGGAGCTCGACCTCATCCTGGACAACACCGCAGACCACTACCGGCCCTTCATCGTCACCCTGGTGGGCACCGGGATGCGCTTCGGGGAGGCCACCGCGCTGCACGTCGAGGATCTCTCCCTCGATGCCCACCCTCCGACCATCCGCGTCAACAAGGCCTGGAAGCGAGACGGCGAGCGGCAGCTCTTCATCGGGGCGCCGAAGTCGGCGCGATCGCGCCGGACGATCTCCCTGTCCCCCGACCTCGCCGAGATGCTCCGGGGCCTGACCGCCGGCAGGCGTGGGACTGATCTGGTGTTCGTCAACGTCGCCGGGCGGCCGATCCGCAACAACACCTTCTGGGCGACCCACTGGACGCCGGCGATCAACAAGGCGCACAACCCAGTGGACTCGAACGGCGAGCCTGACCCCGACGCGCGACGCCTGACGAAGCGGCCGCGGATCCACGATCTGCGGCACACCCACGCGAGCTGGATGCTCGCCGAGGGGATGGACATGTTCACGCTGTCGCGGCGGCTCGGGCACGAGACCTATGCGACGACGGATTCGCGGTACAGCCACCTGATGCCGGCGCAACAACTGGTCGCCGCGAACGTCGCGGCAGCGGCGCTGGGTCGGCTGAAGAGCCGAACCTGACGGGAGGCGGTCCAAGCAACGTCAAGCGCGCGGTCATGCCGATGAGCGAGTGTTGAGGACCGCCATGGTTCGGCCGTCGATCGCGGGTCTGGAGTGAGTCGCGCTGGGGCCGACCGCGCTACTCGGAGCGCTCGTGCGCTTCCGGATCGGGGAGTCGAACGAAGCCCGATCGCCGGCCGGTTGCGAGGAAGCCGTAGGCGCCGCGGCAGTCGATCGGCGCCGTCACATGCCACCTCGTGCGCACCTTCTTGGTGTCGCTCTTCGCGATCACCGCGACCTGCCAAACCGGTCCGACCTCACCGATGCGAAAGAGATCCACAACGGTTCCCGTCATGAACGTGTCGCCGGCAGCGACGAGGAGGTCGACGGCCCGGTGAGGTTCTGCTCTGAGTTGGCGAGAGGTCACCCACCTGCGCAGTTCACCGCCGGTGCTCACGCAGACCTCCTCACTGCGGTCCGCGTCTTGGGGGGAGAAGTTGACCGTGTAGCTGACCCAGTGCGCGGGCCCATCCGCCCAACCTCGCACATGCCGGATGCACCCGTCGTCGACAAGGGTCGCTGCAGCACGGACTTCCTCAGCCGCACAGTGCAGATCGATCACAAGTCGCCACTCGTCGTGAGTTGGCGCGGGAGGGATGCGCGTCCTCACCTTCCTCGCGACCCACTCGACCCGCGCCACGGTCACCGGCAACTGCCGGCAGTGGTCAAGGTGCTGCATGCAGCGAGGCTAGCGCCGACCGGGGCGGGAACTTGGCTTCGAACGAGTCACACGCTCATGCCGCGATCCGTGCTCGTGCCAATGAGCGAGCGGCCCGCGAGAACCCGTGGTGGCTGGCAAATCAGCTATAGACCGTGGATCACGTGACGTGCCTTCGTGGGGACGACGCGACTGTCGGACCTGGTTGCGAGAATCCAGTCATGACAACTCCTCCACCGGGCGCGCCGGGAGCTGCGTTGATCAGCCCGGCGGCGCCGCCGGAGATGACCAGCAGCGGCGGACGCAGCCCACGGCCGGTGAGCTCGTCGAGGAAGTCGCCCCACGCGTCGGTGGACTCCGACCCGCCGGCGGCGAGGACGACGAACACCGAAGCGCCGTTGGTGGTGATGCCCGACGCGGCCAGCACCGGTTCGGCGCGCGCGCCGAGGTGCACCTTGAACATGCTGGCGTCAAGGAACAGGTAGTCCAGCTCGAGATCGTCCAGCGGTCGCGTTGCCCAGCGCTCGAACTCCTGACCGATCCCCTGGCACACCCGAGACACGGTCGACTTGGACAGGGCCGCTTCGGCGCCCAGCGTGTCGGCCAGCGTGTTCTCCACGTCGCAGACCGACAGTCCGCGCACGAACCCGGCGATCACCAGCGACTCCAACGCGTTGGACTCGGTGACGCCCTTGCCGAACAGCCGGCTGGCGAACGCCTGGGTGGTGCCGCGCAACTTCGGCCGCGCCACGGTGATCGGCCCGGCCGTCGTCTTGACCGTGGTGTCTCAGAAGCCGTTACGGCTCCCGACCCGAGCGTCCGAGCAGTCCGCGGCCCGCTGGTAGCGGTCCCTGCCAAGGAACACGTCGACCTCGACCTCCACCGCTGTCTGGATGATCAACCGGGCACCCAGGCGGGCGACGTCCTCGATGACCTCCGACAGCTCACGCGAGCCGTCGAACAAGGCATCGATCCCCCACGGATCCGATCGGTGGGTGATACTCACGCCGGCACGGGCGTAGTCCCTCCTTCGCTGAGTCGGCCGCTCGTGAAGGAACCTACGTCCGTCGTCATCTACACCGCGGGATGGACGCGACCCCTCCCATTGACCACCCGCCGAGCCGGGCCTATCGTCGGACCGTCCGGATGGAAAACGTTATCGAACGCAGGGGCGCCGCCCCTGATGCAAAGGAGCATCACGTGCGCATTCGTCATTCCTTCCTGGTGGCCGCCCTTGCGGTCACCGCGCTGACCGCCACACCGGGGGCAGCGGTGGCCTCGTCGGACCACGTCGCCGAACACCACGGGGACCAACACGGAGACCACGCCGGAGCCGTCCAGCCGAGCCTGCGCACCCTCTCGATGCGCTCGGGGCTCAAGGTCGGGACCGCCGTCAACATGGACCTGTACGGCTCCGACGCGGCCTACACCCGCATCGTGGACCAGCAGTTCAACACGGTCACGCCCGAGAACGTCATGAAGTGGCAGCTCGTCGAGCCCACCCAGGGCACCTACGACTGGGCGGCCGCGGACCGCCTCGTCGCCGGAGCGCAGGCCGACCACCAGCTCGTGCGCGGGCACGCACTGGTCTGGCACAACCAGCTCCCGAGCTGGTTCTCGACCGACGGCGCCACCACGTCGTTCACGCCGCAGCAGGTTCGCGACCTGCTGCACAAGCACGTGGTCGACGAGGTTTCGCACTTCCGCGGCCAGATCTGGCAGTGGGACGTCGTCAACGAGGCGTTCAACGACGACGGCACGCCGCGTCAGTCCGTCTTCTACAAGGCCTACCAGGCGCTCGGCCTCAACGGGCTCGACTACGTCGCCGATGCCTTCCGCTGGGCGCACCAGGCCGACCCTCATGCCCTGCTCTTCTACAACGACTACAACCTCGAGTTCACCGGGGCGAAGAGCAACGCGGTCTACGGCTTCGTCCAGCAGCTCCGGTCGCAGCGCGTCCCGATCGACGGCGTCGGCTTCCAGGGCCACCTCGACACCCAGTACGGGTTCCCGGACCTGCAGAACAACCTGCAGCGATTCGCCGCCCTGGGCCTGAAGGTGGCGCTCACCGAGGTAGACGTCCGAACCTTCGTCCAGCCCGATGCCGCCAACCCGGGCACGTACACCGACACGCCGCTGACCCCGGCGCTACAGGCCACGCAGGAGTCGTACTGGAAGCAGACCCTGCAGGCCTGCCTCGGCGTGCCGCAGTGCATCTCCTACACCGTCTGGGGCGTCGCCGACTCCAACTCCTGGATCCCGGGCGTCTTCACGGGTGAGGGTGCCGCCCTGCTGTTCGACGACAACCTCAACCCGAAGCCGCAGTACCAGGACCTGCGCCAGATTCTCTGGACCACCAAGGCGCCACGGCGCGCCTGACCGGCGGTCATGTTCCAGGGGGTGCGTCCTGAAGCTCGGGGCGCACCCCCTCGTCGTACCGCCTCGCTTCACGTCGCCGAGGCGGGCCGAATTGGCGGCGGCCGCCTGCGCAACGATCTGCCCGCGCCGACGAGCGTCCACGGACACGGCATCGCCCTGCGCAACGACATGGATGGTGTCCCCGGCTTCACCCATACCGCTGTCCGGCATGGCCGGGCGATGGCCTAGCTAGACGAGCGGAGACCCTGCGCGTTGTTCATAGAGCCGCAGCAAGCGCTCTAGAAGATGGACCGCCGCAAGCGACGGGTAAAGGGCCTTCATTAGACTGCTAGTGAGTCGGACCCCGAGAATATCGCTTTCGTCGGTCTGAGTCACTTGGACGTCCGAAACGCCAAAATAGGCCCACGGGCGACCGTGGGCGAATCCCGAGCAAACGCGCCACGGGAGGACCACCCCCAGTGGCAAGTCTGGTGCGTGCTCCTCGGCGCACTTCACTGCCTCGGTGCTCGTGTAGCCGGCGCGAATCGTCTTAGTGTCGAGCGAACGCCTGTTTGCCACGGCGTCTAGTTTCAAGAGCTTCTGTTCGAGCGGCGTGTGTCCGGGTAACTTCAAGGCCCCCACGGCGGCTTCCGCGTCCCTCATGTTCTTCGCGTGCCAACGAAGCGACCGCGTCACGCGTTCATCCCGCTGAGCCGGCTGCAAGATCCAGTACGCGGCAGCGATCGTCTCAAGGGCTCCGCGCGCCAGCGAGGCCGGAGCGGCAAGGTGAACGACGTGTTGATCCACGACTAGAACCTTCACCGCATGCAGATGGTCGGTGCCCGCGGTCAGGCACATCCGGATCACGTGAGAAACCTGGTACGGGTCCGCCGCGGCGTCATCGCCCGCCAAGGAGGATCGGACCGCGACCGGGAACTCGCCCTCGGTCGCGACTCGCTCCATCATCCGATCGAGCAGGGGCGCTAACTCCCGCCACTTGGCCTTCGCGTCGTCTTCGGTGAGGGAGGTCCCTTGCAGCACCATGCCGAGATGGTTCCACATCGTGCCGCCGACCCTCGGCCGGATCTGGCCGTCGGGGCGGCTACGCCCGCCCGGACATGCCGCCGTCCGCACTCATGCCGCGAACCGGCGCCGCTGCCAATGACCGGCGCATCGGCGCAGATTCGCTCTGGACGACACTCTTCCGCCTCCGGCCACCGGCGGCTGCTGGTGCTGCTGGTGGTGCTGCTGATCGTGCCTGGCTCGATGGGCTACTGGGGGAAGTGCAAGAGGAGTCTGCGATGACGCTGGTTGCCAGGATGCCGACGCGGTCGGTGACAGGCTGGATCAGGTGCCGTAGTGGTAACGGCAGGCGGCGATGCGGATCTCGTCGTCTGCGACCTTGTAGATGAGGCGGTGCTCGTCGGTGATTCGCCGGGACCAGTACCCGTGCAGCCCGTGCTTGAGGGCCTCGGGTTTACCGATCCCCTCGTGCGGGGTCCCGCCCGCGGCGCCGCGGGCGATGTCCTTGATCACTTCGTTGATCCGCTTGACGACCCGCCGGTCCTGGGTCTGCCAGTACAGGTAATCGGCCCAGGCGTCGGAGTCCCAGACGTACCTCATCCGGCCAGCTCGTGCTCCGCCCCGGCGCCGGACTCCAGTCGCTCGATCGAGGCGAGCAGGCGGCGGGCGTTGGCCGGGTTCTGCAGCAGGTAGGCCGTCTCCTTCAGTGACTCGTAGTCCGCCAGGGAGAGGATCACCACCGGTTCGTGGCCGGCGCGCGTGATCACGACCTCCTCACGATCGGCCAGCACTCCGTCGAGCACCTCCGCATACCGAGCCCGCGACTGCGAGTACGTCATGGTCTTCACCGCACACCTCCGATGGCCGTACAAGAAACTGTACGTCGACAGCGTCAGTTCGCCAAGTCACCCCTAGCGATGATGGGGCGCTCTGCGGCGTCATCGATGACGCACCCGCTGCGAGCCCGTCACCTGCGCTCGTCATCGCATCGCTGACCTGCGGCTTCACGGGCGTCATCACCGCGACTATCGCTCCTGAGCAGCCTTACCTCGCATGTTGCAGACGATTCCGCATCCCTGCTTGTAGGAGCCCATCGCGAATCGGGTGCCGGCGGAACCCCGTCTTGTACCCGTTCGCTGCACCCCTGCTAGTAGAGGACAACTACCGATCCCGGCAGCAACCGGCCCGGGCGAGCGGCCTGGGAGGGGAGGTGAGCGAGCGGTGATGTCGATGCACAAGCTCACGGCCGGCAACGGCTACAGATACCTGACCCGCCATGTCGTCGACACCCGGCCGCGTTGCGCCGCGCGACGGAGAAGTTCGCGGCAAGATGCGTTCATGGCGAACAGTGACCAGCAGCCCTGGGTGAAGCACTACCAGCCGGGCGTCCCGGCCGAGATCGACCTGCCCACCGAGTCTCTCTCCTCGATGCTCGAGCAGTCCGTGGCCGAGGCCGGCCGGCACCCCGCGATGGAGTTCTTCGGTCGCCGCACGACCTACACCGAGCTCGGCGACCAGATCGACCGGGCAGCCGAGGGCCTCCGTCACCTGGGCGTGCGTGCGGGCCACCGCGTGGCCCTCATCCTGCCGAACTGCCCCCAGCACGTCGTCGCCTTCTACGCGGTGCTGCGCCTGGGCGCCGTCGTGGTGGAGCACAACCCGCTCTACACCTCTCGCGAGCTGCGCCACCAGTTCGAGGACCACCAGGCTCGCATCGTGATCGCGTGGGACAAGGCGGTGTCCGCCGTCCAGTCTTTCCCCGCCGACGTCGAGATCGACCACGTCGTCTCGGTCAACCTCCTCAAGGCGTTCCCCGCCGTCAAGCGCCTCGCCCTGCACCTGCCGGTGCGTAGCCTGCGCGAGTCCCGCGAAGCGCTGACCGGCCCGGCGCCGGGAACGATCCCGTGGGAGAAGCTGCTCACCCACGGTCGCATCGATCCCGACCATCCCCGCCCGGCGGTGCACGACCTGGCCGCCATCCAGTACACCTCGGGCACCACCGGCCACCCCAAGGGGGCCATGCTCACCCACTTCAACCTCTACTCCAACGCCCTGCAGGGTGAGGCCTGGATGCTCGGTGCGGAGTACCGCAAGGAGATCTTCTACGCGATCCTCCCGATGTTCCACGCCTTCGGCATGACGCTCTACCTCACCTACGGCATCCGCAAGCAGGCCCTGCTGGTGCTCTTCCCCAAGTTCGATCCCGACCTGGTCCTCAGCGCCATGAAGAAGTCACCCGCGACGGTCTACTGCGCGGTCCCGCCGGTCTACGAGCGCACCGCGTCGGTCGCGAAGGAGCGGGGTGTCTCGCTGCGCTCGTGCAAGTTCTGCATCTCGGGTGCGATGAACCTGCCCGACCACATCGTTGAGCTGTGGGAGTCGATGTCGGGCGGGCTGCTCGTCGAAGGCTATGGAATGACCGAGTCCTCACCGGTAGCCCTGGGCAACCCGTTCCACCGCACCCGCCGCACCGGCACCATCGGCGTGCCGTTCCCCTCGACCCTGATGAAGGTCGTCGACCCGGACGACCCCACCACGGAGGTCCCGCAGGGTCAGCCGGGCGAACTCTTGCTCAAGGGCCCGCAGGTCTTCCAGGGCTATTGGAACGACCCGGAGGAGACCGCGAAGACCCTCCTTCCCGACGGCTGGCTTCGCACCGGCGACGTCGTGACCGTCGACGAAGACGGGTTCACGACGATCGTGGATCGGGTCAAGGAGCTCGTCATCACCGGCGGCTTCAACGTCTCGCCCTCTGAGGTCGAGGCGGTGCTGCGTATGCACCCGGCTGTCATCGACGCAGCCGTGTTCGGCAAGCCGCTCGACCGGGGCGGCGAGATGGTCGTCGCGGCGGTCGAGCTCGAGCCGCGCGCTGAGCTCGACGAGGACACGCTGCGGGCCCACTGCCGCGACTTCCTCGCGGCCTACAAGGTCCCGCGGCGGATCGTGCAGATCGAGGACACGCCACGCTCGATGCTCGGCAAGATCCTTCGCAAGCAGGTGCGCGAGCAGGTGTTGCCGCTGCTCTGACGCGGAGCCGGCCCGCCCACGCCACCTGATCACCGAACCAGGAGTCGGGTATCGGCTCGAGGTGTGGCAGCGCTCGGCCGCACGCGCGCCGTATCTAGCCGGGAACGACGGCGGTGTGCAGCGTAGAGGTCAGGTACTTGTCCCAGCCGAGGATCGCGAAGTACCAGGGCGTGGCGCGATAGCCGATCGCCTCCAGGCCCGCCCGGGTATCCGTTGTCTCGTACCTGTCGATCGCCCGGTGCACGGCCGTCCGGTCGGACGGGTCGAGAGCCTGGAACTTCACCACGTCGTCCGCTGGGACTCGGAACCGGTACTGCGGCTTGAACCAGAACAGGGCATCGTGGATCTGCCCCTCGTCGAGCAAGGTCTTGATGACCCGGCCGTTCCCACGGTGCTCGGCGTTGTCGTCGTACTTGTAGGAGTGCGCCACGTGGGTCACGGTCTTCCCCACGCTCGCTGCGGCACGCTCGATCTGCAGAGCCGTGGCGCGCATCTGGACCAGCGAGTCATCGGTTCCTGGCTTCGGATCCTTCAGGACGATGATGTTCGAGCTCTGGACACCCAGCTCCTTCATCGCAGCTCTGAACTCGTTCTCCCTCAGCTGGCCCTTCTGGTCGCTCGTCAGAGCGGCGTACTCGGCGGTCCGGGTGAACGGCGTCGCCCCCAACCCCCGGGTCACGAGCACGACGTACACGTTGCTCGCGCCCTTCGTGTCGACCGCGTCCCGGATAGCACTTCCGCCCCAGAGCACCTCGTCGTCGGGGTGCTCCGGGTAGAACGCGACGACGTCGCCGGAAAAGGCTGGGTTCTCGGTGAGCCGTGGCGCATGGACAGCGGCGGCGATGCCCACCGTCACGACGAAGAGGCCCATCACGACGGCACGCAGGAGTCTGAGGTGGATGAACCCCTCGGACTGCCGCAGCATGGGACGCACCTCCGTGGAACGCGATGATCTGTCAAGGACGCCGGACGTGATCGGAGCCTGCTCGGTCCTTCGCTCGAGGGTGTGCAGGAACTTTACCCGGTGGCGGACTGTCGCAACGCTCATTGGATAGTAGTGGGCATCCGCCCGAGTCCTCCAGGACCTGTGGCATCCGGGCCGGCTGGGTCGCCCACGGCGCGCGTGGACCGGCGGTCAGTCCGGAACATGCGGATCGGGGTCCATCCGCACTCGCCCCCCGGTCGAGTCGGACGGATGGGGTGTCCCGACGGGTTCCAGCTGGGTGTTGACCTCGGCGTGGTCGAGCGCGCTGCGAACCGCTTCCTCGGCCGCCGCGACGACCGCGTTGGCCCGTTGGACCGTCCAGGTCCCCGGAACGACGACGTGGAACGAGACCAAGCGCCGATGACCGGACTCACGCGTCTGCAGGGTGTGGAACGTCACCTCGTCGGTGCGTAGTCCGTCGAGCACCCCGATGATCCGGGCGTGATCGGCATCGGACAGGGCGTGATCCATCAGCCCGTCGACCGAGCCGGTCAACAAGCGCCACCCCGTCACCAGGATGTTCACCCCGACGGCGAACGCGACGATCGAGTCCAGGCGGTTCCAGTGGGTCAGCGCCACGGCCCCCACCCCCACGACGACGCCGACAGACGTCCAGACGTCGGTCAGGAGATGTTTCCCGTCGGCGACGAGCGTCATCGAGCGGTACCGCCGACCCGCGCGCAGGAGCCTCATCCCGACGAACCAGTTGACGCCGGTCGCGACCAGGGAGATGGCCAAGCCGATGCCGATGTTCTCGAGGGCACGCGGACTCAGGAACCGCTCGACCGACGTGATGATGATGACGACCGATGCGACGAAGATCATGGCCGCTTCGATACCGGCCGAGAAGTACTCCGCCTTCGCGTGCCCGAAGTGGTGGTCCTCGTCCGGCGGGCGTGCCGCGACCCGAAGCGCGATGAGCGCCACGATCGCCGCGACCAGGTTGACCCCCGACTCGGCGGCGTCCGAGAGCAGCCCGACCGAACCCGTCAGGAGGTACGCGCCGGTCTTGAGCCCGATGGTCAGGACCGCGGCGCCGATCGACATCCACGCGAACGGCGTCAGCGACCGGCGTGGCTCATTCGTCGCACTCGTGTTGATCGCCACCTCGGTCATGCCGCGATTCTTGCACCGCCCGGCGCGGGCGTCCGACGAACCCGAGCGGCTCTCGGGTTCGCCGCGCAGGCGGTCAGCGCGCGGGGCGAACCGTGCCGGTGCCGGAGAGCTGACCGATCTTGTGCACGAGGATCGAGTTCGTCGTGCCCGAGACGCCCACCGGGGCGCCCGAGACGATGACCACCAGATCACCATCGGCAACGAGATTCTCGTCGCGGAGCATCCAGTCCACCTGGCGCACCATCGCGTCCGAGTGTTCGACCTGAGCGAGCTCGTACGTCTGCACGCCCCAGCTCAGCGCAAGCTCGGAACGCACCTTGGTGATCGGAGTGAACGCGATCAGCGGGATCGGCGAACGCAACCGAGACATCCGCCGTGCCGAGTCGCCGGTCTGGGTGAAGGTGATGAGGTACTTGACCCCGAGGATCTCGCCGATCTCGGCCGCGGCGCGGGTGATCGCACCGCCGCGGGTGTAGGGCGTCGTCCCGAGCGGTGCCATCCGCTCGCGGCCAAGCTCCTCGGTGTTCTCGATGATGCGGGCCATGGTGCGAACCGCCTCGATCGGGTAATCCCCCACGCTCGTCTCACCGGAGAGCATGACGGCGTCGGCCCCGTCGAGGATTGCGTTCGCGCAGTCGGACGCCTCGGCGCGGGTCGGGCGCGGAGCCGAGATCATCGACTCGAGCACCTGGGTCGCCACGATGACGGGTTTCGCGTTGCGGCGAGCGAGCTCGACGGCACGCTTCTGCACCAGCGGGACCATCTCCAGGGGCATCTCGACGCCCAGGTCACCGCGCGCCACCATGATGCCGTCGAACGCGTCGATGATCTCCGCGAGGTTGTCGACCGCCTGCGGCTTCTCGATCTTCGCGATCACCGGAACGACGCGGCCCTCCTGGGCCATGATCCGCGCGACATCGTCGTAGTCCTTCGCGCTCCGGACGAATGAGAGCGCGATGATGTCCGCACCTAGACGCAAGGCCCAGCGCAGGTCCGCTTCGTCCTTGCTCGACATCGCCGGGACGCTCACTGCCACACCTGGCAGGTTGAGCCCCTTGTTGTTCGAGATCGGACCGGCGAGCTCGACCGTCGTCACGACGTCGTTGCCCTCGACCGCGACGATCCGGACGCCGACACGACCGTCGTCGATCAGGATCTGGTCGCCGACCTTCGCATCGCCGGGCAGTCCCTTGTACGTGGTGGAGGCTCGCTCCTTTGTGCCCGGGACGTCATCCGTCGTGATGGTGAAGGTGTCGCCCTCGGTGAGCTCGACCTTGCCCTCGACGAAGGTGCCGAGCCGAATCTTCGGGCCCTGGAGATCGACCAGCACCGCGACTGCGCGCCCCGAGGCCTGTGCGGCCGCGCGGACGTTCCGGTACACGATCTCGTGCGCTGCCTGGTCGCCATGGCTGCGGTTGATCCGTGCCACGTCCATCCCGGCATCGACAAGTGCTTGAATCTGTTCCCGGGACTCCGTCACCGGACCAATGGTGCAAACGATCTTCGCTCTACGCATGATTCAAGCGTAGGCCCTTCGAGTCCGGGACTCGGACCCGAAGGTCCCGGACCGGTCGTGGCATGGGCCAAGCCCGGGCTAGGCGCGCATCGCGACGGTGCTCGCCGAGATCGGCGCCGGAAGCGCGGTGGTCCCGCCGAGGTACGCGTCGACGGCGGCGGCGGCGGCCCGACCCTCCGCTATCGCCCACACGATCAGCGACTGACCCCGCCCGGCGTCGCCCGCGACGAACACCCCTGGGACGTCGGTGGAGAAGCCGTCGGTGCGCGCGATCGTGCCACGCGGCGTGATCGACACCTCGAGCTGCTCGAGCAGTGGACCCCGTTCGGGCCCGGTGAAGCCCATTGCGAAGAGCACCAGCTGGGCCGGGATCTCATGCTCGGAACCGGCCACGGGCTCGAACCGGCCATCGACCAGCTCGACCTCGACAAGGCTCAAGGCCCGAACGTTCCCGCAGTCGTCGCTCAGGAACTCCTGCGTGCTGACCGAGTACACCCGGTCGCCGCCCTCCTCATGAGCGCTCGAGACCCGATAGGTCATCGGGTAGGTAGGCCAGGGCTGGCCGTCCGGCCGATCCTCGGGGGGGTGGGGAAGGATCTCGAGCTGGGTGACCGAACGCGCACCCTGGCGCAGCGCGGTGCCGAGGCAGTCGGCCCCGGTGTCGCCGCCACCGATGACTACGACGTCCTTGCCGGTCGCCACCACCTGGTGATCGACGACGTCACCGGCGGCGACGCGGTTCGCCTGCGGCAGGTACTCCATCGCCTGCAGGATTCCACCGAGCTCCCGACCGGGCACCGGGAGGTCACGGGCCTGGGTCGCGCCGACGGCGAGCACGATCGCGTCGTACCGGTCGTGCAACAGCCGCCCGGTGATGTCCACACCGATGTTGACGCCGGGCCGGAACCGGGTCCCCTCGGCCTCCATCTGGGCAAGGCGACGGTCGAGGAACCTCTTCTCCATCTTGAACTCGGGGATGCCGTAGCGGAGCAGGCCACCGATCCGATCGGCCCGCTCGTACACGGCGACCGTGTGACCGGCGCGGGTCAGCTGCTGCGCGGCTGCCAGACCCGCCGGTCCGGACCCGATCACCGCGACGGTCTTGCCGCTGAGCCGGCCGGGCACGCAGGGCTCGACCCACCCGTTGTCGAAGGCGATCTCGACCGTGGTCACCTCGACCTGCTTGATCGTCACGGCCGGCTGATTGATGCCGAGGATGCACGCGGTCTCGCACGGCGCCGGGCACAGACGCCCGGTGAACTCCGGGAAGTTGTTCGTGGCGTGCAGCCGCTCGATCGCCTCCCGCCAGTCGCCCCGCCAGACGAGGTCGTTCCACTCGGGAATGAGGTTCCCGAGCGGGCAACCGGTGTGGCAGAACGGGACGCCGCAGTCCATGCAGCGCCCGGCCTGGCGACTGACCATCTCCGGATCCGTCGCCTCGTACACCTCGTTCCAGTCCATGATCCGGACCGGTACGGGCCGACGCGGCGGCAGCTCCCGCTGCCGCACCTTGAGGAATCCCCTCGGGTCAGCCATGCGACGCCTCCATGATCCTCGCCCAGACCGTCTCCCCGTCCGGATCCAGGCCCTCGGTCAACGCTTGCTCTCGGATGCCGACGACGCGAGCGAAGTCGCGTGGCATCACGGTCGTGAAGCGCGCGCTGGCACCCTCCCAGTCGGTCAGCAACTCGGCTGCGACCGTGGAGTCTGTCTCCTCGCGGTGGCGGCCCACCAAGGTCCGGACCAGCTCGGATTCAGCCCCGCTCAACGGGCGAAGGTCGACCAGGTCAGTGTTGACCCGCTCCCGGTTCAGGTCGAGGACATATGCCGTCCCGCCCGACATGCCGGCGGCGAAGTTGCGGCCGGTGCTCCCGAGAATGACGACCGTGCCACCGGTCATGTACTCGCAGCCGTGGTCGCCAACGCCCTCGACGACGGCGGTCGCGCCGGAGTTGCGGACACAGAAGCGCTCACCGACCTTCCCTCTCAAGAAGATCTCGCCCGACGTCGCCCCATAGCCGATCACGTTGCCGGCAATGATGTTCCGCTCGGCGGCGAAGGGCGCGGTCAACGCCGGGCGGACGATCAGTCGACCGCCCGAAAGACCCTTGCCGAGGTAGTCGTTCGAGTCTCCGAACAGCCGCATCGTGATCCCTTGCGGCACGAACGCCCCGAAGGACTGCCCGGCCGACCCGGTCAGAGTGATGTCGATCGTGTCCGGCGGCAACGCCTCGACACCCCACCGCTTGGTGACCTCATGTCCGAGCATCGTCCCGACAGTCCGGTTGACGTTGCGGATCGGGAGCGAGATGCGCACCGGTTCCCGCTTGACCAGTGCATCCTCGGCCATCGCGATCAAGGTATGGTCCAGGGCCTTCGCCAGGCCATGGTCCTGCACAGCGGTCTGGTGGAGTGCCGCGCCCTCGGGCACATCCGGGCGACGCAGGATCGGTGCCAGGTCGAGACCCGCCGCCTTCCAGTGGTCGACGGCGGCCTTGGGGTTGAGCGACTCGACGTGTCCGATCGCCTCCGCCATGGTGCGGAAGCCCAGCTGGGCCAGGTACTCCCGGACCTCCTCGGCGATGTACTCGAAGAAGGTCTCGACGAACTCCGGCTTGCCGCTGTAGCGAGCGCGGAGCTCGGGGTTCTGGGTCGCGACGCCGACCGGGCAGGTGTCGAGATGGCAGACCCGCATCATGATGCAGCCGCTCACCACGAGTGGCGCCGAGGCGAAGCCGAACTCCTCGGCTCCCAGCAGCGCCGCCACGATGACGTCGCGGCCGGTCTTGAGCTGGCCGTCGGTCTGCACGACGATGCGGTCGCGCAAGCTGTTCATGACGAGCGTCTGCTGGGTCTCGGCTAGGCCGAGCTCCCACGGCGCGCCGGCGTGCTTGAGCGAGGTGAGCGGACTCGCCCCGGTGCCGCCGTCGTGCCCCGAGATGAGCACGACGTCGGCGTGGGCCTTGCTGACCCCGGCCGCCACGGTCCCGACGCCGGCCTCGGCGACGAGCTTGACGTGGATCCGCGCCTCGGGGTTGGCGTTCTTCAAGTCGTGGATCAGCTGGGCCAGGTCCTCGATCGAGTAGATGTCATGGTGCGGCGGCGGGGAGATCAGACCGACGCCGGGGGTCGAGTGACGGGTCCGCGCGATCCACGGATACACCTTGTTCCCGGGGAGCTGCCCGCCCTCGCCGGGCTTGGCACCTTGCGCCATCTTGATCTGGAGGTCGTCGGCATGAGTGAGGTACATGCTCGTGACGCCGAACCGGCCGGACGCCACCTGCTTGATCGCGCTGCGTCGCTCAGGGTCCAGCAAGCGGTCGACATCCTCGCCGCCCTCACCGGTGTTGGACTTCGCGCCGATCCGGTTCATCGCGATCGCGAGTGTCGTATGTGCCTCGGCCGAGATCGATCCGTAGGACATCGCGCCGGTGCAGAACCGCTTGACGATCTCGCTGACCGGTTCGACCTCGTCGATCGGGACCGGCGAACGGACCCCCTCGGCGAACTCGAACAGCCCGCGCAGCGTCATCAGTCGCTTCGACTGGTCATTGATCCGGGCCGTGTACTGCCGGAACACGTCGAACTGGCGGGTCCGGGTGGAGTGTTGCAGCCGGAACACGGCTTCCGGGTCGAAGACGTGCTCCTCGCCGCCACGGCGCCACTGGTACTCGCCGCCGACGTCGAGGCGCTGGTGCGGCACCCGGTTGCCGCTCGCCGGGTACGCGGTCGCGTGCCTTGCTGCGACGTCGGCCGCGATCGACTCGAGCCCGATGCCGCCGAGCCGGCTGGTGGTTCCGGTGAAGTACTTGTCGACAAGCTCGTGGGACAGACCGATGGCCTCGAACACCTGGGCGCCGCGGTACGACGCGATGGTCGAGATGCCCATCTTGCTCATGACCTTCAGGACGCCCTTCCCGAGCGCCCTGATGAGGTTGGCGACGGCCTTCTCGGGCGTCAGCTCACCGAGGTATCCGGTCGCCGCGAGCTCCTCGACCGTCTCCATCGCGAGATACGGGTTGACCGCGGCGGCGCCGTAGCCGATCAGCAGCGCCATGTGGTGCACCTCGCGGACGTCGCCCGCTTCGACGATCAGGCCGACCCGGGTCCGGGTCCGGTTCTTCGTCAGGTGATGATGCACGGCACTCGTCAGCAGCAGCGACGGGATCGGGGCGAAGTCGGCGTCCGAGTCACGGTCGGAGAGCACGATGAAACTGACGCCATCCGCGACCGCGGCATCGACCTCGGCGAAGATCTCCGCGAGCCGAGCACCGAGGGCCGCGTGACCGCCGTCGACGCGGTACAGACCGCTCACGTGCATCGGTCGGAACCAGTTCGCGTACGCCGGGTCGCGATCGATCCGGGCGATCTTGGCGAGCTGGTCGTTGTCGAGGACCGGGAACGGGATGTGCAGCTTCCGGGCGTGCTCGGGCAGGTCGAGCAGCAGGTTCGGCTCGGGGCCGATCGCGGCGCCGATCGAGGTGACGAGCTCCTCGCGGATCGCGTCCAGCGGCGGGTTCGTGACCTGCGCGAACACCTCGTTGAAGTAGTCGAACAGCAGGCGCGGGCGTTTCGAGAGCACCGCGATCGGCGTATCCGAGCCCATCGAACCGAGCGGCTCGTACGAGTTCTTCGCCATCGGCGTCAAGATGATCTTGAGCTCTTCCTCGGTGTAGCCGAATGCGCGCTGGCGACGCCGCACCGACGCCGAGGTGTGTGCGATGTGCTCCTGCTCCGGGAGGTCGTCGAGCGGGACGGCGTGCTTCGCGACCCATTCACCGTACGGATGCTGCGAGGCGAGCCCCCGCTTGATCTCGTCGTCCTCGATGATCCGACCGTCGCCGGTGTCGACCAGGAACATCCGTCCAGGCTCGAGGCGTCCCTTGCGCACCACGGTGGCCGGGTCCAGGTCGAGCACGCCGGCCTCACTCGCCAGCACCACGAGCCCGTCGTCGGTCACCCAGTACCGACCGGGACGCAACCCGTTGCGGTCCAGCACCGCACCGATGAGCGTCCCGTCGGTGAATGTCAGGGATGCGGGCCCGTCCCAGGGCTCGATCAGGGTCGAGTTGTAGGCGTAGAAGGCGCGCCGGTCGGCGTCCATCTCGGTGTTGTTCTCCCACGCCTCCGGGATCATCATCAGCACCGCGTGCGGGAGGGTTCGCCCGCCCAGGTGGAGCAGCTCGACGACCTCGTCGAAGGCGGCCGAGTCGCTGTTGCCATCGGTGCACACCGGCATCAGCTGCGTGAGATCACCCAGCAGCTCGCTCTCCAGGTTTCCCTCGCGGGCAGCCATCCAGTTCCGGTTGCCGCGCACGGTGTTGATCTCGCCGTTGTGCGCGATCATCCGGAACGGCTGCGCGAGCGGCCACGACGGGAACGTGTTGGTAGAGAACCGCGAGTGGACCATGACCAGCTCGGACGCATAGCGCGGGTCGGACAGGTCCGGGAAGAACGGCTCCAGCTGCGACGTCGTGAGCATGCCCTTGTAGATGAGAAGCCGGCAGGACAGCGACGCGAAGTAGACGCCGAGCTCGTGCTCGATCCGCTTGCGGAGGCGATACACCCGTCGCTCGAGGTCGATCCCGGAGAGCTCACCGGTCGGATCGGCGAGCACCAGCTGGCGGAAGGCCGGCATGGCCGCGCGGGCAGTCGGCCCGACCAGGTCCGCGCACACCGGGACCTCGCGCCACGCGAGGACGTCGAGCTTCTCCTCAGCTGCAACGCCCTCGATGCCGTGGATCGCGACCGCCAGGGCGTCGGCGTCCACCGGGAGGAATGCAGTGCCGATCGCGTAGTGCCCGACCGGTGGCAGATCCGCCGCGATCACGGCGCGCAGGAACGCGTCCGGGATCTGGGTGAGGATGCCGGCGCCGTCCCCGCTGTTCTCCTCGGCTCCCTTTGCACCGCGGTGATCGAGGTTGCGGAGCGCCGTCAGGCCGGCGTCGACGATGTCGCGGCCCGGCGTACCGCGGAGGGTCGCGACGAACGCGACTCCGCACGCGTCGTGCTCGAAGCCAGGGCTGTACAGCCCTTGTGCTTCAGGCGCTGCGACGTTGTCGAACGCCCGGCTCATGGACACCGTCCTCGCTGTTCCGGCGGCAGCCGAAGCTGACCCGATCGTGGTGGATGTGCGAGTCCTCGTCGGCTCGAACGTCTGACGACGATACCTCCCCGAACTCGCGCGGGATCATCGCGTCTTGCGGCGCAGCACCTGCTGGAGCCGCCAGGTCATTGGCTGAGCTCGTCCTCCGCCGCCGTGCGCGTGAGCAAGAGGTCGTCCTCGCGCCCTTGGTGGCGGCGCCCGACGAGGAGAAACGCTACCAGCGCCCCCAGTCCGACCACGATCGACGTCCATACGTTGAGCCGGAGGCCCAGCACCGTATGCGCCGGGTCGATCCGGAGCAGCTCGACCCAGAACCGACCGACCGTGTAGAAGACGACGTACAGCCAGAACACCCGGCCATGACCAAGTCGGAAGCGCCGGTCCAGGTAGATCAGCAGGGCCGCGGCGGCGAGGTTCCAGAGCAGCTCGTAAAGGAAGGTCGGGTGGAACAGCGTGCCCGGCGGGTACTGGGGCGGGAACGTGGGCGAGGTCGAGTCGATGTGCAACCCCCACGGCAGCGTCGTCGGACCGCCGAACAGCTCTTGGTTGAACCAGTTCCCCAGTCGTCCGATCGCCTGCGCGATCAGCAGCCCGGGTGCGATCGTGTCCGCGAACGGCGCGAACCGGATGCCCTGCCGGCGGGTGCCGATCCATGCGCCCACCGCACCGAGGGCGATCGCGCCCCAGATCCCGAGCCCGCCCTGCCAGATGGCGAAGGCATTCCACGGGTGGCCACCGGGGCCGAAGTAGGCGTCAGGCGAGGAGACGACGTGATAGATCCGGCCGCCGACGATGCCGAACGGGACCGCCCAGAACGCGACCTCGGTGGCTGTCTCGGCGGATCCGCCGCGCGCCACCCAGCGCTTCTGAGTCACCCAGAGCCCGACGATGATGCCCGTCAGGATCGCCAGTGCGTACGCGCGGATCGGGATCGGCCCGAGGTACCAAACACCCTGCGGTGGGCTCGGGATCGACGCGGGCAGCGCTGCCAGGGCGAACGTCGAGATGCTCATGACTTCCCTCCACGAACCCCGGCCGCGAGCTCTTCGGTGACCGCTGTCAGCCGCGCCTCGGCATCGGCGGGTGACGCAGCGTCCAGCAGCGCTCGCACGAAGGCACTCCCGACGATGACACCGTCGGCGTATCGCGCCACCTCGGCGGCCTGGGCGCCGGTCGAGACGCCGAGACCGACGCACACCAGGTCGGCCCCGGCCGCGCGCGTGTCGCGCACCAGACGTTCCGCTTGCGCGCCCACCGTCGTCCGTTCTCCGGTGACACCCATCGTCGAGGCGGCGTACACGAATCCTCGGCTTGCCGCAACGGTGCGGGCGAGCCGCTCCGGCGTCGAGCTGGGCGCGACCAGGAACACCCGGTCCAGTCCGTACCGGTCGGACGCCTCGATCCACTCGCCGGCCTCATCCGGGATGAGGTCCGGGGTGATGAGCCCCGCCGCACCCGCCTCGACCAGGTCGGGTGCGAACGCGCCGACGCCGTAACGAAGGACCGGGTTCCAGTACGTCATCACGAGCACCGGGGCGCCGGTCGCGGTGACCTCGCGGGCGGCTGTGAAGGTGTCGCGCACCCGCGTGCCGCCGGCAAGTGCGGCCGTGACCGCACGCTGGATCACCGGACCGTCCATCACCGGGTCGGAGTACGGCAGGCCGAGCTCGAGGATGTCCACCCCGGCGTCGACCATCACCCGGGCCGCCGCGATGCATCCGGCAAGGTCAGGGAAGCCGACCGGGAGATAGCCGATGAGGGCCGCTCGGCCCTCACCGCGGATCTCCGCAAGCCTCGATGCGACTCGGCTGGGCGCGGCGGTGACGCTCACGACGTCGCTCCGTCCGCGAGCTTGAACCAGCGGGCCGCCGTCTCGACGTCCTTGTCGCCGCGGCCGGAGAGGTTGACCAGGACAATTCCGTCGGGACCGAGCTCGCGGCCGGCCACGAGCGCGCCGGCCAGGGCGTGCGCGGACTCGATCGCCGGCATGATCCCCTCCGTCCGGCAGAGCAGGCGGAACGCCTCCATCGCCTCGACGTCGTTCACGGGTCGGTACTCGGCCCGGCCGATCGATGCGAGCCACGAGTGCTCGGGACCGACGCCGGGATAGTCCAGACCGGCCGAGATGGAGTGGCTCTCGATCGTCTGGCCGTCCTCGTCCTGGAGCAGGAAGGACCTCGCACCGTGCAGCACGCCGGGGACTCCCCCGGTGATCGACGCTGCGTGCCGGCCCGTCTCGACGCCGTCGCCGCCCGCTTCCAGGCCGAGCAGGCGAACGTCGGGGTCATCGAGGAACGCATGGAAGATGCCGATCGCGTTCGAGCCGCCGCCGACGCACGCCGCGACGACGTCGGGCAACCTCCCGGTCAGGTCGAGGACCTGCTGTCGCGCCTCGCGACCGATGATCGAGTGGAAGTCGCGGACCATGGCAGGGAACGGGTGCGGTCCTGCCACCGTGCCGAGCAGGTAATGGGTGGTGTCGACGTTGGCCACCCAGTCGCGCAGCGCCTCGTTGATCGCGTCCTTGAGGGTGCGCGAACCCGTCATCACCGGAATGACCTCGGCGCCGAGGAGCTGCATCCGGGCGACGTTGAGCGACTGCCGGCGAGTGTCCTCCTCGCCCATGTAGACCACGCACTCCATGCCCATCAGGGCGGCAGCCGTCGCCGTCGCCACCCCGTGCTGGCCGGCGCCGGTCTCCGCGATGAGTCGGGTCTTGCCCATCCGCTGCGTCAGAAGGACCTGGCCCAGCACGTTGTTGATCTTGTGCGAGCCGGTGTGGTTGAGGTCCTCGCGCTTGAGGATGATGCGGGCGCCCCCCGCGTGAGCCGCGAACCTGGGCACCTCGGTGATGATGCTCGGACGCCCGGTGTAGGTGCGGTGCAGGCGGTCGAGCTCGTCGATGAACTCTGGGTCGACGATCGCCTTGCGGTACGTGGTCTCGAGCTCATCGAGCGCCGCGATCAGCGCCTCGGGGACGAATCGCCCGCCGAAGTCGCCGAAGTACGGGCCTTCCTCATGCCGGAGCGACCGAGCCGTCCGCGAGGTACCGCGCGGCTGGCCTGGCTCACCGGTCACGGGCGTACCGCCCGGAGCGCGGGGTGTGAGCCCGCCGCGACCAGATCGGCGAGCGCGGCGCGCGGGTTGCCTCCGGTGACGAGGGCCTCACCCACCAGCACGGCGTCGGCGCCAGCCTTCGCGTACTCCACGACGTCGTGCGGATCGCGAACGCCTGACTCGGCGATCCGCACGATCCCGCCCGGGATGAGGGGGGCCAAGCGAGCGAACAAGGTGCGATCCACCTCCAGGGTGCGCAGGTCGCGGGTGTTGACCCCGATGATGCGCGCGCCGGCGTCGGTCGCGCGAGCGATTTCCTCGGCGTCGTGCACCTCGACCAGGGCCGCCATGCCCAGGGACTGGACCCGCTCGACGAAGGAGGTGAGCACGGTCTGCTCGAGCGCGGCGACGATCAGCAGCACGATGTCGGCGCCGTGCGCACGGGCCTCCCACACCTGGTAGGGCGTCACGATGAAGTCCTTGCGAAGCACCGGCACCTCGACGGCTCCGCGGACGGCATCGAGATCGGCGAGCGATCCGCCGAACCGCCGCTCTTCGGTCAGCACGGAGATCGCGCAGGCGCCGCCGAGCTCGTACTCCACGGCGAGAGCGGCCGGGTCGGGGATGTCGGCGAGAGCGCCCTTGCTCGGGCTCGACCGCTTGACCTCGGCGATCACCGAGACGGCATCCATGTTGCGCAGGATGCAGCGCGTCTCCTTGGCACCAGGGATCCGCGCGGCCCGCTCCTTGAGCGCCTGCAGGGGAACGCGCTCCTCGCGCAGCCGAAGGTCTTCACGGACTCCCACGATGATGTCATCGAGGACGCTCATGTCGCCCACCCCCGGTCGCCTGCGGCCTGTGGGTGTCCACACTAGTTGCGTTTCAACTCTCGCCCGACCGGCCCAACCACGGGCTGGACGACCGCCAGCTGTCTCTAATCGGGCGGCGCGGCTCAGGAGCTGGTCGTGGAGGCTGCGATCCCGATCACCATGATCCCGACGAAGAAGAGCACACCCAGGCCGATGAAGGCGACCGAGATCCAACCCATGATGACGCCGGCCGTGCCCAGGCCAGGGTTGTTCGCCTCGCCCCGCGCCACCGCCGCCTTGCTCTTGTTCCCGACGATGATCGCCGGGATGCCGGTCAGGATGCCGAACGAGATCAGGCTCAGGATCCCGAGGATCAGGGACCACACACCGAGGTCGTTGCGCTGGGTCGCGGCCATCGCACCGTAGTACCCGGGCTGGGCGTACCCGTATCCCGCCGCTGAACCGTAGGCGGTGGGCGGACCGTAGGGGTACTGGGTGCCGTACGGCGACGTCCCATAAGCCGTCGGAGCACCGTAGGCCGGGTATCCGGGCTGCTGTGGCGTCGTCCCATAGGCCGTCGGTGCGCCGTACGGCGGGTATCCGGGCTGTTGCGCAGGCGGGAGCACAGTCGGTTGGGGGTATCCGGGGACCGGCTGCTGGGGAACCCAACCCTCGGTGGGCTGACCGTCCATCATGTGCTCCTCAATGGCGCTCGGGACCCGGCCGCCCGGTCGAATCAGGGCGCGAGCCAGCCTTGCAGAGCGGGGATGTTGCGCGCGACCCAAAACGCCGCGATCACCCCGAAAGTCACCCAAGCGGGCCACGTTGGCGTCCGCGCGATGACCCGAGCCCCGCGTGCCGCACGCCGCATCCACCGCCACCAAGCGAGACCGAGGAACGGGAGGCCCAGCACCACGAGCGGGTTCATCCCGAACGCCCCCGCGACGTTGCCGAGCATCAGGTCATGGACGGCGCGCAGGCCACCACAGAATGGGCAGTACGTACCCGTGAGGGTAAGAGACAGGCACACGGGGTAGTGACCCGCGACGTTGGGGTCCACGACGCGTACGACCAGCGCGCCAAGGAGTGCCGCCCCCGCGAGTGCGAGCGGGGCGACAAGTGGGGACCGCCACGCCGCGCTCCGGGTCGGGTCCGCGACAACCGTGCGGACCCGACCCGGAGCGTCGGACGTGATGGTCATCCGGTCAGTTGCTGAAGGTGGTCGACGAAGTCGAGGTGCTGCCGATGATGATCAACACGATCCAGCCGATGATGACCAGGACGGAAATAGCGATCGCGATCCAGCCGAGGACCATGCCGATCTGGCCCAGGTTGCCGTTGGTGGCCTGCCCGTTCGCCTGCGCTCTCTTGCTCTGCTTGCCGAGGATCACGGCCACGATTCCGGTGATGAATCCTCCGCAGAAGAACGACACGATGCCGAGCACCAGAGACCAGGTGCCCAGGCCGTTCTTCTCGGTTCCGCCCATCGGGCCGTAGCCGGTCGGCGGCATCGCCGGCGGCTGGCCGTACCCGCCGTAGCCCGGTGCGGGCGCGCCGTAAGCCGCCGGCGGAGCGACCGGTGCCCCGTACGGGACGGGCGGTGGCGGTGGCGGCGGTACCGGGACACCGCCGGCGGGCTGCTGTGGAGTCGAGTACGGGTCCTGTGGACCCCCGGGGAGCGACATTCTGCCTCCTTGACTGGTGCCGACGGCGGACGCCGCCGAGCGTTCTAGCGGAGCGAGTCGAACGACTCGCCTGGTGCGGAGGCTCGGCGCGGTTGACCCAGGCCGAGGACCTGCATGACCTTGCCGACCACGACACCCGCGATCACGATCGCGAGGCCGACCCAGAAGACCCACGGTGTTGCGAAAGCCACACCCACGGCGGCGACCAGCGCGCCGCCGAGGACGATCGACGTCGTCGCCCACGCCGCACGGGTCTGACCGTGGTTGCCCGGTGGCGACGACGGCGCGAGCTGAGCGGCCGTGTACGGAGCGTTCGACATGAAGAACCTCTCGTGATCCCGACGCGGGCAGAGTACCGAAACCGTGGCCGCGCGCCACCGCCGACGCCCCGAACGGTGGAACCCGTTGTGGGACTCAGGTCGGGTCTTCGCCGCGACTGAGGGCGTCCCAGGAGCTGAACGGGTCGTCCTCGACCACGTCAGCAGCGGCACCTGGATCGTGCCGACGGGACGATGCCTGCCAGCGGCGAGCGCTCGCGATGGCCCAGATCGCCCAGAAAACGGTCAGCACACCGAACGCAACCGCCAGGTACGGCCCGGCCGTCAGTGACGCGCTCCCGTCCAGCGACGGCAGACCGGTGCGCTCGGCCGCGGCCGCGAGGGCGATCCGCTGCGGGCTCGCGATGGCGCCGAGGGCCGAGGTGCCCGTCGTGATCCCGGCTGCGGCCAGGATGATGACGGCGAGCAGGCGTCCGATCCGGCCGGCCAGGACAAGGGCAAGGGCAGCAGCGACAACGACGAACGCCGCGAGGGTTGCCGCCCGCCTGCTCAGCACCCGGCGCTGCGAAGTCGGGAAGCGATCTGGACGGCTCGCACCGCGGCCGCAGCCTTGTTCCGCGCCTCCTGGTACTCGAGCTCCGGAACGGAGTCGGCCACGATGCCCGCACCTGCCTGGACTGTCGCGCGCCCGTCGCGGATCATCGCGGTACGGATCGCGATCGCCATGTCCATGTTGCCGGCGAAGTCGAAGTAGCCGACCGTGCCGCCATAGATTCCGCGGCGAGCCGGCTCGAGCTCGTCGATGAGCGCGATCGCCCGCGGTTTCGGTGCACCCGACAGGGTCCCCGCCGGGAACGCCGCCTTGAGCGTCTCGACCGCCGTGCTCGCCTCGTGCAGCCGCCCGACGACGGTCGAGCAGATGTGCATGATGTGGCTGAACCGGCGCACCTGCATGAACTCGACCACCTCGACGCTGTCCGGCGCGCACACCTTGGCGAGGTCGTTGCGGGAGAGGTCGACGAGCATGATGTGCTCCGCGCGTTCCTTGGGGTCCGCGAGGAGCTCGACCGCGAGCTCGTGGTCCTCCTCGGGGCTCGCCCCGCGGGGCCGGGAACCGGCGATCGGGTACGTCGTCACGCGCCCGTCCGCGATCTTCACCAGGGTCTCCGGGCTCGATCCGACGACGGCGAAGTCCGCGCCATCGGCGTCCTGGAGCTGGAAGTAGTACATGTACGGGCTGGGGTTGATGGTCCGCAGCACGCGGTAGACGTCGAGCGGCCGCGCCGGGCAGGCGACGTCGGCGCGCTGGGAGAGGACGACCTGGAACACCTCGCCGTCGCGGATGGCCGCCTTCCCGGCGCGCACCGAGCTCTCGAACTCGGCCTGGCTGCTGCGCAGCTCGACCGCCGGCTCGGCGCCGTCGACGAGGACCGCAGCCCCGACGCTCGTCGGCGCGAGCAGACCCCGCTCCATCGCGTCCAGCCGGGCAACCGCATCCGTCCAGGCCTCATCGACCCGCGCATCGGTGTCGTCGAAGTTGATCGCGTTGGCGATCAACCAGACCGACCCGTCCACGTGGTCGACGACGGCGAGATCGCTCGCCAGGCAGAGGGTCAGCTCGGGGACGCCCAGCTCCTCGGGTGCGTTCGCCGGCAGGGTCGGCTCCCAGTAGCGCACCACGTCCCACCCGAGCGCTCCGACGAGTCCCCCGGTCAACGGCGGCAGACCCGGCACCGCCGGGGTCCGCAGCACCCGAAGGGTCTCGGCGAGCACCTCGACCGGGTCGCCCTCGGTCGGCACCCCGACCGGGACGTCGCCGGTCCACGCCGCGCGGCGGTCGCGCACCGTGAGAGTGGCTCGCGAGTGCACACCGATGAACGAGTACCGCGCCCAGGTCCCGTCGACCTCCGCCGACTCGAGCACGAAGGTGCCGGGCCGACCCTGCGCGAGGGTGCGATACAGGCCCACCGGCGTGACGTCGGCGAGCAACCGGCGGGCGACCGGGATCACCCGCCGCTCGACGGCGAGGGCCCGGAACTCGGGCAACGCCGGCCAGGTCTGGCCCCAGTCGAGGCTGACCGGCACTGCGGGGTCGGTCGGTGTCGTGGTCATGCTCGCGGCTCGGTCTCCGCGGTGCCCACGACCGCCGGCAACGGGCCGCCGGCCTCGAAGCACGTTCTGGTGCCGGTGTGGCACGCGGCACCAACCTGGTCGACCCGGACGAGCACCGCATCGCCATCGCAGTCGAGAGCGACCGACGCCACGTACTGCACGTGACCCGAGGTGTCGCCCTTGCGCCAGTACGACTGGCGCGATCGGCTGAAGAAGGTGACCCGACCGTCGGTGAGGGTCCGCCGCAGCGCCTCGTCGTCCATCCAACCGACCATCAGGACCTCGAGGGTGTCGTGCTGCTGGATCACTGCGCACACCAGCCCGGCGGCATCGCGCTTCAGGCGCGCGGCGATGGCCGGGTCGAGCCGCGGGTTCGCTTCATCGGTCGCGGGCACAGGCAGGGGTTCGGGCACCCGCCGATCCTCCCACGCGTCGTCGAGCGCCGGCCGCACCTTTCTCGCCCAGCGGACGTCGGCCGGTCGTTCCGGGCGAGTTCGATCAGTGCGTCTGCTCGACCCACGACGCGTGCATCTGCGAATACACGCCGCCGGCGCGGACGAGCTCGGCGTGCGTGCCGGTCTCGACGATCCGGCCCTGGTGCACGACGACGACGAGGTCGGCTCCTTCCGCCGTCGACAACCGGTGCGCGATCACGATCGAGCTCCGACCCTCGGTGAGCGAATGGAGCGCGTGCGATGTGCGCAGCTCCGTGACCGGGTCCACCGCCGAGGTGGCCTCGTCCAGCACGAGCAGGTCCGGATCGGCCAGGTAGGCCCGCACGATCGCGACGAGCTGCCGCTCGCCAGCGGACAGGGACTCGCCACGCTGCCCGACCGGGGCGTCCAGACCGCCCGCGAGCGAACCGACCCAGGCCTCGAGCCCGAGGTCCCGGACCGCCTGCTCGATCCGGGAGCGGGTGACCGGCCGCCGCCCGTAGCCGAGGTTGTCGGCGAGCGATCCCGCGAAGAGGAAGCCCTCCTGCGGCACCAGCACCACCCGGTCACGCAAGTTGTCGATCGGGATCCGGTGCACGTCGACACCGTCGAGCATGACCCGCCCCGCCGCCGGGTCGACCAGCCGCATGATCAACCGGGCGAGGGTCGTCTTCCCGGAGCCGGTCTCCCCCACCACCGCGACCCGAGTACCTGGCGGGATCGTCAGGTCGATCTCGTGCAGGACCAGCGGCCCGCCCGGGTACCGGAAGCCGACACCGGCGAGACTCAGCGCAGCCGGGCCGCGGGCCGTCCGGACTGCCACGTCGGGTGCAGGCTCCTCGATGTCCACCGGTGACTCGAGGATCGCAAGGACGCGGCGCCAGCCGGCCACCGCGTTCTGGAGCTCGTTGAGCACCTCGGTTGCGGTCATCACCGGCCCGGTCAGCACCTGGACAAGGAATACGAATGCCAGCACCGCCCCGACGCTCACCCGTCCGGCCATCCCGAGCAGCGTCCCGGCCACCACGACGACGGCGACCGCCGCCGCCGAGGCCAGCACCCCGGTCGAGAACGCCACCGCTACCCGCCGCTGCGCCCGCACGGCCGCGTCCCGATGACTGCTGATCGCGGCGTCGATGCGGGACTGGGTCTGGGCGGCGACGCCGAAGACCCGGATCGTCTCGGCACCCACGACCGCCTCAGAGACGGCCGCGAGCATCCCCCCGATCCTTGACCGGACCTCTCGGTACGCCTCCCCGACCAGTCGCTGCGCCCAGGGCGCCAGCCAGACCATCGGCAGGAAGCAGAGCAGGACGAGCACCGCCAGCTGCCACGAGTACACGAGCATCGCGACAGTCGCGGCGAGGATCTGTCCCGACGAGACGATCAGACTCATGCCACCCGACTGAGCGAAGGTTGAGATCGTGTCGACGTCCGTCGTCACGCGGGAGACCAGAGCGCCGCGGCGGTCCGTGCCCTGGGTCAGGATCGACAGCCGGTGCACGTGGTCGAAGGCCCGCACCCGCAGGCTGGCCAGGCCCGCCTCGGTGCCGCGGAAGATGCGGCGGCTCGCCCAGGCGGAACACCACGCGGTGAGCAGCACCAGGAGCACGCCGACCGAGAGGAGCTGGACCACCCGGCGCAGGTCCGGCCCCCCGGCGGCTCCGATCCCGGTGTCCATCGTCTGCTGAACCATGACGGGCACGACGAGCCGGCCCCCGGCGGCAACCAGCGCAAGCAGCACGGTCACGATGCCGCCGCGGGTCATCTCCGGTGAGAGCGCGAGGCCGCGGCGAACGGTGGCCAGGACGCCGAGCTCGCTCGCTGTTGCGATCCGGCCCGAACCCACGGTCGGTGGCCGCTCCGCGTCTCCGCGGTCCGAGGCCTGCTTCACGTCTCGCTCCCGAGCCCGGTTCACGTCTCGCTCCCGGCCGCTGCGTCGTCGGCGGCGAGCTCGACCTGCTCCGCGCGCAGGGCCGCGGCTTCGAGGTAGGCCGTGGCGAGCGCGCGGTAACCGCTGTCGCGCGCCATCAGCTCGTCATGGCTGCCCCGGTCGACCACCCGCCCCCGGTCGAGATGGACGACCTCGTCGGCCAGCAGGATGGTCGCCAACCGGTAGGCGATGAGGACCACGGTCGCGGTCGAACCCTCCGAGCGCAGTGCCGTGAGGATCCTGCCCTCCACCTGCGGGTCGACCGCGGACGTCGCGTCGTCGAGGATGAGCAGCCGGGGCTGGCGGACCAGGGCGCGCGCGAGGGCGATCCGTTGCCGCTGGCCACCGGACAGGTTCGCGCCGCGCTCGCCGACCGGGGTGTCGATGCCCTGGGCGAGCTCGGCGACGAACTCCTCGGCCTGGGCTCGGCGCAGCGCTCGGACCACCGCCTGATCATCTGGTGCGGCCGGGTCATCGGCGTCGGCCAGGGTCACGTTTCCGCGCACCGTGTCGTCGAAGACGAAGGTGCTCTGCGTCACCAGAGCGACGGCCTTGGTCCGCGCCGGCTCGGACAGGTCTCGTGCGTCCACCCCGTCGAGCAGCACCCGACCCCGGGTCGGGTCGACCAGGCGGGCCAGAACATGGGCCAGGGTGGACTTCCCGGAGCCGGTCGGGCCGACGATCGCAATGGTCCGGCCCGCAGCCAGCGTCACCGAGACGTCAGCGAGCAGCACCGCCGGTTGCGTCTGCCCGGGTCCCTGGATCTCGACCGTCACGTCGACCAGCTCGACCGCCAGCCCACCGACGCCGGGGACGTCCCCAGGACCGGACGCCGGCGCCCCGGTCGCCCGTAGAACCCGAGACACCCGGTCCCAACCGACGAGGCTCCGGGGCAGCTCGCCCAGCAGGAAGCCGATGGCGCGCACCGGGAACGCCATCACCCCGACGAGATAGGCCGTCGTCACCACGGCTCCCGAACCCACGGCACCGCTCGCCACCCGTTGGGCGCCGACCGCGAGCACCGACAGGGTGCCGAGGCTCGGCAGCAGGTCCATCACAGGTTCGAACACCGAACGCACGTATCCCTGCTGGACGTTCGCGTCGCGCAGCCGGGTCACGTGCCCGGCAAACCGCTCACTCTCGCGCGCCTCCGTCCCGAGGGACTTCACCACGAGCGACGCCTCGAAGCTCTCGTGCGCTGCGTCAGACACCTCGGCGCGCCGCTGCTGCGCCCTGGCGACCGCGGGTGACATCCGGCGCTGGTAGACCCAGTTCACGGCGGCGATGGCGGGCAGCATGCCGAGACCGGTGACGCCCAGGACCGGATCGGCGGCGATCATCGCGACGCCGGCGACCACGATCATCACCACGACGCCGATCGACCACGGCAGCGGGTTGAACACACTGGCCGCGGCTTCCGCGTCGCTGCTCGCATTGGACAACAGCTGACCGGTCGGGTGCTGCCGGTGCCAGGACACCGGCAGGCGCAGGTACTGGCGGGTGACCGCCCGGCGGTGCCCGGCCTGCACGTCGAAGACGGCGATCCCGGCGTACACCCGCCGGACCACCACGCCCAGAGCGGTCACGATGCCAACCGCCAGCAGCACCAACCCGGTGCGCCAGACCTCTCCGGGCGAGACCTCCTTGCCCGACAGGGCGGGAACGATCACTTGCTCGCTCGCGCGCCCGAGCAGCCAGCCCGAGAGCACCGTCGCACCGCCCCAGAGAGCGCTGCCGAGGATCGCCACCGCGAACGACCCGGGCTCGGCGCGCAACCCCCGGCCGATCAGGTCGAGCGACCGCCGCCAGGTCCCGGCTCGTTCGTCCGCGAGGACCGATTCAGCGCCTGCAGCCCCGCGCACCGCACCCTCCCCGGACAAGTCCCGTCAGAATCGCACCCGCTGCCAACGCACCGACCCGGCGAACCGGCCGGCCCGCGCGGCACCCGCAACGCTCCACTTCGGGTCAGCGAACGCAGACGCCCGCGGCGCGAAGATCGTCCTTGACCTGGCCGATCGTCAAGGTGCCGAAGTGGAACACGCTGGCCGCGAGAACGGCGTCGGCCCCGGCCTGGGCCGCGAGGGTGAAGTCGTGAGCGGTGCCCGCCCCGCCGCTCGCGATCAGGGGCACGGTGACGACGGAGCGCACGTCGCGAAGCATCGCGAGGTCGAAACCCGCCGTGGTGCCGTCCGCGTCCATCGAGTTGAGCAGGATCTCGCCCACACCGAGCCCGACGGCGCGGGCCACCCACTCGACGGCATCGATCCCGGTGCCCCGGCGGCCACCGTGAGTCGTGACCTCGTAGCCACTCGCGGTGCTGACGCCGTCGCGGCACCGCCGCGCGTCGGCGGAGAGAACGAGCACCTGGCTACCGAACCGCTCGGCGATCTCGGAGATGAGCTCGGGCCGGGCGATCGCGGCGGTGTTGACGCCGACCTTGTCGGCGCCCGCGCGCAGCAGCCGATCGACGTCCTCGGCGCTCCGGACCCCCCCACCCACCGTGAGCGGGACGAAGACCTGCTCGGCGGTGCGTCGCACGACGTCGTAAGTGGTCTCGCGGTTGCCCGAGGACGCCGAGACGTCCAGGAAGGTGATCTCGTCGGCGCCCTCGGCGTCGTACCGCCGGGCCAGCTCTACCGGGTCGCCGGCGTCGCGGAGGTTCTCGAAGTTGACCCCCTTGACCACCCGCCCGGCATCCACGTCGAGGCACGGGATGACCCGGATCGCCACACTCATCGTCGCCCCGCTCAGCCGGCGGCCGTCGGGGTCGCGGACGGAGTCGGGCCCGGCGTCGGCGGAGCCGTTGCCGTCGCCGTGGACGCGGGGACAGGCTTCCCGGCCGCCGCCAGGATGTCCACCACGAAGACGAGCGTCTTGTCGCCGTACCCGAGCGTCGGTGGGATGACGAGCAGCACCTGGCTACCGACGGTCTGCTCGACCAGGCCCTCGTCCCAACCCTGGATCACCTTCCCGAGGCCGATCTCCGTCGTGAACGGACCCTTGCCCGCCGCCCATGTCGTGTCCACCACCGAGCCGTCGGCCCAGTCCACGCCGGTGTACTGGACGACGAGGCTCTGGCCCGAAGCCACCTGCTGACCCAGGCCCTTGATCAGCGGTTGCACCACGAGGCTGGTCGGCGGCGGCGACGACGGGACCGTGATCGTCGGAGCACCGTCGCCCGCCAGGGTGACCACCGGGAGCTCCGGGCGGGGCGCGACGGGCTCGCCGCTGGCGCGCGTGGGCAGCAGGTCGATCACGACCACCAGCGCGGATTCGTCGTTCGACGCCGCTGGCGTCACGTGAACGAGGCGAGTACCGACGCGGCGACCCTTGATGGCGTCGTACAGGTCCTGCCCGAGGGCATCGAGCGTCACAGCCATCGGCAGCGGGCCGGTCGAATAGGTCTCACCGACGAGGTCGCCGTTCTGGGCGTCCTCGGCGATGTAGTTCATCAGCACCGATGCGCCGTCGCCCAGGGTGGGGCCGTTCCCGGCCCAGATCTCGCGCGTCTCGGGATGCCGCACGGTCAGGGGGTGCTTGAACTCGAGCGTCGGCACGGTCCCCGCCGCACCGGTCACCGCGACCGTGTCGACACTGCCGGAGGCGCTGCTGCAACCGGCCAGCAGCAGCATCAACACAGCGGTGACACCGATCAGTCGGCGCACAGTCGTCCTCTCCTGGATCAGCCGGTGCGGGTCGGGACGGGGTCCCGGCACCCCGCAACTGTACGTGCTGCGCCGACCGCATCGCTCCCGGCTACATCGAGTCGATGAGGCGCTCGACGCGCTCGTCCACACTCTTGAACGGGTCCTTGCAGAGCACCGTGCGCTGGGCCTGGTCGTTCAGCTTGAGATGCACCCAGTCGACCGTGTAGTCGCGCCGCGTCTCTTGGGCCCGGCGTACGAAGTCGCCACGGAGCTTTGCCCGGGTGGTCTGGGGCGGGACCACCGTGGCCTCGAAGACCTCGAGGTCGGTGACCACCCGATCGACCAGGCCACGCGCGGCGAGGAGATTGAACAGGCCCTCGGTCCGCGAGATGTCGTGATACGCCAGGTCGAGCCGCGAGACCCGGACGTCGCCGAGCGCCAGACCATGCTTGGCGCGATACCGCTCGATCAGGTCGTGCTTGATCACCCAGTCGAGCTCCCGCGAGACCAGGGAGAGGTCCCCGGTGCGCAGCGCGCGCAGACCGCGTCCCCAGAGCTCGAGCACGCGCGCCGTGACGGGCCGGTCGTCCTGGTGCGTCTCCAGGAACTCGGTCACTCGACTCAGGTACTCCTCCTGGATGTCGATCGCGGTCATCGTTCGACCGTTCGCCAGGGTGACCGGATGGGCACCCGAGATGTCGTGGCTGATCTCGCGGATCGCCCGCATCGGGTTCTCGAGCGAGAGGTCCCGCATCGGAACTCCCGCCTCGATCACCCGCAGCACCAGGTTCGTCGCTCCGACCTTGAGCATCGTCGTCGTCTCGGACATCGAGGAGTCGCCGACGATGACGTGCAACCGCCGGTAGCTCTCGGCGTCGGCGTGCGGCTCGTCCCGGGTGTTGATGATCGGTCTCGAACGAGTCGTCGCGCTCGAGACGGCCTCCCACATGTGCTCGGCTCGCTGAGAGAGGGAGAAGGTCGCGCCCCTCGGGGTCACCGTGAGCTTGCCGGCACCAGTCAGGATCTGGCGACTGATGAAGAAGGGCACGAGGATGTCCGAGAGCCGCTGGAAGTCCCCTTGACGACGGACCAGGTAGTTCTCGTGGCAGCCGTAGGAGTTGCCGGCCGAGTCGGTGTTGTTCTTGAACAGGTGGATCCGGCCCGTCGGACCCTCGCGGTCGAGCCGTTCCTGGGCGTCGACCACCAGGCCCTCGAGCACCCGCTCCCCCGCTCGGTCGTGCGCGATGAGCTGCCGGATGTCGTCGCACTCGGCGGTCGCGTACTCGGGGTGCGAGCCGACGTCGAGGTATAGCCGAGAGCCGTTCCGCAAGAACACGTTGGACGAGCGCCCCCACGCGACGACCTTGCGGAACAGGTGCCGCGCAACCTCGTCCGCCGAGAGCTGGCGGCCGTCGTCCGTCGCGCAGGTGACCCCGAACTCGGTCTCGAGGCCGAAGATCCGACGGTCCATCAGCGCGGACCGGGAAGCAGGTCCTCCAGGGCGGCGCCGGTGAGCCGGCGGAAGGCCCTCCGGGGCCGGGCACGATCGAGCAGTGCCACCTCGAGCTGCGCCGCGGCGAGGGGCCGAGCCTCGCCCTCGGGTTGCGTCCCGAGCACCCGTACCGCGAGCGCAAGGGCATCCTTCAGGCCGAGCCCGGGAGCCCATTCCTTCTCGACGACGACGGCGAGGCTCTCCGCATGGCCGCCCATCACGACGTGGCCGCGCTCGTCGGCGACCGAGCCGTCATAGCTGAGCCGATAGATCTGGTCGTCGTCGGGGACGTCACCGACCTCGGCCACCACCAGCTCGACCTCGAGCGGCTTCGCCTCGGTCGTGAAGACGGTGCCGAGCGTCTGCGCGTAGGCGTTCGCGAGCCCGCGCGCATTCACGTCGGCGCGGTCGTAGGAGTAGCCGCGCAGGTCCGCATACCGCACGCCGGCGACCCGGAGGTTCTCGAACTCGTTGTACTTCCCGACCGCGGCGAACGCGATCCGGTCGTAGATCTCGGAGATCTTGTGCAGCGCACGGGAGGCGTTCTCGGTGGCGAAGAGGATCCCGTCCTCGAAAGCGAGCACGACGACGGATCGCCCCCGGGCGATGCCCTTGCGCGCGTAGTCGGCCCGGTCCTTCATCAGCTGTTCGGGCGAGACGTAGAACGGCATGCTCATGACGCGTCACCTCCGCGGCCGGTGCTCCGCTGGTGCGTCGCCGCGAGCGCGGCCACGATCCCGGACAACGCGTCGTCCGGGATCCGGCGGTAGCCCGCGGAGGTCACCGTCGCGACGAGCGGCCAGATCTCCCGGGCACTGTCCGGCCCAGCCGTCGCCGAGTCGTCGTCGGCGGCATCGACGAGCGCTTCTACCGCGATCGAGACGGCGTCATCCTGGCCGAGCCCGGGCTGCCAACGCTTCTTGAGCGAACCGCGGGCGAAGACCGCGCCCGAGCCGACCGAGTGGTGCTCGTGCTCCTCGTAGCGCCCGCCGGTGATGTCGTAGGAGAAAATCCGTCCCGCGCTGCGCCCGAGGTCATAGCCGGCGAACAACGGGATGACGGTCAGGCCCTGCATCGCCAGGCCGAGGTTCGAGCGGAGCATCGTCGCGAGCCGGTTGGCCTTGCCGTCGAGGGAGAGGAGCGCGCCCTCGATCTTCTCGTAGTGCTCGAGCTCGAGCTGGAACAGCCGGACCAGCTCGACCGCGATCCCGGCGGTCCCGGCCACGCCGATGACGGAGTAGTCGTCCGCGGGGAAGACCTTGTCCATCTGGCGGCTCGCGATCATGGTCCCCATCGTCGCGCGGCGGTCGCCGGCCATCACGACCCCGCCGTCGAAGGTCAGCGCCACGATCGTCGTCGCATGCGGCGCGACCGGAGCGTTCCCAGCCGGAAGGATGCGATTCCCCGGCAGCAGCGCGGGCGAGTACGAGGCAAGGAACTCGAGGAAGGACGAGTTCCCAGGCGTGGTGAATGCACGCGGCAGCCGCCCGGACGGGTCGGGACTCATCGTCGGTTACTGACCGCCCTTCTGGACGAATCCGCGCACGAACGACTCCGCATTCGACTCGAGGACACCGTCGATCTCCTCCAGAAGGGCGTCGACCTCGGTGTCCCGGGCCTGCGCCGCCGTCGGCGGGCTGATCGGTTCCGGTGCGTCCGCGTCGTCGTCGTGGTGGCGCTCGGACCTCTGCTGTCCAGACATGCTGACCTCCGACGTCTCCCGGGCTACCTGATCTGATCCTAGGCCGCGCCGGTGAACCCGCGCGGACCCATCAGCTTCTCGAGCAGCTCGGACGCCGCGCCACTCGAGTCGAGCAGCTCGCGCACGTGCGCCTCGGTGCCGCGCCACGGATCCCGCATCGCAACGCGCTGCAGCGTCGCCGCGCCCGGGACGTCGAAGATGAGCGAGTCCCAGCTCGCCGCGCTGATCTCCGCGCCGAACCGGGCGAGTGCTCGTCCGCGGAAGTAGGCGCGCGTGTCGGTCGGCGGCTCGTGCACCGCTCGGCTGACCGCTTCGGCGTCGACCAGCCGCTCGACGGCCCCCGCCTCCAGCAAGCGGTGGTACAGGCCGCGTTCCGGACGCAGGTCCGACCACTGGATGTCCACCGCGGCAAGTCTCGGGTGGTCCCAGGACAGGTGGTCCCGCCGCCGCAACCCCTCCAGCAGCCGCAGCTTCGCCAACCACTCGACCTCCCGGGCGCACGACGCCGGGTCGGTGGCCAGCCGGGTCAGCACGGACTCCCAGCGGTCCAGGACCTCGGCAGTGGCCGCGTCGGGCGGCGTCGCCGCCTCCTCGAGGCCGCTCCGGACCGCCTCCAGGTAGCACCGCTGGATCTCCAGCGCGGTCAGCCGCCGCCCATCGGCCAGGGCAAGCCGCGTCGTCATCGTCAGGTCGCGGCTGACCAGCTGGACCGCTCCCACCGGTTCGACCAGACGGAGCGAGCGCACTGCCGCGACGGCGTGCGGCACCGCATCGCGGTGCTCGAGCAGCCACAGCACGAGCGAGCTCGTCCCCACCTTGAGGAACGTCGCCACCTCGAGCATGTTCGCGTCGCCGATGATCACGTGCAGCCGTCGCCACCGCTCCGGGTCGGCGTGCGGTTCGTCGCGGGTGTTGATGATCGGTCGACGCAAGGTGGTCTCGAGGCCTACCTCGGCCTCGATGTAGTCGGCCCGCTGGGCGAGCTGGAACCCGGCGAGCTGTCCCACCGGCCCGATCCCGACCCGGCCCGCGCCGGTGAAGACGGTCCGGGTGACGAAGAACGGCGTGAGCACGTCGACGATCTCCGCGAACGGCACCGCCCGGTCCACGAGGTAGTTCTCGTGGGTGCCGTACGTCGCGCCCTTGCCGTCGACGTTGTTCTTGTAGAGCGTGACGTCCGGGAGGGCGGGGTTGACCGCCACGATCCGGGCCGCCCGGAGCATCACCTCTTCGCCGGCCTTGTCCCAGGTCACTATGTCGCGGGGCGAGGTGACCTCGGGCGAGGAGTACTCGGGGTGGGCGTGGTCCACGTAGAGCCGCGCGCCGTTCGTCAGGATGACGTTCGCAGCGCCCGGGTCCTCGTACTCCTCGACCGGCAGCCGGGGCCGACTCTGCGGAGCGCCCGGCCGACGGCGGGCCGGAACGTCTCCCGGAGCTGTGTCGCCCGAGGGCGCGGGGTGCGCCGGGTCGTCAGTGAGCACCGATGGGTGCGCGGACGCGCGGTCGAGGTGGAAACCGCGCGCGTCCTGGAGCGGGTCCTCGTCGTCGTAGTCCCAGCGGGCCCGCGCGGCCCGGTGCAGCTGGGTGCCCGCGTAGGCCGCGACCACGTAGCTCGAGAGCAGCATCGGGTTCGCCATCGGGCGACCCGGCTCGGCGATGCCGTACTCGGTCTCGATGCCCATGACCCGGCGAACTGTCACGGGCCAGCCCTACAGGTACTGGCCGGTGTTGGTGACCGTCTCGATCGAGCGGCCCTCGTCCCCCGGCTTCTTGCCCTGGACGACGGTGCGGATGAACACGATCCGCTCGCCCTTCTTGCCGGAGATCCGGGCCCAGTCGTCCGGGTTCGTGGTGTTCGGCAGGTCCTCGTTCTCCTTGAACTCGTCGACGCAGCCGGACAACAGGTGCTCGACCCGGATGCCGCGTTCACCGGTGGCCAGCAGGTCCTTGATCGCGGACTTCTTGGCTCGGTCGACGATGTTGCGGATCATCGCGCCGGAGGTGAAGTCCTTGAAGTACAGGACCTCCTTGTCGCCGGACGCGTACGTCACCTCGAGGAACTGGTTCTCCTCGCTCTCGGTGTACATCCGCTCGACCGCCCGCTGGATCATCGCCTCGACCGCCTCGCTCGCGCTGCCGGCGTGCTCGGCCAGGTCATCCGGGTGCAACGGCAGGTCCGGGGTCAGGTACTTGCCGAAGATCTCGCGTGCGGCCTCGGCGTCGGGCCGCTCGATCTTGATCTTCACGTCCAGCCGTCCGGGCCGCAGGATGGCCGGGTCGATCATGTCCTCACGGTTCGACGCACCGATCACGATCACGTTGTCGAGCCGCTCGACCCCGTCGATCTCGCTCAAGAGCTGGGGCACGATCGTCGTCTCGACGTCGCTCGAGATACCGGTGCCGCGGGTCCGGAACAGCGCGTCCATCTCGTCGAAGAACACCACGACGGGCGTGCCCTCGGAGGCCTTCTCGCGGGCCCGGGCGAAGATCAGCCTGATGTGCCGCTCGGTCTCGCCGACGTACTTGTTGAGCAGCTCGGGACCCTTGACGTTCAGGAAGTAGCTTCGGTTCGGCCCGTCGCCCCCGCGGGCTCGGACCGCGTGCGCGAGCGAGTTCGCCACCGCCTTGGCGATGAGCGTCTTCCCGCAACCGGGCGGGCCGTACAGCAGCACGCCCTTGGGCGGCTTGAGGCCGTGCTCGACGAACAGCTCCGGGTGCGCGAACGGCAGCTCCACGGCGTCCCGGATCTGCTCGATCTGAGGCCCCAGGCCACCGATGTCGCTGTAGTCGATGTCGGGGACCTCCTCGAGGATGAGGTCCTCCACCTCGGAGCGCGGGATCCGCTCGAACACGAAGCCGTTGCGGGTGTCGATGGTGAGCGCGTCACCGACCCGCACCGGGCCGTCCTCGAGGAGCGCTCCGGAGAGGCGGACGACGCGCTCCTCGTCCGCCCGGCCGAGCACGAGCACCCGATCCGGGTCGAGCAGCTCCTTGACGGTGACGATCTCGCCGACCGGTTCGTAGCCGCCGACCGCGACCACGAGCATGCCCTCGTTCAGGCGCAGCTCCTGGCCCTGACGGAGCTCGCTGACATCGATCGACGCCGAGACGCCGACGTTCATCTTCCGGCCTGCCGATACGACGTCGATGGTCCCGTCGCCGTGGTCGGCGACGTACAGCGCGTAGGTCCCCGGCGGCTTGGCCAGGTCGGTCAGCTGGCGGTTGAGGTCCTCGATGCGCGCGCGAGCCACCCGGAGCGCATCGGCGAGCCGCGCGTTCTTCTCCTCGAGGGACGCGACCCGATCGTCGGAGCCGCGAGCAGACATCCCGCCCGGGTATCTGGGTGCCTCGGTCATCGCCTCGCCCCCTTGTCCCTCGCCTGCACAATCGACGGTAGGCCGCCGACGCCGTCACCGCGACCCTATTCGCCCGATCGGTCCTCGTACGCCAGGCCGGACTGGTCGCGGCGGACGCGCCGCGTCTTCTTCTCCGTGATCGGCCGCTCGCCCAGCTCCTCGGGGGTCCACTCGGCATCGGCCGGGTAGGCGCCCTTGGCCGGACGACGACGCAGCACCGGCGCCTCGATGCCGTCGGCCATCCGGCGGGCTGTGATGAGGAAGCCGGTGTGTCCGATCATCCGGTGCTCGGGGCGGACCGCGAGTCCCTCGAGGTGCCAGCCGCGGACCATGGACTCCCACGCGTGCGGCTCGGTGAACCGCCCGTCGGCGCGAAGATCCTCGGCGATCCTCGAGAGCTGGGTGGTGGTGGCGAGGTACGCGATGAGGACGCCGCCGGGAGCGAGCGCCGTCGCGACGGCCTCGAGGTTCTCCCACGGGGCGAGCATGTCGAGGACGACCCGGTCGATCGAGCCGGGTTCGCAGGTCATCGGTAGCACGTCGGACAGGTCTCCGACCGACAGCGTCCAGGCCGGATGCGGTTCCCCGAAGAGCCCTTCGACATTGGCGCGCGCGATCTCGGCGAAATCCGCTCGGCGCTCGATCGAGTGCAGCATGCCGCGGTCACCGACGGCGCGCAGCAGCGACATGGTCAGCGCGCCCGAGCCGACGCCGGCCTCCACGACGCGAGAGCCGGGATAGATGTCCGCCATCGCGACGATCTGACCGGCGTCCTTCGGGTACACGACGGCTGCCCCGCGCGGCATCGACAGCACGAAGTCGGAGAGCAGCGGGCGCAGTGCCAGGTACTCGAAGCCCGCGCTGTTGGTGACGACGCTGCCCTCGGGCTTCCCGATCAGGTCGTCGTGGCTGAACGCGCCCCGATGGGTGTGGTACGCCCCGCCCGGGACGAGCGCGATCGTGTGCAGACGACCGCGCACGTCGGTGAGCTGGACCCGGTCACCGGCCCGGAACGGACCGCGCCGTTCACTCGCACCGGTGGCTTCGGGTCTGGCGTCGTTCTGTCCGTCGGTCACGTGGGCCGAGTCTAGGCGCGCAGGGCGGTGATGACGTCCCGGACCCGGACGATCCCGCGGACGCCGCCCGGAGCACCCGGCGGACCCGTCTGCACGAGGATCAGCACCGCACTGACCGACGCCGCACCGGCCGCGCCGTGCGCCAGCTCCGAGCCGGTGGTGATGTCAGACAGGACGGCCGCTGCCGGCAGCGGCACGGCCACCGCCGCCAACGGGGTCCGGGCGCGCTGCTCGGCGGGGACCGAGTTCCAGGCCACCCCGTCAACGGTCGCGACCGGCGTCCCGTCGGGGCCGAGAAGCACGAGCCGGTCGACTCCCCCGCTGGTCAGCTGCTGTTGGGCGTCGGCCATGGACGTCCCCGCGGGAAGCGCGACCGCGCTCTGGACCAGAGCCCCCACGTCGATCGCGTCGAGGGCGTCCAGACGTTTGGCCCCACTCATCGCCTGCCCGGCCCCGGCCCAGAGCATCGAACCGACGGCCCCGGCCCAGATGAGATCGACCAGGTTCACCTGGCCGCCGTTCTGCGCGGCGCGGCTGAGCATCCAGCCCACTGCGCCGAGCGCGACGACCCGCCCGAACCACCCCGCGGCGACGGTGCCACGGGTTCGTGAACCGGTGATCGCCCACACCGCGGCCTCGAGGATCCGACCTCCATCGAGGGGAAGGCCGGGGAGCAGGTTGAAGACACCGACGAAGCCGTTGGCGACCGCACCCGAGAGCAGCACCAGGCCGAGGACGCTGCCGTTCGGCGAGACCTGCCAGAGCGCGGCCAGCAGCGCCGCGAGCACGAGATTCACGACGGGTCCCACCGCGGACACCAGGGCGCTGCTCCCCGGCGTCATGCTTCTGGACGAGAACTCGGTGTGGCCGCCCCACAGAGTGATCGCGTACTGGCGCACCGGGATGCCGTGCGCGCGACCGACGAGCCCGTGCGCGAGCTCGTGCAGGAAGACCGAGGCGAAGAGCAGCAGCACGAAGGAGAACGCGACGAGGTACACGCCGGCGCCGAGATCGGGTGCCTGCGCCTGCACCGTCGGAGCAACCAGGAAGGTCAGCACGGCGGCAGCGAGGAACCACGACGGCGCGATGACGACGGGACTTCCCAGGATGCGTCCGATCGTCCAACCGCGGGTGCTGCCCGGAGGAGTCGCTTGGTTCGCCACACCCGAAGCCTAAGCGGCATCGCTGTGTCTCAGGTCCGCCGTAGCCTGGCCGCATGCCCCGACGAGAGCCCCACGGTCCCGGACGAGACGGGCGCGCGACTCGACCCGGCCTGTCCCCTTCGCGCGCGGCGGACTTCCAGCAGTGCCCGCTGCTCTTCCGGCTCCGGGTGATCGACCGGCTCCCGGAGCCGCCGAGCCCGAGCGCGGTCCGCGGCACGCTCGTGCACCGCGTCCTGGAGCTGCTGTTCGACGCGGCCGCCGGCGATCGCGATCTCGGGGCCGCTCGCGCTCTGCTCCCGACCGCTTGGGACGAGCTGCAGTCGCGTCACCCCGAGTACACCGAGATGTTCGCCGACACCGACGAGCTCGAGCCGTGGCTGGCCCGGGCGGATGAGCTGCTCGCGACGTACTTCGCGATGGAGGACCCGAACCGGCTCGAACCGGCTGAGCGTGAGCTGTGGGTGGAGACGGTGCTCCCGGATGGACCGGCGCTGCGCGGCGTGATCGACCGGCTCGACGTGGCACCGGACGGTGCGATCCGGGTCGTCGACTACAAGACCGGCAAGTCGCCGACCCGCGGCTACGAGGCCGGAGCACTGTTCCAGATGCGTTTCTACGCCGTGGTGCTCCGCCGCACCCGCGGCGAGCTGCCCCGGATGCTCCAGCTCGTCTACCTCGGCGACGGACAGCTCATCCGGCACCAGCCCACGGAGGCCGAGCTCGACGCCACCGAGCAGAAGATCCGCGCGATCTGGTCGTCGATCGAGCATGCGGCGCTGACCGGCGAATGGCTACCCCGCACCAGCAGGTTGTGCGACTGGTGCGCGCACCGGGCGGTCTGCCCCGCGTTCGGCGGCGAACCACCCGAGCTCTCGCCGGCCGAGGTCCTCCGCGCGATCGGTGTCAGCCCCGTGACGAGCTGACGGAAAGCCGGGTCGCGGCGGAGCGGGTCAGCTCGGCGAAGAACTGATGGCGACCGACGCGCCGATCCGGTCGATCACCTCACCCGCGTGCACGGCCGCGAGGTCCGCGAGCGTGATGCTGAGGAGGTCGGGAAAGCGGCTGAGCCCTGGCGCGGGATCGACTGCCACGACGTTCGGTACCCCGATCGTCTTCGCGCCGGCGGCCATCGCGGACCGCAACCCGCCCGGGGAGTCCTCGATCGCGACGCAGTCCCGAGGATCCACGCCGAGCCGCGCTGCGGCCGTCAGGTACGGTTCCGGGTCGGGCTTGCCGCGGGTGACGTCGTCGCCGGCCACGACCACCCGGAGCGCGCCCAAGGGTGCGAGCTCGGCCACCGGCTCGGCGAGACTCCGGTACGACATCGTGACCAGGGCGCACGGGACGCCGGCCTCGGCGAGCGCCCGCAGCAGGTCGCGAGCACCGGGTTGCCACGGCACCTCGCGGCCCAGCTCCCTGGCCATCCGCTCCATCAGGAAGTCCAGGATCTCGCTGATGCTCAGCGCGACGCCATGCTGCTGGAACACCCGAGCGCTGTGGGTCAGCTCGCTACCGATGAGCTGAACCGCGTCCTCGCGGGTCCAGGTGCCCCCATGCGCCTCGACGAGCTCCGTCTCGGTCGCCATCCAGTACGGCTCCGAGTCGATCAGCGTTCCGTCCATGTCCCACAGAACGGCGGCGGGCAGGACGAGAGGCTCGGCGTCGTCGGGCATGCACCCGAGTCTAGGTGAAGCGCAGTTCCTCTCCGGCGGAGTGCGCCTAGGCTGGACCCATGAGCGACGACGAGCACGCCGCGCACGAAGAGACCGTCCCGCTCGAGCCGGTCGTCCTGGCCGCGTTCGAGGGCTGGAACGATGCCGGCAGTGCGGCCACCCAGGCCTTGCTGCACCTGCACCAGGTCTGGGACGCGGAGGATGTCGACGCGCTCGACCCCGAGGACTATCACGACTTCCAGGTGAACCGACCGACCGTCGGAACCGACGAGTTCGGGCGCCGCCGGGTGACCTGGCCGACGACGACGGTCGCGGTCGCGCGATCGCACGACACCGGGCGCGAGATCATCCTGGTCCACGGGATCGAACCGTCGATGCGGTGGCGTCACTACAGCGCCGAGCTGCTCGACATCGCGGAGCGGCTCGGCGCGAAGACCGTCATCACCCTCGGTGCGTTGCTGGCGGACGTGCCGCACACCCGCCCCATCCCCGTCACGACGACCTCGGACGACCCGGTGGTCCGAAACCGCCTCGGTCTCGAGCCGAACACCTACGAGGGACCGACCGGCATCATCGGGGTCGTGCACCAAGCGGCGGCCGACCGCGGCCTCAACGGTGTCTCGCTCTGGGCGGCCGTGCCGCACTACGTGGCGCATCCGCCGTCACCGAAGGCCACCCTTGCCCTGCTCGCGGCGATCGAGGGTCTGCTCGGCGAGACGATCGCCGTCGGCGACCTGCCCGAGGACGCCCAGGCCTGGCAGATCGGCGTCGACGAGCTTGCAGCTGAGGACTCGGAGATCGCCGAGTACGTCCGCCAGCTCGAAGAGGTCAAGGACACCGCGGATCTTCCCGAGGCGACCGGCGAGGCGATCGCGCGCGAGTTCGAGCGCTACCTGCGGCGTCGCGACAACGGCCCCGGTGGTCGACCGAGTACCTAGATCCGGATGCCGAGCAGCGCGTCCACGGTGCGCGCCATCACACCCGGTTCACCCTCGGGCCACTCCTCGTCGTGCTTCGGTCCGGCGAGGGTCCGCGCCGCCCACTCGTCCATCGCGCGGATCGCGCGTGGCGAGTCGAGGTCGTCCGCGAGCGCCGATCGGATCTCGGCGACGGCGTCGTCGGGCGGCGGCGCGACGGCTCCCGAGAGGGCGGCCCGCCAGTGTTCGATCCGGGCGACCGCGTCCCTCAGCTCGGCGTCGGACCACTCCCAGTCGCTGCGGTAATGGTGCGCGAGCATTGCCACCCTGATCGCCATCGGGTCCACTCCGTCGGCCCGCAAGGTCGAGACGAAGACGAGGTTGCCGCGGGACTTGCTCATCTTCTCGCCGTCGAGGCCGACCATGCCGGAGTGCACCTGGATCCTGGGCGCCGCTGCTCCGCCGGCCAGGGCTCGCAGGTGGGACCCGGACATCTCGTGGTGCGGGAAGAGCAGATCGGAGCCGCCGGCCAGGATGTCGAAGTCCTTGCCGAGGGCGGTCCGCGCGATGACCGCGCACTCGATGTGCCAGCCCGGACGCCCGGCGCCCAGCGAGCCCGCCTCCCAGTGCGGTTCGCCGCTTCGCTCGCGGCGCCAGAGCAACGGGTCCAGCGGGTTCAGCTTTCCCGGCCGCGCCGGGTCCCCGCCGCGCTCCGCGAACAGGGCGAGCATCTCGGCCTCGGACAGGTGCGAGACGTTGCCGAAGCCGCCGTCGCCACTGAGGTCCGCATAGACGTCGCCCAGCTCCGGTGTCGCTCCGCCCGCTCCGGGTTCGAGCGGCACCCGGTAGGCCGAGCCGTCGGCGAGCATCCGTTGCACGGCGTCGACGGTTGCCGGGATGGTCTCGACCACACCCGAGTAGACGTCCGGTGGGATGACTGCGAGCGCGGCCATGTCTGCGCCGAACAGGGCGGTCTGCTCGGCCGCGAGCTCGCGCCAGTCGACTCCGGTGCCAGCAGCACGCTCGAGCAGCGGGTCGTCCACGTCGGTCACGCACGAGGCGTAGCGGACCGTGAGCCCCTGGTCGCGCAGCGCGCGCTGCAGCAGGTCCACCGCGACGTAGGTGGCGGCGTGACCGACGTGGGTGGCGTCGTACGGGGTGATCCCGCACGCGTAGATGCCGACCTTGGTCGATCCGACCCGCGCCGCGGGCACGAGCGTGCCGCTCGAGCTGTCGTGAACGCGCACGACCTCGCCGCGTCCGGGGATGGCGGGAAGCTGCGGAGCGGGCCAGGTGCGCACACCGAGAGCCTAACCGCGGGGCAAGGACGCGACGGGCACTACCCCGTCGTCGTGCCGAGCGGTGACAGGACGTGGAAGACGAGCAGCAGCAGCACGACAGCCGAGAGGCCGAGGCGGTAGCGGACGAACGGGCGATAACTGTACGTGGTAACGATCTTCAAGAAGGCAATGATCGCGACGTAGCCCACGACGAAGGCGATCAGGGTCGCGACGATCGTGACGCCGAGGCCCGGGTGCCCGTGCTTGCCGAAGTCGCCGACGCTCTTGGCCAGCTCGAACAGTCCCGAGCCGAGGACGGCCGGAATCGCCAGCAGGAACGAGTACCGCGCCGCGGCCTCGCGCGTGTATCCCAGCAGCAGGCCGGCCGAGATGGTTCCGCCGGACCGGGACACGCCGGGGATCAGGGCCAGCGCCTGGGCGAGCCCGTACAGCACGGCGTGCTTCCGGTTGATGTCTCCGAGCTCCCGCTCCTTGGTACCCACCCGGTCCGCCCAGCCGAGCACCAGGGCGAAGACCGCGAGCATCAGCACGATCAGGTAGAGGTTGCGGAAGGTGTGCTCGATCGAGTGCTGGAAGACCAGCCCGAGCAGCACGATCGGGATGGTGCCGATGATGATCCACCACGCCATCCGGGCGTCGGGGTCACCCTCGCCGAGACGGGCGGCGCGATCGGTGCCGTGCGCACCGCGGATCGCCTCCCACCAGGCGCGAGCGATCCGCGCGATGTCGCGGCGGAAGTAGAGCAGCACGGCCGTCTCGGTACCGATCTGCAGGATCGCGGTGAAAGCCGCTCCGGGGTCGCTGCCAGTCCCGATCAGCTCGCCGACGATGCGGATGTGAGCGCTCGAGGAGACCGGCAAGAACTCGGTCAGACCCTGGACGAGCCCGAGAACCATCGCCTGCAGGATGTTCATGAGCGCCAAGGCTACTGCCCGACCGCCGCGCGCCGCTCCGTTGCGCGACTCCGCGGCCGGTAGCGTGCTGAGCCATGGAAGAGCGGTTGCTCGGCACCAGCGGCCTGCGCGTGTCGCGGCTCGGTCTGGGCACGATGACTTGGAGCCGCGATACGGACGAGCATGAGGCCGCGGAACAGCTTCGCGACTTCGTGGACGCCGGCGGCACCCTGATCGACACGGCGGCCTCGTACGCAGACGGCGCTTCCGAGGAGCTGCTCGGCAGCCTTCTCAGTACTGCGGTCGGGCGCGACGAGGTGCTGCTGTGCACCAAGGCGGGAGTTCGGCGGACGGTGCGCGGCGGCGTCGTCGACGCTTCGCGAGGAGCGCTGCTGGACTCGCTCGACGCGTCCCTGCGACGCCTCGGCACGGATCACGTGGATCTGTGGCTGGTGCAGGCGCCCGATCCGCGGACGCCGATCGAGGAGACGGCCTCGGCGCTCCGGCTGGCGGTCACGAGCGGCCGCGCCCGCTACGTCGGCCTGTCCAACCACCCGGGCTGGCAGACGGCCCGCACCGCGACGTTGCTCGAGCCGGACCCCGGCCTGGCGGCCGTCGAGGTCGAGTACTCGCTGCTCGAGCGCGGCATCGAGCGAGAGGTCGTCCCGGCCGCAGCGGCCCTCGGGATCGGGATCCTCGCGTGGTCGCCGCTCGGGCGCGGTGTGCTGACCGGCAAGTACCAGCGCTCGATACCGGCGGACTCGCGGGCCGCCTCGCCGCACCTCGCGGGCTTCGTCGAGCCGTACCTGGGGCCGGATCAGCAGGGGATCGTCGCAGCTGTCACGATCGCCGCGCAGGGCCTCGAGCGCGCGCCGCTCGAGGTCGCGCTCGCCTGGGTGCGGGACCGGCCTCAGGTGACGTCCGCCATCGTCGGGGCCCGCACCGCGGCTCAGCTCCGCGCCGTCCTGGCAAGCGAGGACCTCGAGCTGCCGGAGGCGATCCTGGACGCCCTCGACGAGATCAGTGCACCCGACCTGGGTTACCCAGAACGTCGATAGCCGCGCCGCTCGACCCGGTCGTGCCGGGCCGCTGGATCACCCGTACGAGTCAGCCCCGCGAACCCTCGTGGCGGGCTTCACTGGGCTCGTCATCGACGTCGACATCCTCGTCAACGGTGTCGTCGACGTCCGCGTCCTCGATCTCTACGAACGGGTCGTCGTCGTCGAAGTCGTCCTCGTCCACGTCCTCGTCATCGTCGTCGTCACTCTCGTCATCGGCGAGGAAGAACGGCAGCGCCTCACCGTGGACCTCCGCGAGCGCCTCGTCGTACACGTCGAACGCGTCGGCAAGGACGTCGTAGGCGTCGTCGACGGCTGGGTCATCCTCGGCGCGGCGGGCGGCGACGGCGTTGAAGTGGGCCTCGAGCGCAGCGAGGAATCGGTCGAGCGCGGCGCGCGGGTCGGCGGTCATGCCCTGACGGTACTGCCCGAGTGGGCACAATGGCACTCTCAGTCGACGGGAACATCCACCCGGGGGACGGTGACCGATGGACAGTCCTACCCAACGGCGACTCACGCGCAACGCGTGGATCGCCAGGGGCGGCCAGTACGAGTACCGAGTCGTGACCCTGCCGAGGTCGACCAGCCCGGTCGATGCCTGCCGGTTGCTCACCGACGAGGCGGAGTACGGCCGCTGGGAGCTCGCGCGAACTCGCCTCTATGCGGGCGGGGAGCGCCGGGTCTGGCTCCGGCGCAAGATCTTCCGGGTCGAGAGCACTCTCTAGCGAGGGTCCCCACCCATGCCGGCGCGGCGCGGCGTCGCGCCGGCATCCTCGAGGCCCGCGCGGGTCAGCAGCGCTCCAGCAGTCGGCGCAGCACCCGGGTCCCGAAGCGCAGCGACTCGATCGGCACCCTCTCGTCGACGCCGTGGAACATCGCCGGGAAGTCCAGCTCCGCCGGCAGCCGGAGCGGGACGAACCCGTAGCCGACGATCCCGAGCCGCGACAGCGACTTGTTGTCCGTACCGGCCGACAGCATGTACGGCAGAACGGCCGCGTCGGGGTCCTCCGCGGCGAGCGCGGCCACCATTACATCCACGAGGTCGCCCTCGAAGGGTGTCTCGAGCGAGACGTCGTAGTGCAGCGTCTCGACCCGCACGCCATCGCCCGCGAGCCGCGCGATCTCCGCCAGGGTCTCCTCGCCCTGGCCCGGCAGGTAGCGGACGTCGAGGATCGCCTCCGCCCTGGCCGGGACCACGTTCGCCTTGTAGCCCGCGGAGAGCTGCGTCGGGTGAGAGGTGGCGCTGGTCGTGGCGCCGACGAATCGAGCGGCGGGGCCGAGAGCGGCCACGAGCGCGTCCACCGATTGCGGGTTCTCGGGATCGAACGGCAGACCGGTCAGATCAGCGACGCCGCTGAGCAGGGCGCGCACGGTCGGGCTGAGGGACATCGGCCAGGTGTGACGCCCGACCCGGACGACCGCCTCGGCGAGCCGGACGACCGCGTTGTCCGCATTGACCTGCGAACCGTGACCGGCGGTGCCCTCCGCAAGCAAGCGCAACCAGGCCAGGCCCTTCTCAGCGCTCTGGATCAGGTACGTGCGGCGCCCGGCGACGTCCACCGAGAACCCGCCCACCTCGCTGATCGCCTCGCTCGCACCCTCGAAGAGGTCGGGCCGGTGGTCGACGGCGTAGCGCGCGCCCATCCGCCCGCCGGCTTCCTCATCGGCGAAGAACGCGAGGACGACGTCGCGGGCCGGCTTCTTCCCGGTGCGCACCATCTCGCGCACTACCGACAGCATCATGGCGTCCATGTCCTTCATGTCGACCGCGCCGCGACCCCACAGGTAGCCGTCGAGCTCCTCGCCACTGAAGGGTGGGACCGACCAGTCGGAGGCCTCTGCGGGGACGACGTCGGTATGGCCGTGCAGGACGAGCGCCGGCCGGGACGGGTCCTCGCCGGCCCAGCGGGTCACGACGGTGGTCCGACCAGGAGCGGACTCGAACAGCTCGGGCTCGAAGCCGACCTCGGCGAGGAGCGCAGCCACGTGCTCGGCCGCAGCGCGCTCCCCCGGCCCGCTCCCGTCGCCGTAGTTGCTCGAGTCGATCCTGAGCAGGTTCCGGCAGATCGTCGCGACCTCGTCCTCGGCGCGCGGCACCCGAGCGCCGAACGGTGTGAGGTCGAGAGGCGACGCCGGCATGCCGGTCACGCTACCGTGCGCCGACGACCGGGGTCAGGGCGAGAGGGCAAGGCCCCGCCGGGCCAGCAGCGGGGCAAGCTCCGGCGGACGTCCGCGCAACTGCTCGAACGCCTCCATCACGTCGATCGAGTCGCCGCGGGACAGGATCGCGGCGCGGAACCGGTCGCCGTTCGCCCTGGTCAGGCCGCCGTTCTCGCGGAACCACTCGACCGTGTCGGCAGCCAGGACCTCCGCCCACAAGTAGGCGTAGTAGGCGGCCGCATAGCCGCCAGCAAAGACGTGGTTGAAGTTCGCGCTGCGGTACCGGGGCGGGACGAGCGGGACGGCGAGCCCGGCGTCGGCGAGCGCGGCCTGCTCGAACGCGATGACCTCGCCGGGATCGGTGGGCAGCTCGGCGAGCGTTCGGGTGTGCCAGGCCTGGTCGAGCAGGGCCGCGGCGAGGTACTCCGTCGTCGTGAAGCCCTCGTTGAACTGCCGGGCCGCGAGCAGGGTGTCGATCCACCCGGACGGCATCGCCTCCCCGGTCTCGTGGTGGCGGGCGTACCGCTCCAGGATCGCCGGCTCCCAGGCCCACATCTCATTGACCTGGGACGGGTACTCGACGACGTCGGTCGGCACGCCGGTGCCGGACTGGGACGGGTAGCGCACGTCCGAGAGCAGCGCGTGCAGAGCGTGCCCGAACTCGTGGAAGAGGGTGATCACCTCGTCCCACGCGAGCAGCGTCGGCTGCCCGGCTGGCGGCGCCACGATGTTGAGGTTGTTGACCACCACCGAGTGCTCGCCCAGCAGGAGGCTCTGGTCCACCAGCGTGTCCATCCACGCGCCGCCGCGCTTCGAGTCGCGGGTATAGGGGTCGAAGAGGAACAGGCCGAGGCCGGTTCCGTCGCCATCGTGCACCTCGAAGATGCGCACCTGGGGGTGGTAGCCGACCAGGTCGATGCGCTCGGAGAAGGTGACGCCGTACAGCTCGGTCGCGGCCTCGAAGACGCCGCGTCGCAGCACCCGGTCGAGCTCGAGGTAGGGCCGCAGCAGCGAGTCGTCGAGGTGAAAGCGCTCCGAGCGGACCCGCTCCGCGTAGTAGGCCCAGTCCCACGGCTGCGCGATGGCGCCAGGTACGTCCGCCGAGACCGCCGCCTGGATGTCGTCCGCCTCCCGCCGTGCGTTCGCGACCGCTGCGGGGACGAGCCGCGTCAGCAGTCCCTGAACGGCTTCGGTCGTCTTCGCGGTGCCGTCCTCGGCTACGTACGCCGCGTGGTTGGGGTAGCCGAGCAGCTCCGCACGGTCGGCGCGCAGCCGGGCGATGCGCAGCAACGTGGCGCGGGTGTCGTGCTCGCCGCCGCGTTGACCACGGGCGATCGACGCGAGGTGCACCCGCTCCCTCATGCCACGATTGTCGAGGTGCGCGAGCTCGGGCTGCTGGGTCGGCAGCTGCAGGGCGAGCAGATGCCGGCCTTGGAGGTCACGGGCGATGGCCGCCTCGGCAGCCGCGGCCACGGCGTCGGCCGGTAGCCCGGCGAGCTCGCCGACATCCTCGACGACGACCGCGCTCGCGTTCGTGTCCGCGAGCAGCTCTCGGCCGAAGGCCGCCTCGAGCTCGGACAGATCGGCATTCAACTCGCGGAGACGCTGTTGCGCCGGCTCCGCGAGGCCGACGCCCGCACGTAGGAAGTCCCGGTGCAGGTCGTCGAGCAGGCGCGCCGTCGCGGCGTCGAGGGACAACGATCCGGCGACGGCGGCGGCGTGCAAGGCGTCGACGCGCGCGAACAGCCGCGGGTCGAGGTAGATCGCGTCGTGGTGCGCCGCGAGCAACGGTGCGACCTC